>JBBQKZ010000130.1:0-10797 GCA_038327405.1 Burkholderiales bacterium | reverse complement strand
ACCTCGTCGATCATGAAGACCTTGAAGCGGCCTTGCACCGGCTTGTAAACCGCCTGCTCCAGCAGCGCCTGCACCTCGTCCACGCCGCGGTTGGACGCGGCGTCCAGTTCGGTGTAATCCACGAAGCGGCCGCTGTCGATGTCGGCGCAGGCCTGGCACACGCCGCAGGGCTCGGCGGTGATGCCACCCTGCCCGTCGGCGCCCAGGCAGTTCAGCGACTTGGCGAGGATGCGCGAGACAGTCGTCTTGCCGACACCTCGCGTACCGGTGAACAGGTAGGCGTGGTGCAGGCGCTGGGTGGTCAGTGCGTTCGACAGGGCCTGCACCACGTGTCCCTGCCCCACCATTTCGGTGAAATTGCGCGGGCGGTATTTGCGGGCCAGAACGACATAGGACATGCGATCGATTCTAAGGGGCGGGCCCGACCCGGCGCCCTGCAGCACACCACCGCATCGCCTACAATAACCCTCGACGGGCCTTCCCGCATGGTGAAGCGGCCAACCGGGTCAGGTGGGGAACCAAGCAGCCCTAACTGTGAATCCAGTGCCGGGGTCAAGGCTCGTCACCCTCTTTGCTGAAATTCCCCCCAATCGACCGGTCACGCATGGCATGTGCCACCTTGTGGGTGTCTGTACACCCACCAGCGGTCGTCACACAAGTTGCAGAAGAACCGGTGAGGTGGCCATGGGCAAGGTGTGCGCGACATGCGGCACGGACAACCGAGAAAGGGCGATGTTCTGCAGGGGCTGCAGCGGATCGCTGCAACACACGCCCCCGCCCGACAGACCCATCCTGACCGGCACGGTGCGCGACGAGGAACGTCCGGCCATCCCCTTCAAAGCGAGTCCCAAGGGCACAGCAAGCACAAGCATCACGGCTGTGGCAATGCTCCTGCTGGTTGGCGCAGCGGCGGTGTGGTTCTCCATGCGTGAGGACAAGCCGCCACAGCCAACCGACTCCCCAACGCCCACGGCCTCTTCCACCAGCGTGTCGGCCGAGACGCCGTTGCCTGCGGCCGACTCTGCGTTGCCGGAGAACGAAGCCCTCACTGCCGCTCCACCGGCCAGGGTGGCGCCTTCCGAGCTGGCCAGCGCGGAGGATCGGGTGAACGCGATGATTGCCCGGAACGCCAGGCTCAAGCAGGACCGCCTCGAACGTGAAAAACGCTCGCGGCTCGAGGCCTCTCGGGAGCAGGCCCGCGCAGCGCAGGAGCTCGAACGCCAGCGGGCTGACGAGGCAAACAAGCTGGCAAACAGACCGCCCGCGCAGCCAGTCGAACGGGTGCCGTCCCCGGCACAACCGCAAGCCCTGGCGCTCACAGTGACCCGCATCTGCGACGGCGCCGGCAATTTCTTCTCGCGTGAGCTGTGCCGGGTTCGCGAGTGCTCCAAGGCATCGCAGGACAACGATCCAGTCTGCGTGAAGATTCGCGCCATGGAAGAAGCCCAGCGCACGCGCGAGCAATACCTCTAGCGACAACCCACCCAGCCACCAAGCCATCGAACAGGCTCAGGCCTGCAAGCCCTCAACCCAGCGGCGCACACCCTCCCCCGCAACCACGCCGCTGGCCAGGCAGGCGGTGAGCAGGTAACCCCCCGTGGGCGCTTCCCAATCCAGCATTTCGCCGGCGCAGAACAAGCCAGCATGGGTCTGGATCATCAAGTTCTTGTCCAAGGCCTCCCAACGCACACCGCCGGCGCTGCTGATGGCTTCATCGATGGGGCGGGTTGCGCTCAAGGTGATGGACAGGGCCTTGATGGCTTTTGCGAGGCGCACCGGATCGTTCATCGCTTCCCTGTCCAGCCGCTCGTGCAGCATGCCCACCTTGATGCCGTCCAGCCCAAGGCGGCTCTTGAGGTGGCTGGAGAGACTGCGTGATCCGCGCGGGTGGCACACCTTGGCCAGCACATGCTCCTCGCTGCGGTCGGGCAGCAAATCCAGCTCGAAGGTGGCGTGGCCATGGCGCACGATCTCGTCGCGCAGCAAGCTGGATGCGGCGTAGATCAGGCTGCCCTCGACACCCGTGCTGGTGGCCACGAACTCGCCCTTGCGTTGGAACGTCTGGCCCAGGCTGTCGGTGGCGCGGATGGCGACCGACTTGAAGGGTTGACCGGCGAAGCGCTCGCTGAAATGGGTGCTCCATCCCTGGTTCACACCGTGAGCCAACGAGCCCGCCACATCGAAACCGCAGTTGCTCGGCAGCCAGGGGGCGACCGCCACGCCGGCGGCCCGCAGCCAGGGCAGCCAGGCGCCGTCGGAGCCCAGGCGCGCCCAGCTGGCACCGCCCAGTGCGAGCACGGTGGCACGGGCCTGTACCTGCACGCGACCAGATGGCGCGTCGAACGCCAGCGGGCTCTCGGGCGATCCGGCCCAGCCCTGCCAGCGGTGGCGCATGTGAAACACCACCGGCACACCGCCCTCGCCCGGATGACGCAGCCGGTGCAGCCAGGCGCGCAGCAAGGGCGCGGCCTTCATGTCGGTGGGGAAGACACGGTTCGAGGTGCCCACGAAGGTCTCGATGCCCAGGCTGGCAGCCCAGTCACGCGCGGCCTGCGGTCCCCAGTGCCGAAGCAGTGCCTGCACGCGGTCTTGAGCTGCGCCGTAGCGCGTGACAAAACTGTCCAGCGGCTCGGCGTGTGTGAGATTCAGGCCGCCCTTGCCCGCCAGCAAAAACTTGCGCCCGACCGAGGGCATGGCGTCGAACAGGTGCACGGCCAGGCCGGCGCGGCTCAGGACCTCGGCGGCCATGAGGCCGGCTGGACCGCCGCCGATGATGGCCACGTCCACATTGAGGATGGGCATGGCGTTGAAGTCGTTCATGAAGTGATCGATGTGTCTTGCAGTTCGATCAGACGACCGTGCAGGTTGATGAAGGCCAGGCGCACCACGGCGCCGGGCCGGGCGGCTTGCACCGCCTGTCCATAGCCGCGCATCTGCGCCAGCAGCTCGGGTTGTTGTTCGGGATGTTCTGCGCTTTTGAAATCGAGCACCCACCACTCGCCGGTATCGATGCGGCGCACCAGGCGGTCCAGCCGCAGCAGCTCTCCGCCGTGAAAAACATCGACTTCGTTGCCGGTGGAGTCGACCGCCGCATCGTCCCAGGCCCAAGCCGCCTCGCCTTGCACAATGCGGCGCGCCATGGCCAGCGCCTGCGCGGCCTGGGCCGGCCCGAGCGCGAACTCGCGGGCCACGGCGTGGGTGTGCGCGCCAGTCCAGGCGAAACCCGACGCAGACGTGGGATGCCACTGCAGCAGGCGGTGCAGCGCAAGCCCGATGCGCGTGCGCTCGTCATCGGCGTGCACCAGCTCTGCCAGGCCCGGTGTGGTGGCGCCAGTCGCGAGCTTCAAGGCGGGCAGCGCCAGGAGGCTGAAGCTGTCGCTTGCCGGGCCTGCGGCGGCGTTGCGCGGCGGGGGTGCGGCCGGCTGCTCCAACGGCTGTGTCAGCGGCAGCAAGCGCTCGTACCAGGTGGTCGCGCCAGCAGCTCGCGAGTACGGCTCGAAGCTGGAGATCACCAGCCGCGACTCGGCCCGCGTGAGCGCCACGTACAAGGCATTGAGTTCTTCCAGCGAACGGGCCTGCTGCTCCAGCGCGAGGGCACTGGCGGCGCAAGCCGGCGGGGTTTTTTCGCTGGCCAGGAACACGAAGCGGCGTGGCAGGGGCTCTTCGCCCGGCCAGTCGATCAACACGCCCATGCTCTCGGGGCGCGAGGAGCCGGTGTCGGTGTCGAGCATGAGCACGGTGTGGGCCTCCAGCCCTTTGGCACCGTGGATGGTGAGCAGGCGAACGGCGCCGCTGTTGTGGGTGGGCGTGGCCTTGATGCCGCCGGCCTTGAGCGCGCGCACGAAACGGTAAGGGGAGAGGAAACGCCCGCCGTCCTGCGCGAGTGCGTTGGCCAGCAGGTCGCGCAACTGCGCCAGCACACCCGCGCGCTGGCTCGCAGGCACCGCCTGGGCAAACCGCGCGAGCACGTCGCCATCGCCGTACATGGCGGAGAGTGCGTCGTGGGGCGGCAGACTCTGAACCCACTGTTGGTATCGCAGGAGCCGTGCGGCGGTGTCGGTGAAGTCCTTCGCCAGCGGCTCGGGCACCGACGGCAGGGCGGTTCTTTCATCGGCAGGCAGATCGGCGAAGCGCTGCAACACGGTCCACCAAGACGGCTTGACCGGCTTGGCGTCCGCGCCGGGCCGCACGGTCCAATGCTGCTGCAAGCGGGCCATCCAGGCCAGCGCGTCGTCGCTCCAGCCGAACAATGGCGACTTCAGCGCACGCGCCAGGCTCAGGTCGTGGCGGGTCGACACCAGCGCGTCCAGCAGCGCCACCACGTCCTGCACGGCGGGTGATTCACACAGGTCCAGCTTCTCGGGCTGCTCGCTGGCAATGCCGCGTTCGCGCAGTGCCTCGAACATCCAGGCCAGGCGCTCGCGCCGACGCGCCAGCACCATCAAACCGTCAGCGCTCAGTCGGCCCGCATTGATCTCGGCGGCGATCCAGTCGGCCGCCTGGCGCGCTTCCAGCGCCGACATCGTGTCTTCCGGCAGCACGCGGGGGGTGGACAGGCTGTCGCGCCAGGCAGCTTCGCCCCCGTCGCTGCCCTCACGCTCGCGCGCACTGCGCGGCACCTGCGGCAGGGCCACCAAGTCGCCGGGCTCCTGGCTCTCGGTGGTGTGCGGGCGGAAATCGCTGCTGTAGTCGCCCGCCTGCACGGCGGCGAGCATGGCGCTGTTGAGCGCGTCCACCACGGCGGGTGCGCAGCGTCGCGTGTGATCACAACTGAGCAAGGCACCCTCCAGGCCTTGCACCACGAAGGCCTGCGCAGCTTTGAACACCTGCGGCTCGGCGCGGCGGAAGCGGTAAATGGATTGTTTGGGGTCGCCCACGAGAAACACGCACGGCGCCTCGCCCGGGCCGGCGCCCGCATAGGCCGACAGCCAACCGTAGAGCGCCTGCCATTGCAGCGGGTTGGTGTCCTGGAACTCGTCGATCAACACATGGCGCACGCGCGCGTCCAGCCGCTGCTGCAGCCAGCCGGAAAGCTCGGCGTCACCCAGCAGGCGGCGCGCAGCGGACTCCACGTCGTTCATGTCGACCCAGCCGCGCTCGTGCTTGAGCGAGGCGAAGCTGGTCAGCAGCACCCGCGTGAGTCGCGCCATGCGCTGGTGGTGCAGCCACGCGTGGTGCTGGTGGCGAGCGGCCAGGGCTCGCAGCGCGATGTCCTGGGCCGCCCGGACCTGCTCGATGCCGACGATCTTGTCGCTGAACTTGCGGGGTTCGCTTTTCTGCGTGAGCAAGGCATCGATCACCGCGGCGCCGTTCAGGCCGGTGATGGCTTGCTCCAGCTCCACGCCCTTGGCTGCAAAGGTCACGGCGCTGGCCCGGCCGAGCACGATGGCGGCGGCCAACAACACGCTGCGGGTGGGCGTGTGCTCCACCAGCCATTGAAGCGGATCGTCGAAGCCTTCGAATTCGGGGAACTGCCCGGCCATCGCATCCACCGAGGTCTGCACCACGCCCGCCGCATCGGCCAGCGCAAATTCCACGCGTTTTTGCAGTGCCTTGCGCAGCGCCTGCTGCGTCTGAAAACGTCCGTGCGTGCTCAGGGCGTCCACGAAGTCCTGGCGATCGGGCGGGCTGGCAGCAAGCGCGCCATAGAAGCGTGGCCACACCTGCTCCACCGCCTGTGTGTCGTCTTCCAGCAGCTCATATTGCACAGGCAACTGCAGCTCCTGCAACACCGACAGCGGCGCGCCACGCAGCAAGGCGGCGAACCAGCTGTGGAAGGTGCGCACCTGCACCGGCCTGCCCAGGGCCGTGACCTTCGCGTGCAGGCTGCGGGCTTCGGGCACGCGGCGCTCGGCGTCAGCCACACGCAGGCCGCGCTGCTGCAACACCTCGACCAGTTCCGCATCGGACAGATCGGCCCAGAGCCGCAGCTCTTCGCCCAGGCGCTTGCGCATTTCGCCGGCGGCCTTTTTGGTGAAGGTGATGGCCAGGATGTCTTGCGGCGCACAGCCATCAAGCAGCGCTCGCAAGATGCGTGAGACCAGCATCCAGGTCTTGCCGGCGCCGGCGCAGGCTTCCACCGCGACGCTGCGCGCCGGGTCGCAGGCGAGCGCATAAAAGCCTTCGCGGGACACGGGTGCACCGTTGATGCGGTAGGCGGCTCCGGTGCTCATCGGAATACCTTCGCCCTTGGGGCTGCGGTGCGAGCCCCCTTCGGGGCGGCCGGGCGGTGGCTCATGCCAGGCTCCAGAAGTCTTTTCGGCACAGGCCTCGGGCCTTGCAGAACTCGCACACCCGGCCTTCGCCGAGCGCGGGCATGGGGTGGCCGGCGGCCACGCGCGCCATGTCGTGCGAGAGGCCAGCGCGCAGTTGCTCGCGCGCCTCCAGCACCTCGGTGTGCTCCACCAGCTTCGTGGCGGTGTCCACGGCTGCGGAGCCCGGCCGGTCGTTGATGCTCAGGTAGGCGGCGCGCAAGGTGTCGTCGGGCAGCAGCGCGGCATAGAACGCGAGCTGCACGTCCTCCAGCGGCTCCTTCAAGCGGTCGGTGGTGGTCTTGCGGCTTTCGGTCTTGTAGTCGATCACGAACAGGATCGGGCCTTCCGGGCTGTCCTGCGCGTCCACGCGGTCGAGTTTGCCGTAGAGCTTCCACGGGCCCACGGCGGATGTCATCACCGCTTCAGCTTGCACGAAGCGCGGTCCGGGTCGGTCGGCCCTGGCTTCGAAGGTGGCGAGCCACTCCAGATAGCCGTCGCGCGTGGCGGGCCAAACCACCTCGTAGGGCAGGAAGCCCGCTCGGCCTTCGCCCGCATTCAGGCCCATGGCGGCGGCGGTCTCCAGGGCGAGCAGGTCGAGCGCGGCGCGGTCGGCCTCGGCGCCGGGGCGGGCATCGCCGCGTTGTTCATGAAACGCGCGCAGCACCGCGTGCAGCCAGTTGCCCATGTCGCGCTGGTCGGGCTCGGCCTGGAGCTCGGGCGCGTCCACCAGCCGCAACTGGCGCATGGCGAAGAAGCGGTAGGGGCAGTCGCGCAGGTCCTGGTAAGCACTGGCCGAGAGCGCGCCCGGCAACACGTCGCCGGCCGAAGGCGCCGGGCATGCCGAAGGCGTCGCCACCAGCACGGTCGCGGTGCGCGGGTCTGCTCCGGTTTGGGCTGCTTGTGCCTGCAGGGCCAGAACCCAGGCACTCGGCATCACGGGCTCGCCCAGCTCCTGCGTGCGCCACAACACGTCCAGATGCGGCATCTGCAGCAAGCAATGCCAGGCGCTGGCCGCCGCCTGGCCCAGGGCTTCGCGGGATGGCAGGCCCAGCAGCTCGCGTTGCGCCGCGGTCCAGGCGCCGGGCGGCTCGGCGCTGGGGTTGAGATGCACCTCGTCACAACCGGGCACCACCGTGGCGGCAAACGAGCGGCCGAGCATCTGCGCCATCGGCAGGATCACCACCGCAGACTCGGCGGTGCCGCGCGGCATGAAAGTCGCGCCTTCCAGCACGTCGCGCACCCATGCCGTGAACAAGGCCAGCGACTTGCGGGCGGCGGGCCGGTTCACCGCTGGATCGGCTGAGGCCGTCCCGAGCACCGAGAGTTCGACGGCCGCGCCCTCTTCCAGCCGCAGCACCTGCAAGGCTTGCTGTCCTGCGGCATCGGTTACCAGTGCATCCCACAGGCCGGTGGCTTTCAGCGCATGGGCCACCCCGTCCAGCCAATGCACCAGGCTGCGCGGCGATTGCAAGGCACCCAGCATGTCCACGATGCCCTCCGGCATCGCGCCCGCCAGGCTGTGCGTGCGCACAGCGGCCCGCCACTGCGACACGCCGGCCTCACGCGCGAGCTGTTCGAGCGTTAGCACGGTTGCCTCAGGCCAGTGAGGCGCCTGCTTGAGCAGATCCAGCACATCGTCCATGGACGCGCGTGGTGAGGCCGCGCGAAGCAGGCTCATGACTTGCGCGGCAGCGTGGGTGGTTGAGAGCTTCCAGCCCGTTTCGTCACGCACAGCGACGCCTGCGCCGTGCAGCAAGGCGCTGATGCGTCGCGTGAGCAGGCGATCGGTAGCGACGAGGGCCACGGGCTGGTGGCCCTCGTTGACGCGCGCGATCACGCAGGCGGCTGCGCGCTGCGCCTCGTCTTCGGCGTCGTCGCAGGCGTGCAATGACCAGCCTGAAGCGTTGGAACCCTTCACGCTCCATGCGAGGCTCAGCGCTCGCTCGCCCCACAGCCTCGCCAACGCACTGGCCAGCGGGTCGGTCTGAAAGCCTTGCAGCACCACCAGCGCATGCGCTCCCGCACCGGGGCTGGCTTGGTGACTCCACAACACATCGGTGGCATACGCGGATGTGCTGGCCCAGGTCAGCGCCAGCGTGGCCACCAGGCCTTCCCATTGCAGCGAGGCCGAGCCTGGCAGCAGCTCGTGCTGCAGCGATTCGGCCCAGGCGGTGCGCTGTGCTGGCGGCACGGCTGCGGCCAACGGCGCAAGTTGTCGCGCAGCTTCCACCAGACGCGTGACCATGACGGCGCGCAACTCCGCGTCGGCCCGCGCAGGTGCCACGCGCTCGATGAGCGCCGAGGCCACGAGGCTGTCGCGCGCCATGTCCATGCTCAGGTCGGTGGGGCCCGGCATGAAGGGTTGCATGGATGCCGCCCAGTTGCGGCTTGACTCGAACCGCGGTGCAAAACCATCGGGATGGTGGGCTGACCAGGCGCGACGACCCACGTCCATGAGCTGTGCATAGGGCACCAGCACCACCGCACTGCCTGAGTCGATGCCGCGCTCGGCCAGTGCCTGCGACAGGGACTGGATCAGCGATGGCCAATCACTCACACCACCACCCATGGCTTGCCCGGGCGAGGCGGGAAGACCGGATCCGGAAGGCGGGTGGGCAGGCGTCATGAAATGGGGGTTTCTGTCACAATGGCGCGGACCGGTTGGCCAGCGGTGAGCATCAAGCTCTTGAAGCCCGCGCAAGTGCCCAAACTTTAACCTCCCCATTCAACGTTTTTTAGGATGAATCATGGCGAGCGACCTGATCAAACATGTTTCCGATGCAAGCTTTCAGGCCGATGTGCTGGAAGCACAGGCGCCCGTCCTGGTCGACTTCTGGGCCGAGTGGTGCGGCCCTTGCAAGATGATTGCCCCCATCCTCGATGAGGTAGCCGGCTCTTACGACGGCAAGCTCAAGATCGCCAAGCTCAATGTGGACGACAACCGCGACGTGCCGGCCAAGTTCGGCATCCGTGGCATTCCCACGCTGATGCTGTTCAAGGATGGCCAGCTGGCCGCCACCAAGGTCGGCGCCATGAGCAAGGCCCAGCTCACCGCGTTCATCGACCAGCAACTCGCCTGATCCAGATCAAGAAGTGCCTGGGTGCAATGCCCGGGCACCTTTTCAGCGGCATTCTTTTCCTGTCATAATTTCTCGCAGGCGGATCCGAGACAGACCCCGCCTCTCATCTGCGCACCGTCCGACATCCGGACGCCGGCGCCCCCTCCCCCGGTTCCCGACCCAACTCCCCTCCGGAGTGAATTCCATGCACCTCAACGAACTCAAGGCACTGCATGTGTCTGAAGTCCTCAAGCAGGCTGAAGCGCTTGAGATCGAAAACACCGGCCGCATGCGCAAGCAGGAGCTGATGTTCGCCATCATCAAGAAGCGCGCCAAGGGCGGTGAGCTGGTGTACGCCGACGGCGTGCTGGAAGTGCTGCCCGACGGTTTCGGTTTCCTGCGCGCGCCGGACACCAGCTACACCGCCAGCACCGACGACATCTACATCTCGCCCAGCCAGATCCGCCGCTTCAACCTGCACACCGGCGACATGATCGAGGGCGAGGTTCGCATCCCCAAGGACGGCGAGCGCTACTTCGCACTCAACAAGCTCGACAAGATCAACGGCCTGCCCCCCGAGGACAACAAGCACAAGATCATGTTCGAGAACCTGACGCCCCTGTTCCCCAAGGAACAGATGCGCCTGGAACGCGATATCAAGAGCGAAGAGAACATCACCGGCCGCGTCATCGACATCATCGCGCCCATCGGTCGCGGCCAGCGCGCGCTGATCGTGGCGCCGCCCAAGAGTGGCAAGACCGTGATGATGCAGCACATCTGCCACGCCATCGCGGCCAACCACCCTGAGGTGGAGCTCATGGTGCTGCTGGTGGACGAGCGACCGGAAGAAGTGACCGAGATGCAGCGCACCGTGCGCGGCGAGGACATTGCCTCCACGTTCGACGAACCCGCCGCGCGCCACGTGCACGTGGCCGAGATGGTGATCGAACGCGCCAAGCGTCTGGTCGAACTTGGCAAGGACGTGGTGATCATGCTGGACTCCATCACCCGCCTGGCCCGCGCCTACAACAACGTGCTGCCCTCCAGCGGCAAGGTGCTCACCGGTGGTGTGGACGCCAATGCGCTGCAGCGCCCCAAGCGCTTCTTCGGTGCGGCCCGCAAGATTGAAGAAGGCGGTTCGCTCACCATCATCGCCACCGCGCTGGTCGACACCGGCTCGCGCATGGACGAGGTGATCTTTGAAGAATTCAAGGGCACGGGCAACTGCGAGATCCACCTGGACCGCCGCCTGTATGAAAAGCGCGTGTTCCCTTCGATCCAGCTCAACCGCAGCGGCACACGTCGCGAAGAGTTGTTGTTGCAGCCCGAGATCCTGCAGAAGACCCGCATCCTGCGCCAGTTCATGTACAACATGGACGAGATCGAGGCCATGGAGATGGTGCTCAAGAGCATGAAATCCACCAAGAACAATTCCGAGTTCTTCGACATGATGAGGCGCGGCGGCTGACCCGGGCTATAATCTG
>JBBQKZ010000129.1:0-10814 GCA_038327405.1 Burkholderiales bacterium | reverse complement strand
ATGTCTTTCGTGAATCCCATGGCCCTGAGCGCAGCGTTCAAGGTGTTGTCGGACATGCACCTGCCGGTCCGCCCTTCTGCCGGGAACACGAGTCCAGTGTGTCCGGTGTGTTGGAAAAGAACCTCAAGTATCTGCACCGCTTGTTTCGCCAAAGGCACGAAGTGCGGTTGACCGTTTACCTTCTCGACCTTCGTTCGCTTCAGGCGAGACGAAGGCACATAGAAGAGCCCATTGTCCAGGTCCATTTCCTCCCAGCGGGCCTGACGCAGTTCGCCAGGACGCAGAAGCAACATGGGAGCGAGTTGCAGGGCACTCCGTACAACGAAAGAGCCCGAGTACGCATCGATCGCGCGCAGAAGTACCGCCAGGGGCTGCGGCTTGGTGACCGCGGCAAAGTGCTTCACGACAGGACGCTTCAAGGCATCACGAATGTCTTGGCACGGGTCGCGCAGATCCGCCCCTTCAGCGATGGCAAAGCGGAAAACGCAGGAGCAATGCTCGCGCAGCCGATGCGCGGTCTCGATCGTGTCGTTGCGCTCAACCGCGCGGCACGCCTCGAGCACCTTCTTTGGTGTGATCGCAATGATCGGCGTACTGCCGAACCTGGGAAATGCATGCAGTTCCAAGCGCCGTATGACTTTTGAGCTGTAGGACTCCATCCACTGGTTTTTCTTCACGTCAAACCAGCGTCGGGCCACATCCTCGAAGGATCCGATTGCGGACAGTCCTGCCACGATGCGGCGCTCGTTCTCAGCCGACTGCTGACGCTGCGTGCGTTGTGCCTTTCGCTCTTCCATTGGGTCACTACCGCTTGCAAGTTGGGCCCGCGCCTTAATGGCCATTGCTCTCGCTTGGTCGAGGCTGACTTGAGGGAAGGCGCCCAAGCTCATCGTCCTGCGGCGGCTGTTGTGGGTGTAATCCAACCGCCAGTAGTGGGACTGCTCCCACGCGAAGGGGACCAAATACAGACCGCCTCCGTCGTTGAGGCGCCCTGCCCCGGGCTTCAATGCCTGGATCGCCCGTTCACTCTTGATTCTTTCCAATGCCATGCTCTGGCCTCCTGCGCTGCACTCGGTTTATGGAAGTGATGCCGAAAGTGCAGAACGTCGTTTGGGACTTTCTGCAAAATCTTCAGCAAAAGCGCTTGGATCGGGCCGTACTTCGGTGGACTTCGCTGGACGAAAAAAAGCCCCAAGTCGTTGACGACAAAGGGCTTTTTGGACTCCAACGAACTTCGTTGGACGCAAGTTTGGTGGCCTGGGACGGAATCGAACCATCGACACGCGGATTTTCAATCCGCTGCTCTACCAACTGAGCTACCGGGCCTTCGAGAGAAGCGAGATTGTAGCAGCTTCCAACAACCGTTCC
Source organism: Burkholderiales bacterium (assembly GCA_038327405.1). Taxonomy (GTDB): domain Bacteria; phylum Pseudomonadota; class Gammaproteobacteria; order Burkholderiales; family Burkholderiaceae_C; genus Hydrogenophaga. The sequence continues at coordinate 9,446 of JBBQKZ010000129.1, read as the reverse complement.
ACGGGCACAGCGGCTCAGAGTGCGTTGCGTTTGCTGCGTGCCAGATCCACGCCCAGCTGCTTGAGTTTTCGGTAGAGGTGGGTGCGTTCCAGGCCCGTCTTCTCGGCCACGCGGGTCATGGAACCCGACTCTTTGGCCAGGTGGTATTCAAAGTAGGCTTTCTCGAACTCGTCGCGGGTTTCGCGCAGCGGGCCTTCCAGGTTGAACGACTGCGAAGGCTGTGGCCCCATGTCCAACACCGGTTCGGGCAAGGTGCTGCCGGTCATGGCCGCCTCCACCGTGAGTTCCATGGCCAGACCCGGGGCCATGCGAAGCGGGGCAACCATGGCACTGGTCTTGGGCGGCGTCTTGTTCAGTCCCTGGTCCACTGCCTTGAGCAGCTTGGCCATGGTGATGGGCTTCTCGAGAAAGGCCGTTGCACCGATGCGTGTGGCTTCCACCGCAGTGTCGATCGTGGCGTGACCGCTCATCATGATGACGGGCATCGACAAGAGTCCGGCGCTCGCCCATTCTTTCAACAAAGTCACGCCATCGGTGTCGGGCATCCAGATGTCGAGCAGCACGAGGTCGGGGCGCAACTGGGCTCGAACGGCTCGGGCCTGTGCTGCGTTCTCGGCCAGTTCGACCGTGTGACCTTCGTCGTTCAGGATTTCGGAAAGCAGGTCCCGGATGCCCAGTTCATCATCTACAACCAGAATTGTTGCCATGGCGCGGTGTGGCTCCCTCGGAGTTTGTTGTCAATTGGCAACTGCGAATGATAACGACACTTGCGCACCGATCACCTTGCCATCGGTCACGCGGTTGCCGAGGTCCACGCGCCCGCCGTGCTCGTCCATGATTTTCTTGACCACAGCCAGTCCCAGCCCGGTGCCCTTGACCTTGGTGGTCACATAGGGTTCGAACGCGCGCTTGAGGATGTGCTCGGCAAAGCCGGGGCCCTGGTCCAGCACCGACAGACGCACCCACTGGCCGGAGTCGGATCGTCGGGTGCGCAGCAGTACCTCGGCATTCACCTGACCCGCCATGGCGTCCTGGGCGTTCTGCACCAGGTTGTGCAGGATCTGCCGCACCTGCTGTGGGTCGGCCTGGGCCATGGGCAGGTCGTCGGCAGCCTCCAGCCGCACCGGCACGTCGGCGTTGTCATAGAGCGAGAGGATGTCCCGCGCGAGCGCGTTGAGATCAACTGGCTGCAACTGGGCAGCGGGCAGGCGCGCGTAGTCGCGAAACTCGTTGACGAGGCGCTTCATGGCATCGACCTGGTCAACGATGGTGCGCACCGACTTGTTGAGAATGGCCTGCTCGGCGGGCGGCACCTTGCCATCGAGCTTCATGGCGAGGCGCTCGGCCGACAGCTGGATGGGCGTGAGCGGATTCTTGATCTCGTGCGCCAGTCGCCGGGCCACTTCACCCCAGGCCTTGGCGCGCTGGGCCGACACCATTTCGGACACGTCGTCAAACACCAGCAGGCGCTCGTTGTTGGGCAGCAGCGCTCCGCGGGCAATCAGGGTGATGCCTTCGTCAAACGGCGTGGTGCCGTTGGCGCTGAGCTCGAAGGACTGTTGCCAGTACCCACCTTCGTGCGGTGTCTGGTCCGACAGGAAGCGCTCGAACTGTTGAAGGACCGCCGAAGAGAATGTCTCCAGCCCCGGCACGTTGGCCAGTGGCTGCCCCATGTGCAGCGTCAGCGGCGTGCGCAGGATGCGGGCCGCTCCCGGATTGACGCTTTGCACCCGACCTTGCCGGTCGAGCACCACCACGCCGGCCGTGAGGTTGTCCAGAATGGTCTGCAGGTTGCCGCGGGCAGCGTCCACCTGCTCCATGCTCTCCTGTACGGCAGCGCGCGCATCCGAGAGATCCTGCGTCATGAGGGCGAAAGTGCGTGTGAGGCCAGCCAGTTCATCGCGCGAGGTGAGCGATTTCTTCGGCGACAGGTCGCCCGTAGCCACCTCCCGCATGCCTTCGGCCAGCACCAGCAGGGGCCGGATCAACTGATTGCCCAACAGCACCGCGAGCAGCACGGCGCCGAATACCGCCAGAAACAGGGCCAGTGTGAGGGTGCCGATGTACATGCGCCGCAGACCTTCGCGCGCCAGAGCCCGCTCCTGGTATTCGCGGTTGGCCACCTGCACGGCCAGCGCATCGGCCACCAGGGCCGCCGGCAACGGGGCCACCACTTGAAGGAAGCGGGGCTCGGCGTCGAACCCGAAACCGGGCGGGCTCACCAGCGCGAGCACCTTGATACGCGCCTGGTTGGCGGCGATGGCCGCTTCGAGTTCGCCGTCCGAGCTCTCGTCCAGGCCCTCGATCTGCGCCACCACACGGGAGCTGCGCACGCTGCGCAACTGGGCGGCACTCGGGCGCTCTGGTGTGAGGTCGAAGCGCGAGAGGCCTGAACTGCCCAGCGCCTGCCCGGAAGCGCTCCAGAGAATGAGGTCGGTGACGCCCAGCTGCTCGCGCAGGCGCTCCAGCGCCAGCACGGCGGCCGAGTTGGGCGTGCGGCCCAGGCCTTCGGCGGCGACGCGGGTCTTGCTGCTGAGATCGGCGGCCAGCGTGTCCAGGGTGGTGCGACCAAGGTTCAGGCCGGCGGTCAGCGCGGATTCGACGCGCACGTCAAACCAGCTCTCGATGGAGCGCGAGACAAACTGGTAGGAGACGGTGTAGATGAGCAAGCCGGGCAACACGCCAACCAGTCCGATGATGGCGGCCAACTTGACCAGCAGACGGCTGCCGAACTTGCCGCGCTTGAAGCGCAGGGTCAGTCGCACACCCAGCCAGACGATGACCAGCAACAGAAAGCCGGCCACCGCCACGTTGATGGTGACCAGCCAGGCGAAGTTTTGTTCGTACAGCGCCCGGTTTCTCGTGGCCAGGGTGAGCAGGAAGAGCAGCACCATACCGACGCCGGTCATGAAGACCAAGCCGGCACCGATGGCCCATCGCACCGCTCCGGGCCGTTTGTGCAGGGTCGACTTGGCGTCTGTCGAGTTCACGGTGGTGGGGACGCTGGCGTGCGGGCGTTGCGGCTTCAGCGCGACGGCGCGGCTGCGTCCGTCTCGGCGATGGCGTTGGCGGGCAGTTCTGCGGCCTCCAGGGTGGCGGCTGGCACGGGCGTTCTGTCGGGCTCTGCCCGGTTGGGCACGGCGATCTGATCGCGCACCTCGATGGTCCAGCCCGGCTGGTTGCCCAGACCGATCTGGAAGGGCCTGGGCAGCAGCGACAGATCCAGCCGGAAGGCGAACTCCAGACGGTGGTTCTCGTCGGCGGGCAAACGGGCCGCGTCGGCGATCTTCCAGCGGGTGACTCGGGCTACGCCGGTGAGGGCCTCGGACAGGGAGTCGTAGTTCTGGTGCAGCGCGTACTGCAGGCCAGCACCGCCGGCGTTCACGGCGGCGTCGTTGGAGAGGCTCACCCGCCAGCGGCGCGTGAGTGGCTGGTAGGCCAATCGAAGCGTGCGTGTGGCGCTGGCAATGCGGCGGTCGGTCCAGTACCAGCGTTCACGGTAGATGTCGGCCTGCCAGACGAAATACAGCGGCACCGACTTGAAAAGCGCCTCCTCCACCACCTGTTCCGGTGACAGCTCCATGCGCCCGGAGAGGTAGAGCGCCTCGGTGGTGCGCTGCAGGTTGAGCTGGAAGACCTGGGGTTTCTGCGCCTGCGCCGTGGTGAATGCGCCGCCGGCCAGCAAGATCACCAGGGCGCAGAGCGCGGCATGGAGACTGCAAAGCCAACGCTGGAAACGCCTCATGCCCCGCTGCGACCGTGTCGGGCGCGGTGCTTGCTCAAGGGGAGGCCTTGTCGATGCGAGTGTAAAAAAATCCGTCATATCCACCCAACGGATTGTCGTTGAACTCCCCTCCCTGGGCGGCTGAACCGGGCAGCAAATGCCCCGGAGAGGGGCGGTGCACGGCATTGGTGTGGCGCTCAAGGAACGAATGCACCTGGTCGGCGCCTTCGGCACGGAAAACCGAGCAGGTGGCGTAGAGCAGGCGCCCACCGGGTTTGAGCAGCGGCCAAAGCGCTTCCAGCAGTCCGCGCTGGACAGCGACCAGCTGTTGAACGTCGGTGGCCCGGCGCAGCCAGCGCACGTCGGGGTGGCGACGAACGATGCCGGACGCTGTGCAGGGTGCGTCAAGCAGGATGGCGTCGAAAGCCTTGCCGTCCCACCAGCTCGACGGCTTGCCGGCGTCGGCGCAGCGCAGCTCGGCTTGAAGCCCCAGGCGCTGCAAGGTCGCGGTGACGCGTTCGCAGCGCTGGGCGTCCATGTCCAGCGCCAGCAGACTGACGTCGGCTTGCTCCAGCACATGGGCCGTCTTGCCACCGGGCGCGGCGCAGGCGTCCAGCACGCGGTCGGTCGGTCCCCAGTCGCGTCCATCCAGTAGCAGGCGGGCGGCCATCTGGGCGGCGGCGTCTTGCACCGAGCAGTGGCCTTGCGCAAAACCGGGAAGCCGTTCCACGGGTTGGGGCGCATCCAGCACCAGCCCATCGTCCCCCGCGGACGTGGAGGTCACACCGATCGACAACAGGGCTTGCTGGTAGACCGCCCGGGAGACCCGGCGACGGTTGACCCGCAGCGTCATGGGACCGGGCTGGTTGTTGGCAGCGAGGATGGCCTGCCAATGCTCGGGGTGATCGCGCTGCAGGCGCTCGATCCACCACAGCGGGTGGTTCCAGCGTGCGACGGGAAGGCGCATCACATCGGCCAACAGCGCTGGTCGTTCACGCAGGAACCTGCGCAGGCAGGCGTTGATGAACGCAGCCTGGCGTGCGGTGCCCCGGTCCTGTCGTGCCGCGTCCACCGCCTGGTTGACCACCGTGTGAGCAGCGTAGTGAAGGCCGCTGGCGGAGCCGGCCTCGTTGTCTTCGAGCATCAGGCTCAGGGCGGTGCAGAGCAAGGCACTCACAGTGGCATCGGGTTTGCGCTGCACCAGGTGTTCCACCAGCGCGCGGGCGGTACCCAGATGGCGCAGCACATGGAAGGTGAGTGCCTGAACGCCAGGGCGCAATCCGGCTGCGACCTGGGGCAACACGTCGCTGAGCGAATGCCCCTGCTCGACCGCGCGCACACAGCGCGCCGTGTGGTGAAGCTGGGTGGCCAGGCTGGGCCCCAGGGGTGTGCCGGGTGAACGCGAAGCGGGGTGGGAAGGGGTGGCCGAGGCGGTCAAACGGGATCCGGGCAAAGGAGTGTGGGATTGGCGAGCGTACCAGCACCGCCCGCTGTGACAGCGGCCTCAGACCAAGGTCCAGCCCGGGGCGCCGATCTCGGGGTTGTCCGCAACGGGCGTTGAGCTCACCTCGGGCTCGCGCTGCAACGGCAGCGGGCCCACGTCGCGACCGTAGATGCGCCGGATCCGCTCCGTCAAGGGTGGGTGTGAGTCAAACCATCCAGCGACCTTGCCGGACTCGTTGGCCACCAGCAGCATGTGCTGTACGACCGAACCCACGGCGCGGGTTTCGACACCCTCCCGCTGCTGGGTCAGGATCTTGCGCAGCACACCACCCAACCCGTCCCGGCTGCGCGTCCACTGCACGGCCCGGGCGTCGGCCAGGTGCTCCCGCTGACGGGAGACGGCCGCCTGCAAGGCGTGACCGGCCACCCAGCCCAGCCAGCCTGCGGCCATGATGGCCAGCCCGATGAGTGCGGCGGCCATGCGACGGTCCCGGGTGTCCGGTTCGAACAGCGCCAACCCCATGCGGTAGAGCATTTCCAGCCCGAACACCATGCCGACCAGGCGCATGTTCAGACGCGTGTCGCCTTCACCGATGTGGCTGAACTCGTGTGCCACCAGCCCCTGCAGCTCCTCACGGGTGAGGTGATCCAGCGCACCCTGGGTGACGGCCACCACCGCGTCGTCTTCGTCCCACCCGGCGGCAAATGCATTGATGCCCTGGTCGCGCGCGAGCACCATGGCCTGCGGCCGCTTCACGTTGGAGGCGATCGCCATCTCGTCGACGATGTTGCAGAAGCGCTGCTCGTCCAGATCGCCCGAGGGCTGGGCGAGGCGCGCGCCCAACTGCTCGGCCAGGCGCACGCCGCCGCCCTCGCTCAGCCGAGACGTCTCCACCCACCAGCCGCCCAACACAAACAGCAGCGTGACCGCGGTGTTGACCTGAAAGAAATGGCGGGGAACGGTGAGCGAACCGGGCATCCAGAGACCGAAGCTCAGCCACAAGGCCAGCGCCAGCGCGGCATTGACGGCCAGCACCAGCAGCACCACGGTCAGCGCAAACGCCAGCAGCAGGCGGGTGGTCTCGCCACGTGCATCGCGCTGGAACTCGAAGAACCGCATGTCGGTGCTGTGGGTTGACCGTCAGATTTCGATGCGCAAGGTCTGGCGCTCGACTTCGCTGGTGGTGGACTCCAGCATGGCCTGCGGCAGGAAATTGAAGAGCCGCGCCACGATCAGCGCGGGAAACTGCGCGGCCGCGTCGTTGAACTCGAGCACGTTGTCGTTGTAAGCCTGGCGCGCAAAACCGATGCGGTTTTCGGTGCTGGAGAGCTCTTCGCTGAGTTCCCGCATGTTCTGGTCGGCCTTGAGATCGGGATAGGCCTCGGCCACGGCGAACAAACGGCCGAGCGCACCGCCCAGCATCTGCTCGGCGCCGGCCAGGGCGCCCAGCGCACCCGCGTTGAGTGGGCTGGCAGCGGCGGCCTGTTCGGCGGAGCGGGCCTGGTTGCGCGCGGCGATCACCGCTTCCAGCGTCTGCGCTTCATGGGCGAGGTACTTGCGCGCCACCTCCACCAGGTTGGGGATCAGGTCGTAGCGGCGCTTGAGCTGCACGTCGATCTGGCCAAACGCATTGGCGATGGCGTTCTTCAGGCGCACCAGGCGGTTGTAGGCGCCCACGCCCCAAAAAAACACAGCCAGACCCACCCCCAGCAACACCCACAGCGAAACGGACATGTTCGGCACTCCTTGTATGCGACCCCGCCCCCTGGCAGGCCGTGCCAATATACCCGCGGCCTCCCGCGCACGCGCGAGGCATCGCCATGAAAAAAGCCCCCGGTCGGACGACTGGGGGCTTTTTGTGGGCCAGCGTGAGAGCCGTCCAGAAACACCGCGGAACTGGCTCAGCCAGGCCGCAGGTGTTGCCCCCTTGAGGGGGTGACGGCAAAGCCGGCGCGGGGGTGAACCCTCACTCGGATTCGTTGGTGCTCGATGCGTCGGCTTGCTCGGCCTGATCGGCCGCCAGCGACACGGCGTCGGCCTCGGCGATGGCACGGCGTTCTTCGTCGTCCATCTTCTCCTTGACCTTGCGCGCCTCGTGGTAAGCCATGCCGGTACCGGCCGGGATCAGACGACCCACGATCACGTTTTCCTTCAGACCCCGCAGTTCGTCGCGCTTGCCCATGATGGCCGCCTCGGTCAGCACCCGGGTGGTTTCCTGGAAGGAAGCCGCCGAGATGAACGAGTCGGTCGACAGAGAAGCTTTGGTGATACCCAGCAGGATGTTGCTGAACACCGCCGGCAGCTTGCCATCGGCACGCAGCGCGTCGTTGGTGTTGAGGATCTCCGAACGCTCGACCTGCTCACCGGCGATGTAGTTCGAATCACCCACGCTGTCCACGACCACGCGGCGCAGCATCTGGCGAACGATCACTTCGATGTGCTTGTCGTTGATCTTCACGCCCTGCAGGCGGTAGACGTCCTGCACTTCGTCAACGATGTAGCGCGCCAGCTCTTCCATGCCCAGCAGGCGAAGGATGTCCTGCGGATCGGCCGGGCCGTCCACCACGCTCTCGCCCTTGTTGACCACCTGGCCTTCGTGCACCAGGATGTTCTTCTCCTTGGGGATGAGGTCGTCCCAGACCTTGCCTTCGGGGTCGGTGATTTGCAGGCGAACCTTGCCCTTGGTCTCCTTGCCGAACGACACGGTACCGGTCATCTCGGCCAGCATGCCCTTGTCTTTCGGGCTGCGGGCTTCGAACAGCTCGGCCACACGCGGCAGACCACCGGTGATGTCGCGCGTCTTCTGACCTTCGACCGGGATGCGGGCCAGAACTTCGCCTGGGCCCACGTCCATGCCGTCGCGCACCTGGATCAGCGAACCGATCTGGAAGCCGATGGTCACCGAATGGTCGGTGCCCGGGATCTTCACTTCGTTGCCTTGCCCATCGATCAGCTTGACCTGAGGACGCACAACCTTGGTCACGCCACGGCGTTTCGGATCGATCACCACCAGCGTCGACAAGCCGGTGACATCGTCCACCTGCTTGGCCACAGTGAGGCCTTCCTCGACGTTCTCGAAACGCACCTGACCGGCAAATTCCGTGATGACCGGGCGGGTCAGCGGGTCCCAGTTGGCCAGGATCGCACCGGCCTTGATGCTCTGGTCGGCCTTGATCGACAGGATCGCACCATACGGCACCTTGTGGCGCTCGCGCTCGCGACCGTGTTCGTCGTGGATGATGATTTCGCCAGAACGCGAAATCACCACCAGTTCGCCCTTGGTGTTGGTCACATAGCGCATGGTGGCGTTGAAGCCGATCACGCCGCTGGACTTGGCTTCCACACTGGAGGCAACCGCCGCACGCGACGCAGCACCACCGATGTGGAAGGTGCGCATCGTCAGCTGCGTGCCAGGCTCACCGATCGACTGCGCGGCGATCACGCCAACCGCTTCGCCGATGTTGACCAGACCACCACGGCCCAGATCGCGGCCGTAGCACTTGGCGCAGATGCCGAAGCGGGTTTCGCAAGTCAGTGCGGTGCGCACTTTGACTTCGTCCACCGCAGCGGCTTCCAGCACGTCGAGCATGTCCTCATCGAGCATCTCCCCGGCTGGCACCAGCAGTGCACGCGTTTCGGGGTGCACCACTTCCTCGGCCGTGGTGCGGCCCAGGATGCGGTCGCGCAACGATTCGATGACTTCACCACCTTCAACAATGGCGCGCATCAGCGTGCCGTTGGTGGTGCCGCAGTCCTGGGTGTTGACCACCAAGTCCTGCGTCACATCCACCAGGCGGCGCGTGAGGTAGCCCGAGTTCGCAGTCTTCAGTGCGGTGTCGGCCAGGCCTTTTCGTGCACCGTGGGTCGAGATGAAGTACTGCAACACGTTGAGGCCTTCACGGAAGTTCGCCGTGATGGGGGTCTCGATGATGGAGCCGTCAGGCTTGGCCATCAGGCCGCGCATGCCGGCAAGCTGGCGGATCTGCGCAGCAGAGCCACGCGCACCCGAGTCGGCCATCATGTAGATGGAGTTGAACGACTCCTGGTCCACATCCTTGCCGTGGCGGTCGGTGGTCTTTTGCTTGGCCAGCTGGGCCATCATGACCTTGGAGATCTCGTCGCCCGCCTTGCCCCAGATGTCCACCACCTTGTTGTAGCGCTCACCCGCGGTCACCAGACCGGAGGCGTACTGCTGGGCGATTTCCTTCACCTCGTTCTCGGCGCGGTCGATGATGGCCGGCTTCTCCTTGGGCACCAGCATGTCGTCCACAGCAATCG
>JBBQKZ010000128.1:0-11109 GCA_038327405.1 Burkholderiales bacterium | reverse complement strand
GGAGGCGGTGCGCTCACTCGACAGTGAGGCTTGCAGACCCGACATGCCGGAGGGCATGGGGTTGTTCGCTGGCTTCGTGGAGGGCGTGGTGTGTTCGTCCCAGGTCAACATAGATGTTTCCAATTCTTCGAATTATCAAAGTGTCTGCATGAATTGCAAAGTGATCGTGCTTGCTGCGCTGTGTTTGTGTTGCTGTGTCGCATCGATTGAAGACTGATGTGACTCAGCACACACAGCACAGCGCCGTGTCATTCACTGACACGCTTCGCAACCAGGGTCGTCGATCGCGCAGAACTTGATGTCGGTTGCGGGAGATTCGGACATGGCTGCGTTCGATGCAGCAGCAGCATTTGCTGCGGTGGTGGCGGCCATGCCGGCGGTCGTCGCGTCAAGTGACACAGCGTTGAGTTGTCCTGTGCGGCCGGTGGATTTTTCAGCTTGAGTGGCTGACGTGGTGCGCAGGTAATAGGTGGTCTTGAGACCACGCAACCAGGCGAGCTTGTAGGTGTCGTCGAGCTTCTTGCCCGATGCGCCGGCCATGTAGATGTTCAGGCTCTGCGCCTGGTCGATCCACTTCTGGCGGCGCGCGGCGGCCTCCACCAGCCACAGCGGCTCCACTTCAAACGCGGTGGCGTAGAGCGCCTTCACTTCTTGCGGCACGCGATCGATCGGGCGCAGCGAGCCGTCGAAGTGTTTGAGGTCCATGACCATCACGTCGTCCCACAGGCCCAGGCGCTTCAGGTCTTTCACCAGGTAGCCGTTGATGACCGTGAATTCACCCGAGAGGTTGGACTTCACCGAGAGGTTGCCGAAGCAGGGCTCGATGGAAGCGTCCACGCCGATGATGTTGGAGATGGTCGCGGTGGGGGCAATGGCCACGCAATTGGAGTTGCGCATGCCGTCGGTGGCGATCTTCTGGCGCAGCGCGTCCCAGTCCATGCTGACCGAGCGGTCCACATCCACATAACCGCCGCGTTCGCGCGACAGCAGGTCGAGCGTGTCGAGTGGCAGGACACCCTTGTCCCACAACGAACCCTTGTAGCTGGCGTAGCGGCCGCGCTCGCGGGCGAGTTCGGTGGATGCCCAGTAGGCGTAGTAGCAGACGGCCTCCATCGATCGGTCGGCGAACTCCACAGCGTCGTTGGAGGCGTAGGGGATGCGCAATTCGTACAGCGCGTCCTGGAAGCCCATGACACCCAGGCCCACCGGGCGGTGGCGCATGTTGGAGTCGCGTGCCTTCTTGACGGCGTAGTAGTTGATGTCGATCACGTTGTCGAGCATGCGCATCGCGGTCTTGATGGTGACCTGCAGCTTGTCGTGGTCGAGCACCTTGACACCGTCATCGGTGTTCTTGATGTGGTTGAGCAGGTTGACCGAGCCCAGGTTGCACACGGCGGTCTCGGTGTCGCTGGTGTTGAGCGTGATCTCGGTGCAAAGGTTGGAGCTGTGCACCACGCCGGCGTGTTGCTGCGGGCTGCGCACGTTGCAGGCGTCCTTGAAGGTGATCCAGGGGTGGCCGGTCTCGAACAGCATCGAGAGCATCTTGCGCCACATGTCGGTGGCGGGCACCTTGCGGTAGGGCTTGATCTCGCCGCGTGCGGCCTTTTCTTCGTAGGCCACGTAGGCTTTCTCGAAGTCGGCACCGAATTTGTCGTGCAGGTCGGGCACGTTGTTGGGCGAGAACAGGCTCCATTCGCCTTTTTCCATCACGCGCTTCATGAACAGGTCGGGAATCCAGTTCGCCGTGTTCATGTCGTGTGTGCGGCGGCGGTCGTCGCCGGTGTTCTTGCGCAGCTCCAGGAATTCTTCAATGTCCAGGTGCCAGGTTTCCAGGTAGGTGCAGACCGCGCCCTTGCGCTTGCCGCCCTGGTTCACCGCCACGGCGGTGTCATTCACCACTTTCAGGAACGGCACCACGCCTTGCGACTCGCCGTTGGTGCCTTTGATGTGGCTCCCCAGGGCGCGTACACGGGTCCAGTCGTTGCCCAGGCCGCCGGCGAACTTGGAGAGCAGTGCGTTTTCCTTGATCGACTCGTAGATGCCGTCCAGGTCGTCGGGCACGGTGGTCAGGTAGCAGCTGGAGAGCTGCGAGCGCAGCGTGCCGCTGTTGAACAGGGTGGGCGTGGACGACATGAAGTCGAACGAGGAGAGCACTTCGTAGAACTCGATGGCACGCGCTTCGCGGTCGATCTCGTTGAGCGACAGGCCCATGGCCACGCGCATGAAGAAGGACTGGGGCAGCTCGATGCGGGTCTTGCGCACGTGCAGGAAGTAGCGGTCGTACAGCGTCTGCAGGCCGAGGTAGTCGAACTGCAGGTCGCGCTCGGGCTTGAGCGCAGCGCCCAGGCGGGCCAGGTCGAACTGCAGCAGGCGTTCGTCGAGCAGGTCGTTGTCCACGCCCTTCTTGATGAATTGCGGGAAGTAGTCTGCGTAGCGCGCGCCCATCTCTGAGGAGGGCACTTCTTCGCCCATGACTTCCTTGACGATGGTGTGCAGGAGCAGGCGCGCGGTGGCGTAGGTGTAGTCGGGATCTTTTTCGATCAGCGTGCGCGCGGCCAGGATGGACGCCTTGTAGACCTCCTCGATCGGCACGCCGTCGTACAGGTTGCGCTTGGTCTCGACCACGATCGGGTCTGGCTGGATGTCTTTGCCCAATCCCTTGCAGGCGTCTGCAATCAGGGCTTGCAGGCGTTGAAGGTCGAGCGGTACGCGCTGGCCGCCATCGATCACATGCAGGGTGGCTTCCGCCGGCTTGGCCACTTCGGCCTGGTGGGCGCGCTCCTGCGTGCGACGCTCGCGGTACAGCACATAGGCGCGAGCGACTTCGTGGTGGCTGCTGCGCATGAGGCCGAGCTCGACCTGGTCCTGCACATCTTCAATGTGGAAGGTACCGCCACCGGGGCGCGAACGCATCAGCGCCTTGACCACGGCGCCGGTGAGTTCGTCCACCGTCTCGCGCACGCTGGCCGAGGCTGCGCCTTGTGTGCCGTGCACGGCCAGGAAGGCCTTCATCATGGCCACGGCGATTTTGCTGGGCTCGAACGAGACCACCGCGCCGTTGCGGCGGATGATCTGGTACTGGGCGAACACCGAGCTGTTCGCAGTTGTGGAGGCCGGCGTGGACGAACCCATGGGCTGCTTCTGGGAGGCGGAGGGTGTGGCGGGGGTGGGGGAAGCGGTCAGCATGGTTCCTCTTTCATTTGTTGTGGTGGCCTGCTCGCAAGGCACGGGGTCGGAGAGCAAGACGTTTTGTTTCAGTTCGGGTTCGCGGCGTTGTTCGGGCTGCCAGAAAGTTCTCAGCGGAGTGAAAACGGGCCGGAACAAGGTGGAGTTGGTCGAATCTGGAAACGCAGAGAACACACTATATCTGGTGTGTGGGTGGTCTTCAAGCCACTACAGGTAGCGTTTGAGAAAAAACCACCCCGATGGGGGAAGCCCCGTTTTGGTGATCTCGAAAAGAGCCGGATCGGTCCGTGTACCGGGGCGGTCCAGCGCCGCGCTGGAGTGCCCGAAAAAGCTGGGCACGGCGTTTTGAGCACAGCAACGGCGGGGCTTCTGGCGCGATTTGCTTGCGCGCGCCGCTGCTGGCTTGTGGCTTCGTCGCTGCCGGGCTTTCCCGGTTCGCGACTTCAGGCCCCAGGTGGGTTGGTGCCGGTCATCGTTTCTGGAAAAAACGCCAGCGACCAGCCCAGCCCCTGTTGCAAACGCGCCCAGTCGAATCCGGGCCCCGGGTCCAGTTTGCGGCCGGGTGCAATGTGTTCGTGTCCCGCGATGTGGGCCACCGGATACCGTGCTTGCAGTTGTTGGCACAACCGGCTTAGGGTTGCGTACTGCGCGTCTTCGAACACCTCGCCTTCCAGTCCTTCCAGTTCGATGCCGATGGAGTCGTCGTTGCAGTTGTCCCGGCCGCGCCAGCGGGACGATCCCGCGTGCCAGGCGCGCGCATCGGCATCGACGAACTGCACCAGTTCACCGTCGCGGCGGATGAAAAAATGCGCCGAGACTTCCATGCTCCGGATCTGCCCGAAGTAGGGGTGGGCGTCCCAGTCGAGTGTGTTGGTGAAGAGCTGTTCCACCTCGGGGCCACCGTACACACCTGGCGGCAAGCTGATGGAGTGCAGCACGATCAGGTCGATCTGCGCAGCCTCTGGCCTGGGACCGTGGTTGGGCGATGGGCTGTGGCGCGCTGTGGTCAGCCAGCCGCCGGCCCAGGACGTTGCAAGCGGTTCAGGTCGCATCGTCGTCGCTGGAGGGCATGGCGATGCCCAGGCGCTGGATGCGGTAGCGCATCTGTCGCAGGTTCAGGCCCAGCCGTGCGGCGGCTGCGGTGCGGTTGAAGTCGCATTCGCGCAGGGCCTTGAGCAGAACCTGTTTTTCCTGTTCGTCAAGGTAGGACTGCAGGTCTGTCGGGATTTCGTCGGGCGCGCGCGCCGTGGGTGAAGCTGCCAGCACCGAATCGGGCAGCTGGTCGGGCTGGGTGGGGATTTCGTCCGTGTCGTCGGTGTCGCCGAAGTCTTCGGGCTCCAGCCGGTCGCCGCTGCTCAGGGCCAGCGCGCGTTGCAGCAGGTTTTCCAGCTCGCGCACGTTGCCGGGCAGGTCGCGCGCCTTGAGCCAGTCCAGCGCGCGTGAAGAAAGTTCCGGCGTGGCCTGGCCCGACTCGCTGCAGATGCGTTGCAGCAAGGCATGGGCCAGCTCGGGCAGATCGTCGCGCCGCTCGCGCAGAGACGGCGTGCGCAGTTCGATCACATTGAGCCGGTAAAAGAGGTCCTGGCGGAACTGTCCGCCCTGGACCAGCGCATTGAGATCGCGGTGTGTGGCGCTGACGAGCCGCACGTCCACCGCCTCTTCCTGCACGCCACCGAGCGCACGCACGCGCCGCTCCTGGATCACGCGCAGCAGCTTGGCCTGCATGGCCAGCGGCAGGTCGCCGATCTCGTCGAGGAACAGGGTGCCGCCCTTGGCCGCCTGGAAGTAGCCTTCGCGGTCTTGCGTGGCACCGGTGTAGGCGCCCTTGCGCGCTCCGAAGAATTCGGCCTCTATGAGGTTCTCGGGAATGGCGCCGCAGTTCACCGCCACGAACGGGCCCCCACTGCGGTGGCTGCAGTCGTGCACCGCACGGGCCACCAGTTCCTTGCCGGTGCCCGACTCACCCAGGATCAGCACCGGTGCCATGCTGGTGGCCACCTTCTCGATGCGACCCTTGATCTGCACGATGCTGGCGGCGCGACCCACGATCCGCCCGAGCGACTTCAGGCCGGAGGGCGGCGGCGGTGCGCTGCGCATGGGCTCAGCACCGGACGCCGTGCCGTTGCCAGTGCGCGCCAGGTTGCCCATGAGGGGATGGCGCTGGCTTTGCACGGCTTGCGTCACCGCGCTGCGCAGTTGTTTGAGGTCCACCGGCTTGGTGAGGTAGTCAAAAGCGCCGGCCTTGAGCGACTCCACCGCGTTGTCGGCCGAGCCGAAAGCGGTGATGACGATGCACTTTTCCGTGCGTTGGGCGTCGGCCAATTCGCGCAGCAGTTCCAGGCCCAGGCCATCGGGCAGGCGCATGTCGGAGATCAGCACGTCAAACCGCTGCTGCGCCAGCCACTCGCGTGCCTGCGCCAGGTCGGCGGCGGCCACCACGGCATGGCCTTCGCGCAGCAGGGTGAGTTCGTAGAGCGTGCGCAGGTCGGGCTCGTCGTCGACAACGAGCACGGAGGCCGAGATGGACATGGCGTTGGGGTTGGTGGCCATGGGTGGGCGTGCGCGCTCGCGGCTCAGCTCGGGGCCAGCGGAGGATCGCCCAGCGTGGGACTGAAGCGGGTGCTGAAGGGCCGTGATTCGCCACCGGCGTAGGGCAGGTTTTGCTGCATGGGTTGGTGGTGGCCTGGGTGCCCGTTGGGGATGGACACGAAAAATTCGTTGCCCTCCTGCTGGTCCAGGCGAACACGCTGGTAGGCGATCTGCGCGCCATAGCGCTCGCACAGCTCCCGGCAGATGTACAAGCCCAGGCCACTGGATCGGCTTTCCGACGAAAAGAACGGTTCGAACAGGTGGCGCATGACGCTGGCTTCCAGCGGCTGGCCGTCGCTCCAGACCGAGAGTTTGCTGTGATCGTTGCCGTTGGGTTGGGTGACGACGCGAATGGACGAGGGCTTGCCGGACGCATGGCGCAAGGCGTTGTCCAGCAGGTTCACCAGCAGGCGGCGCATGTGTTCAGGGTCGAACTCCACCACCGCTGCCGGTGCGTGCAAGTGCACGCCCAGAACGCCCTTGGCCGGGTTTTGCCTCAGCCAGTCCAGGGTGATCTGGCGCACCATGGCGTCCAGCGGCAGGCTGGGCGTGGAGCCGTCGCCGCGCACAGGTTGGGCGCGCGCGACGTTGAGGATGTCGTCCACGATGCGAGAGAGACGCTGTGCGTTTTGCTCGATCATGTGGGTGAGGCGCTTTTGCGAGGGCTGCGTCACCTCTTCATCGAGCAAGGCGTTGGCCTGCGCAATGGCCGACAACGGATTGCGGATCTCGTGAGCGACGGCCGCCGACATGCGGCCCATGGAGGCGAGCTTTTCCGTGCGCACGCGGGCTTCGACTTCGCGCAGGTCCTCCAGGAACAGCACGCACAGCCCCGTGCTGCGCCCGCCGCGGGAGGTCAGGCGGGTGCGCGCATGCAGCCGCTGGCTGGGCCGGTCCTCGTTGTCGATCGTGGTCTCGGTCTCCAGTGCCTGACCCAGCACAAAGGTTTCGCTCACCAGGTCGGAGAGATGGCCCCAGCTGGGGCGGGCCGACAACAACAGCTTGGCAGCCTGCGGGTAGGCCTCGCCCATGAGCATGATCTGCGCGGCTGGATTGGCATTGCGCACCACGCCGTGCGGATCGACTACCAGTACACCCACGCTGAGGCTCTCGATCACCAGTTCGTTGACCTGGGCTTGCGTGCGCGCGGCCGCCTGGCTGCTGGAAGCCACTGCCTCTTCACGCGCCAGACGGATGGCGAGCTGGTTGGCCAGCACCGCCACCAGAAAGAAGCCGGTGCTGGCCAGGCCTGCCTGCAGCAGCTTCGCTGTGGCCAGGTCGCTGAACAAGGGCGTGCTCAGCACGGCCTCGCCCAGCAGGTACAAGGTCACGGTGGCGGCGGTGCCCAGGGCCAGCAGCAGCGGCCCGAGGATGGAGGCCAGCAACACTGGCAGGGCAAACAGGGGGGTGTAGTTGATCGAGCCGATCTGGAAGAACTGCAGCAGCGCGAACACCAGCACATCGACGCCGATGGTCAGCAGCCACTGAAGCTGGATCGGTTTGCCCTGCTCGACCGGGCGCCAGGCGTACAGCACCACCAAGGTTGCCGTGAGGTGCATGGCGGCCAGCAACACCAGCCAGTCAGGGCCGCCCGTGCCGGTGACCACCATGAAGATCTGCAGGGCCAGCAGCACGAGTGCGATGAACACCCTGGCCCGCATGAATGCCACCCACAGGCGCACAAAGGCGCGCAGGCGCTGCTCGTTGCCCTGGTTGTTGCCCGTCTCGTAGGCCACGAACCACGAAGGAGCGAACTGCGAGCTTTCTTCGCGGGCCATCTCAGTTCCGGACAACCGTCTGGCTGGATCGGTGCAGGTCGCGTGGGTTCATGTCGAACCACCTTCCTTCAGCCGACGATGCTCGGCACTGCAGTAGGGACCCAGGGCCCCTTGCACCGTCTCGCCCTGGGGCAGGTGGGTGCCGCACTGCCGACAGGCCACCATCACCACCGGCAGGCGCGAGGTCTCGGGCGGCGGTGGAGGCCGGGTCTGAGAGCGGTCGTTGATGCGGTTGTTTCGCCACACATAGAAGGCCACCATCACCACGGCCAGGACGAGCAGGTATTTCATGGAGACGGTGGTTCAGCTGCGGTGCAGCAGGACTTCAAGCACAAAGCGGGAACCGGCATAACCCAGCAGCAGCAGCCCGGCGCCGAGGTAGAGCATGCGCGCCGCAAACCGGCCACGCCAGCCCAGGCGCCAGCGGCCCCAGAGCAGCACACCCATGGTGATCCAGGACAGGACCGAAAAGACCGACTTGTGGTCCCACACCCAGCGGTGGTTGAGCAACTCCGAAAAGTACCACCCGGCCAGCAGCGTGGCGGTGAGCAGCACGAAGCCGGCAGCCACGAAACGGAAGGTCAGGCGCTCCAGCGTCAGCAGCGGCATGGCGGTCTCGGTCGAAGTGCCCAACCGCATGGCCTTTTCGGCACGTACCATCAACCACGCGTGGCCGACGGCGACGGCGATCAGCCCATAGGAGGCGATGCCCAGCGCCCAGTGAAGCGGCATCCAGTTCGAACGCAGTGCCGGGTAGGGCGTGCCAGGAAAGACCAGGGCCAGCAGCACCACCGCCGTCCCCAGGAACGCAAACCGCCAGCGTTCGCGCAGTTGTGGATACAGGCGACTCTCGATCATGTAGACGGTGAGCACCAGCCAGACGGTGACCGACAGCGAAGGCGCGAAGCCGAAGCGGGCCGGTTGCTCGAACAGACCGAACGCCAGCACGCCCAGATGCATCAGCCAGGCCATGGTGAGCAGCGCACGACTTTGCAGGGCCGACGACCTCGGATGCACCCAGGCCAGCACGGCATAGGTGAGCGCCGCCAAGGCGGAGAGCACCACCGCGGGCAGGTTGGTCGCAAGCGTTGGCAGCAGGTTCATGCGGGATGTGGAGCGCGCAGCGGGTTGGGGGTGGGCGCGGCTAAAATCATGGGCGGAGTTTAACGGCCTTGACCGTTGCCATCAGCCGGAAGTCCGGCCAATGGCCCGACACCCACCCCAGCCGGCGCGAACTCTGCAGCCTGCGGGTTCATCTCCCTCCACCCGAGCGCAGCATGGCATCAGCCCTTTCCGACCGACTCTCACGCATCGTCAAGGAAATGCGCGGCCAGGCCCGCATCACCGAAACCAACGTCACCGACATGCTGCGCGAGGTGCGCATGGCCCTGCTGGAGGCCGACGTGGCCTTGGCTGTCGTGCGCGATTTCATTGCGCGCGTGAAAGACAAGGCGCTGGGTCAGGAGGTGGTGGGTTCGCTCACGCCGGGCCAGGCGCTGGTGGGCATCGTCAACCGCGAGCTCGCGCTGACCATGGGCGACGGCGTGGCCGACATCAACCTCGCAGCGCAACCACCCGCTGTGATCCTCATGGCGGGCCTGCAGGGTGCGGGCAAGACCACCACCACCGCCAAACTGGCCAAGCACCTGATCGAAAAACGCAAGAAGAAGGTGCTCACGGTCTCGGGCGACGTGTACCGCCCGGCCGCCATTGAACAGCTCAAGACAGTCACTGCGCAGGCCGGCGCTGAGTGGTTCCCCAGCACGCCCGACCAGAAACCGGTGGACATCGCACGCGCGGCCATCGACTACGCGCGCAAGCACTACTTTGACGTGCTGCTGGTCGACACCGCAGGGCGTCTTGCGATCGACGAGGCGCTGATGCGCGAGATCCAGGAACTGCACGCCGTGCTCAAGCCGGTGGAGACGCTGTTCGTGGTCGATGCCATGCAAGGCCAGGACGCGATCAACACCGCCAAGGCCTTCAAGGAAGCGCTGCCGCTGACCGGCATCATCCTGACCAAGCTCGACGGCGATTCGCGCGGTGGCGCGGCGCTCTCGGTGCGCCAGATCACGGGCGCGCCGATCAAGTTTGCTGGTGTGTCGGAAAAGATCGATGGTCTGGAAGTGTTCGACGCCGAGCGCCACGCGCAGCGTATCCTGGGCATGGGTGACATCCTCGCGCTGGTCGAGTAGGTCACCGCCGGTGTGGACATGGCGGCGGCGCAAAAGCTTGCGGCCAAGGTCAAGAGCGGCGAGGGATTCGATCTCAACGACTTCCTCGACCAGCTGCGCCAGATGAAGCAGATGGGCGGCCTCTCCAGCCTCATGGACAAGTTGCCCGCCGCCATGGCGGCCAAGGCCGGTCAGGTCGACATGGGCCGCGCTGAAAAGGACATCGTTCGCAAGGAAGGGATCATCTGCAGCATGACGCTCAAGGAGCGCCGCAAGCCCGAGATCATCAAGGCCACACGCAAGCGCCGCATCGCCGCCGGTGCTGGCGTGCAGGTGCAGGAAGTCAACCGCCTGCTCAAGGAGTTCGAGCAGATGCAGGACATGATGAAGAAGATGAAGGGCGGAGGGATGATGAAGATGATGAAGCGCATGGGGGGCATGAAGGGCATGCCCAAACTGCCTGGAATGGGCTGATGCCTGCCGCCGTCGATGCGCCTGAACCCGGCACCATAGGCGATTTCACCAGGTGTCAAGCCTTGTACGGCCTGGTGCGCGCCGCACAAGGTCGCGGTGTGAAGACTTCAAGTTGAGCGTCCTGCCACTGTCGCGCGGCGATCTGCTGCGCGCGCTCGCGGTCGTGGTGATCTGGGGCCTGAACTTCGTGGTCATGAAGGTCGGCCTGCAGGGCATCGGGCCCATGCTGCTGGGCGCACTGCGTTTTGCGGCTGCCGCTTTGCCCTTCCTGCTGTTCGTGAGGTTTCCCAAGCTGCCCTGGCGCTATGTGGCGGCCTACGGGCTGGCGCAGGGCCTGGGGCAGTTCGGTTTCCTGTTCCTCGGACTGCAGATGGGCATGACGGTCGGGATGGCCTCGGTGGTCATGCAGACGCAGGCCTTCTTCACGCTGCTGCTGGCGGTGCCGGTGCTGGGCGAGCGCGCGCGCTTTTCTCAGGGGCTGGGTCTTGTGGTGGCGCTGGGCGGGCTGGTATTGATCGCCACCGCGCACGGCGAAGGCCCGGGGCAAATGACGCTGGCCGGTTTTGTGCTCACCGTTTCGGCGGCCTTCATGTGGGCGGTGTCCAACCTGGTGGCGCGCCTGGCCAGCCGCGTGGCCGACTACGACCCGTTCCCCTTCATCGTCTGGAGCAGTGTGTTTCCCATCCTGCCCTTCTTGGCACTGGCCTTGTGGATGGACGGGCCTCAGACCGTGCTGGAGCAGGTGGCCGGCATGAACCTGCAGGCTTTGCTGGCCGTGCTCTTCCTCGCCTGGCTGGCCACGCTGCTGGCCTACAGCCTGTGGACGCGTCTGCTCAAGCGCCACCCGGCCGGGCGGGTCACGCCGTTCTCACTGCTGGTGCCGGTGGTGGGGCTGTGGTCGGCCTGGA
>JBBQKZ010000127.1:0-11124 GCA_038327405.1 Burkholderiales bacterium | reverse complement strand
ACTTCTGCGTTGAGCGTGCCGTATTGGGTCAGCAGTTCGCGCATGTGCTGCGCACCGCCGCCCGATGCCGCCTGGTAGGTTTGTGTGCTCATCCATTCGACCAGCCCGGCCTTGTACAGCGCACCCACACCCATGAGCATGCAACTCACGGTGCAGTTGCCACCGACCCAGTTTTTGCCACCATTGCCCAGTGCGGTCTTGATCACCGGCAGGTTCACCGGGTCCAGGATGATGACGGCGTTCTTGTCCATGCGCAGGGTGGAGGCGGCGTCGATCCAGTGGCCGTTCCAGCCGGCGGCACGCAGCTTGGGGAACACTTCGCTGGTGTAGTCGCCCCCCTGCGCGGAGATGATGATGTCGCAGCGCTTCAGGGCTGCAATGTCGAGCGCGTCCTGCAGCGTGGATTCGTTCTTCGCCATCGCGGGGGCCTTGCCGCCTGCGTTGGAAGTAGAAAAGAACAGCGGTTCGATCAGGTCGAAGTCGCTTTCCGCGACCATGCGGTCCATGAGCACGGAGCCCACCATGCCGCGCCAGCCAACCAGCCCGACGAGGGGCTCTTTCTTTCCTGCTACGAGTTTCATGTCAACGCCCTTCAGTTAATAAACCGGTTTCCCCCGGCTCGTCATGCCGGGGAGGAGGCGTGACGAACCGGAGCTGGATCAGCCCTTGGTAATCGTTTTGGTAATGGCCGCCACGACCGCATCACCCATCTCGCGGGTGCTGACTTTCGTGGTGCCCTCAGACCAGATGTCGGTTGTGCGCAAGCCAGACGCAAGCACACTGCTGACCGCACTTTCAATGCGGGCGGCAGCGTCGGGCTGGTTGAGTGAGAAACGGAGCATCATGGCAGCGGACAGTATTGTAGCCAGCGGATTCGCGATGCCCTGGCCGGCGATATCGGGCGCACTGCCGTGGCTGGGTTCATACAGCCCCTGGTTCTTCGTGTTCAGCGACGCCGATGGCAGCATCCCGATGGAGCCGGTGAGCATGGAGGCTTCGTCGGACAAGATGTCGCCGAACATGTTGCCTGTGACCACAACGTCGAACTTCTTGGGCGCTCTCACCAGCTGCATGGCTGCGTTGTCCACGTACATGTGCTCCAGTTCCACGTCCGGATACTCGGCGTGGACTTCGGTCACCACGTCTTTCCAGAACTGGAACGTTTCCAGCACGTTGGCCTTGTCAACGCTGGTCACCTTTTTGTTGCGCTTGCGGGCCGCCTGGAAAGCCACATGCGCAATGCGCACGATCTCCGGTTTGCTGTATCGCATCGTGTCAAACGCTTCTTCGGCACCGGGGAAGTGGCCATCGGTGGCGATCCGGCGGCCTCGCGGTTGGCCAAAATAGATATCGCCTGTGAGTTCCCGGATGATGAGGATGTCCAGACCTGAAATGATCTCCGGTTTGAGGCTGGAAGCGCCCACCAGCTCGGGGTAGCAGATGGCGGGGCGGAAATTGGCGAACAGGCCCATGTGCTTGCGCAGGCCAAGAATCGCCTGCTCGGGACGCAGCGGACGGTCAAGCTTGTCGTACTTCCAGTCACCCACGGCGCCAAACAAGACGGCGTCGGCGTCCATCGCGAGTTTGAGGGTGGATTCCGGCAATGGGTGGCCGTGTGCCTCGTACGCGGCGCCACCCACCAATGCGGATTCCATCTCGAAGGGAAGGTCGAGCACGTCAAGGACCCTGACGGCTTCGGCGACGATTTCGGTGCCGATGCCGTCACCGGGGAGAACTGCAATTTTCATGGGTTGTCTGTGGTTCACCCCGGCCTTTGGCCGGGGTGTTGTCTCTCGTTGGGTCAGACCGGCATGGTGTGAGCGAGCCAAGGCTTGGTGGCCAGGCGTTCGGCTTCAAAAGCAGCGATCTTGTCCTTGTAGCGCAGGGTCAGGCCGATATCGTCCAGACCATTGATGAGGCAGAACTTGCGAAACGCCTGCACGTCGAAGGCCAGTTCTTCACCTTGGGGCTTCACGATCACCTGGCGCTCCAGGTCGATGGTGAGCTCGTAGCCAGGGAATGCAGCCACTTCGTCGAACAACTGCGCCACCTGCGCTTCGGACAGCTGGATCGGCAGCAGCCCGTTCTTGAAGCAGTTGTTGAAGAAGATGTCGGCGTAACTCGGTGCAATCAGTGCACGAAAACCGTACTGGTCGATGGCCCAGGGCGCATGCTCGCGGCTGGAGCCACAACCGAAGTTCTTGCGCGCCAGCAGGACCGACGCACCGGCGTAACGCGGTTGGTTGAGCACGAAATCCGGGTTGGGCTTGCGGCTGGCCGGGTCTTGGCCAGGCTCACCTTTGTCGAGGTAGCGCCACTCATCAAACAGGTTTTCGCCAAAACCGGTCTTGTGGATCGACTTCAGGAATTGTTTGGGAATGATCGCGTCGGTGTCGACGTTTTCCCGGTCCATCGGGGCTACCAGGCCCTTGTGCACGGTGAACTTGTTCATTTTTTCTTGGCGGCGTCTTCCAGCACCTGCCCACCCTTCTGGATGTCCTGGCCCACGCCCTGAACGGTGTTGCAGCCAGCCAGGGCCAGCAGGAAAGCAGCAGCGAGGAGGGTAACGATCGATTTCATGGAGTTTTCCTTTCAGGCAAATTGACGGACATCAACAAAATGACCATGCACAGCCGCAGCGGCCGCCATGGCGGGGGAGACGAGGTGCGTGCGGCCGCCCGCACCCTGGCGACCTTCAAAGTTGCGGTTGCTGGTGGAGGCGCAGCGCTCGCCCGGCTCCAGCCGGTCGGCGTTCATGGCCAGGCACATCGAGCAGCCCGGCTCGCGCCATTCGAAACCGGCGGCCTTGAAGATCTCGTGCAGACCCTCGCGCTCAGCTTGCGCCTTCACCAGGCCCGAGCCCGGCACCACCATAGCCAGCTTGACGTTCTTGGCCACTTTCTGGCCGAGCTTCTTCACCACGGCAGCGGCTTCGCGCATGTCCTCGATGCGGCTGTTGGTGCACGAGCCGATGAAGACCTTGTCGACAAAGATGTCGTTGAGCGCCTTGCCGGGTTGCAGACCCATGTAGGTCAGGGCGCGCTCAATGGCGCCACGCTTGTTGGCGTCTTTTTCACGGTCAGGATCGGGTACGTGGCCGTCGATGCCAAGCACCATTTCGGGCGAAGTGCCCCAGGTCACCTGCGGCTCGATCTGGCTCGCGTTCAGGTCGACCACGGCGTCGAACGTAGCGTCTGCGTCGGACTGCAGCGCTTTCCAGTACGCAACCGCGTGGTCCCACTCCACACCGGTGGGCGAGAGCGGGCGCCCTTTGACGTACTCGATCGTCTTCTCGTCCACCGCCACCAAGCCGGCGCGTGCGCCACCTTCAATGGCCATGTTGCACACTGTCATGCGGCCTTCGATGCTGAGTGCGCGAATGGCCGAGCCACCAAATTCAATGGTGTAGCCAGTGCCGCCGGCGGTGCCGATCTTGCCGATGATGGCCAGCACGATGTCCTTGGCGGTGCAGCCCTTGGCGAGTTGCCCGTCGACACGAACCAGCATGTTTTTGGCCTTCTTGGCCAGGAGTGTCTGTGTAGCCAGCACATGCTCGACCTCGCTGGTGCCGATGCCGTGCGCGAGTGCGCCAAAAGCGCCGTGCGTGGAGGTGTGGCTGTCGCCGCACACCACCGTCATGCCAGGCAGGGTGGCGCCGTTCTCGGGGCCGATCACATGCACGATGCCCTGGCGCTTGGACATGAAGGGAAAGAATGCCGCAGCACCGAACTCGGCGATGTTGCTGTTCAGTGTGGTGATCTGTTCCTTGCTGATCGGGTCGGTGATGCCGTCGTAGCCCAGCTCCCAGCCGGTGGTGGGCGTGTTGTGGTCGGCGGTGGCCACCACCGAGCTCACGCGCCAGACCTTTCGACCGGCCTGACGCAGTCCTTCATAGGCCTGGGGACTGGTGACTTCATGCACCAGATGGCGGTCGATGTACAGCACAGACGTGCCGTCCTCTTCGGTGTGGACAACGTGTTCGTCCCAGATCTTGTCGTAGAGCGTGCGTCCCATGGCGGTTCCGGTGGTGATCGCGGTTCGCGATCTGAAAGCTGGAGAGCGTTTGATTTTACGGGCTGACAAAGCAAAACGCCCGCTGCACCTCGGGTGCCGCGGGCGTCGCATTCACGGCAGCAGGATCAGCGGGCTTCCAGCGGCTTGATGTCACGGCGCACAGCGCCGGTGTACAGCTGTCGCGGACGGCCGATCTTGTACTCGGGATCGCCGATCATCTCGTTGAGTTGTGCAATCCAGCCGACCGTGCGAGCCAGCGCGAAGATGCCGGTGAACAGATTGACCGGGATGCCGATGGCGCGTTGCACGATGCCGGAGTAAAAGTCCACGTTGGGGTAGAGCTTGCGGGAGACAAAGTACTCGTCTTCCAGCGCGATCTTCTCGAGCTCCTTGGCGAGCTTGAACAAGGGGTCGTTTTCCAATCCCAGTTCCTTCAGCACTTCGTTGCAGGTCTCCTGCATCAGCTTGGCGCGCGGATCGTAGTTCTTGTACACACGGTGGCCGAAACCCATCAGCTTGACGCCGGAGTTTTTGTCCTTCACCTTCTCCATGAACTCGCCCACCTTGGACACACCGCCCTGGCGCTGGATGTCCTCCAGCATGTTCAGGCAGGCTTCGTTGGCGCCACCGTGGGCAGGGCCCCAGAGACAGGCCACGCCGGCAGCGATGGCGGCGAACGGGTTGGTGCCGGACGAGGCACACAGGCGCACAGTCGACGTGGAAGCGTTTTGTTCGTGGTCGGCGTGCAGGATGAAGATGCGGTCCAGTGCCCGCTCCAGCACCGGGTTGACCACATACTCTTCGCAAGGGGTGCCGAACATCATGCGCATGAAGTTGCCTGCATACGACAGGTTGTTCTGCGGGTACATGTAGGGCTGACCCATCTTGTACTTGTAGGCCAGGGCCACCAGGGTGGGCATCTTGGCGATGAGCCGAATGGCGGCAATTTCGCGGTGTTCGGGATTGTTGATGTCGGTGCTGTCGTGATAGAAGGCCGACATGCCGCCCACCAGACCCGTCAGGATGGCCATCGGGTGCGCGTCGCGGCGAAAGCCCCGCAGGAAGAACTGCATCTGCTCGTTGACCATGGTGTGGTTGGTCACGAGCTTGTGAAAGTCGACGCGCTGTTGTTCGCCAGGCAGCTCGCCGTTGAGCAACAGGTAGCAGGTGTCGAGGTAGTCGCACTTGGTGGCGAGCTGCTCGATCGGGTAGCCGCGGTACAGCAGTTCGCCTTTGTCGCCATCAATGTAGGTGATGGCCGACTGGCAGGACGCCGTCGACAGGAAACCGGGGTCGTAGGTGAACATCCCCGTTTGCGCATACAGCTTGCGGATGTCGATCACCTCCGGACCAATGTTGCCGGCGTAAACAGGCAGGTCCACGCTGGGACTGCCGTTGGAAAAAGACAGGGTGGCTTTGTTGTCGACGAGTTTCATGCGGTTTCCTTCTTGTGGGAATGGCTTAAACGGATTGCGGGGATGCGCGGAGCATGCCCAGCACACGGGTGACATCGTCACGGGCCAGATCGTCCTGGGGTGCCTTGCGCCCGAGCAGCAAATCGAGAAGATCGTTGTCGGACAGGTCCATCAGCAGCCCCAGGGCATCGGCTTGACGAACCGTCAAGCCAGATTCGTACCGAGCGAAAAAGCGCTCGATGAAGAGATCGTTCTCCAGCAAGCCACGCCGGCACCGCCACCGAAGCTTGCTCAGGGCGCGCTCGTCCAGCAGCGCATCAAGCGCTGCGTCGCGGAGGTGGTCGGGCAGGGTTGCTGCGTTCATGGTGGAGCGGTCGACGCGCTCAAATGGAGCGCATCACCATCATTTCCTTGATCTTGCCAATGGCCTTCGTGGGATTCAGGCCCTTGGGGCAAACGTCCACGCAATTCATGATGGTGTGGCAGCGGAACAGGCGGTAAGGATCTTCAAGGTTGTCCAGACGCTCGGCCGTGCCCTGGTCGCGGCTGTCGGCGATGAAGCGGTAGGCCTGCAGCAGACCGGCCGGGCCAACGAACTTGTCCGGGTTCCACCAGAAGCTCGGGCAGCTGGTCGAGCAGCTTGCGCACAGGATGCACTCGTACAGACCGTTGAGCTCGTCGCGCTCTTCAGGGCTCTGCAGGCGTTCTTTTTCAGGCGGTACGGTGTCGTTGATCAGGTAAGGCTTGATGCTGTTGTACTGCTTGAAGAACAGCGTCATGTCCACGATCAGGTCGCGCACCACCGGCAGGCCGGGCAGGGGCTTGAGCGTGATCACGCCGGGCAGCGTGTTCATGTTGGTCAGGCAGGCCAGACCGTTCTTGCCGTTGATGTTCATCGCGTCCGAGCCGCACACGCCTTCGCGGCATGAGCGGCGGAACGAGATGGAAGGGTCCACCGCCTTGAGCTTCATCAGCGCGTCGAGCAGCATGCGTTCGTGGCCGTCGAGTTCCACCTCGATGGTCTGCATGTAGGGCTTGGCGTCCTTCTCGGGGTCGTAGCGGTAGATCTTGAATGTGCGTTTGGCCATGATGTTTCCTTCTTGTTCAAGGGCGCCGCGGAACTGGCTTTGCCAGGCCTTTGGCGCCGCCCCTTGAGGGGTGCGCCAAAGGCGCGCGGGGTGTTAAAACGTTCTAACCTTGGGCGGGACGGATTCGACCGTCAGAGGCTTCAGGTTCACAGCCTTGTAGGACAGGCTGTTGTCGGCGCTGTGCCAGAGGGTGTGCTTCATCCACTCGGCGTCGTTGCGGCCGAGCGGGAACTGCGCGTCGTCGGCGGGGCGCTCGTAGTCGTTGACCGTGTGCGCGCCACGGCATTCGTGGCGGGCTGCCGCCGAGGTCATGGTGGCCTGGGCGCATTCGATCAGGTTTTCCACCTCCAGCGCTTCGATACGCGCGGTGTTGAACACCTTGGACTTGTCCTTGAGCGCGATGTTGTTCACACGCTCACGCATGGCGTTGATCTTGGCCACGCCCTCGTCCATGCTGGCCTGGGTGCGGAACACGCCGGCGTGCTGCTGCATGGCGGCGCGCAGGTCGTTGGCCACGTCTTGCGCGTATTCGCCGCCGGTGGTGTTGTCCAGCCGGGCCAGGCGCGCCAGGGTCTTGTCGGCGGCGTCCGCCGGTAGCGGCTTGTGGGTCTTGTTCTTGTCGTTGAACTGCACGATGTGGTTGCCGGCCGCGCGGCCGAACACCAGCAAATCGAGCAGCGAGTTGGTGCCCAGGCGGTTGGCGCCGTGCACGCTCACGCAGGAGCATTCGCCCACGGCGTACAGACCGTTGACCACAGCCTGGCCGCCGTTGCCGTCCGGGGTGACGACCTGGCCATTGATGTTGGTCGGGATGCCACCCATCTGGTAGTGGATGGTGGGCACCACGGGAATCGGTTCGCGTGTGATGTCCACGTTGGCGAAGTTCACGCCGATCTCGTAGACCGAGGGCAGGCGCTTGTGGATGGTTTCGGCGCCCAGGTGGTCCAGCTTGAGCAGCACGTAGTCCTTGTTGGGTCCACAGCCGCGGCCTTCCTTGATCTCCTGGTCCATGCAGCGCGAAACGAAGTCGCGCGGGGCCAGGTCTTTCAAGGTGGGCGCATAGCGCTCCATGAAGCGCTCGCCTTCGCTGTTGAGCAGAATCGCGCCTTCGCCGCGGCAGCCTTCGGTCAGCAAAACACCCGCGCCGGCCACGCCGGTGGGGTGGAACTGCCAGAACTCCATGTCTTCGAGCGGGATGCCGGCGCGTGCCGCCATGCCAAGGCCGTCACCGGTGTTGATGAAGGCATTGGTGGAGGCGGCGAAGATGCGGCCCGCGCCACCGGTGGCCAGCAGGGTGGTCTTGGCTTCCAGCACGTAGGTCTCGCCGGTTTCCATTTCCATGGCGGTCACGCCAAGCACGTCGCCGCTGGCGTCGCGGATCAGATCGAGCGCCATCCATTCGACGAAGAAGGTGGTGCGGGCTTGCACGTTCTGCTGATACAGCGTGTGCAACATGGCGTGGCCGGTGCGGTCGGCCGCTGCGCAGGCGCGCTGCACCGGCTTTTCGCCATAGTTGGCGGTGTGGCCGCCGAAGGGGCGCTGGTAGATGGTGCCGTCGGGGTTGCGGTCGAACGGCATGCCGAAGTGCTCGAGCTCGTACACGACCTTGGGCGCTTCGCGGCACATGAACTCGATCGCATCCTGGTCGCCGAGCCAGTCGGAGCCCTTGATGGTGTCGTAGAAGTGGTAGTGCCAGTTGTCCTCGTTCATGTTGCCCAGCGAGGCGCCGATGCCGCCTTGCGCAGCCACCGTGTGCGAGCGGGTGGGGAACAC
Organism: Burkholderiales bacterium; assembly: GCA_038327405.1. Taxonomy (GTDB): domain Bacteria; phylum Pseudomonadota; class Gammaproteobacteria; order Burkholderiales; family Burkholderiaceae_C; genus Hydrogenophaga. The sequence goes on along the minus strand of JBBQKZ010000127.1, from coordinate 2,834 downwards.
CTTGGACAGCACGGCCACCTTGAGGCCGGCACGCGCCAGCTGCAACGAGGCGCGCATGCCGGAGCCGCCGGCACCGACGATGACAACGTCAAACTGACGCTTGGGGAGATTTGCGGTTGCGGTCATTGTTTCAGAGCCTCCAGAGAACTTGAACGGCCCAGCCCAGACTGGAGAGGAGCCAAACCATGGTGAACACGTGCAGCGCCAGGCGAATGCCGGCGGGTTTGACGTAATCCATCCAGATGTCGCGCATGCCGACCCACACGTGGTAGGTAAGGGCGAGGAAAACCGCGAAGGTCAGGGCCTTCATCCACTGGGCGGAGAAGATGCCGGCCCAGCTGTCGTAGCCGATGGGGCCACTGATGAACAGCACCTGCACCAGCAGGATCAGGGTGAACACGGCCATGATGGCGGCGGTGATGCGTTGCGCAAGCCAGTCGCGCAGACCGTAGTGGGCGCCGGTGACGACGCGTTGGGAACCGTAGTTGACAGACATATCCAATTTCCTAATCAGTTGGGGTCAGAGCTGAAGGTCTGACCCGCAAATCAATACAACCCGAACAGCTTGGCGCCGAGCAGCACGGTGAGGCCAATGCTCAGCACAAGCGTGAAGATGGCGGACGACTTGCCGAATTCCTTGCTCACGGCGTGGCGCGCGTCCATGTAGAGGTGGCGCACACCGGCAATGAGGTGGTGCAGGTAGGCCCAGATCAAGGCCAGCACCACGAGCTTGAAGAACCAGCCCGGCACGAAGCCCAGACCGACCGAGAAGGCGGCGCTGAAGCGTTCGAAGGAAATTTCGGAGGACACCGAGGTGTCGAACAGCCAGACGATCAAAGGCAACAGGATGAACATCAAGCCACCGCTGGCGCGGTGCAGGATCGAGACCCAACCTGCAGGTGGCAAGCGGTAGGTGGTCAGATCCTTGAATGCGTTGATGTTGCGGAACTCGGGCCGCTTCTTGGTCAACTCGGTCATGGTGGGGCTTTCTTGCGCGGAGGGGATGCGGGGAAGGGATCAGCGGTGGTGTAACGCGTTGGTAACTGGGACCACCGAGTGTCAAATTCTATTGCAACGCACCATACCGAACGCTGACATGGTCTGCAGGTACAGGGCTATCAAGGTCATAGCGCAGCGCCAATCAGCTCAGTTCGTTGCGGTAGTGCCGGGCGTCGGTGCGGTAAAGGCCGCGGCGCAATTCCATGGGTGTGTCGTTGTAGGTGAAAGCCAGGCGCTCAACGCTGAGCAGGGGGTATCCCTCGGCGACATCGAGCAGGGTGGCTGCCTCGACGTCGGCGGCAACGGCCTTGATCTTTTCGACCGCGCGCACCATGCGCACACCGAACTGGGTTTCGAACAGGGCATACATCGGCCCTTTGTCGTCCGACAGGGTCTCAACCGTCAGGCCCTTGAACGGCACGCCGGGCAGCCAGAGTTCTTCCAGGATGGCGGGGACGCTGGCAAAGGTGAGCACACGTTTGACCTGAAGGACCGGGTCGCCCGTGCGCAGACCGAGTTGGCGTGCCACCTCGGCGGGCGCCCGCAGCCGACGGCATTCAATGATGCGACGTTCTGCCGGACCTTGGTCTTCAAGCGTGCCGGTGTCCGGCAGCAGGCGCAGGAAACGGTACTGGATGTGCTGCTCGGAATGGGTTGCGACAAAGGTGCCCTTGCCCTGGCGGCGAACCAGCAGGTTGTCGGTGGCCAGCTCGTCGATGGCCTTGCGCACGGTGCCCTGGCTCACCTTGTACCGGGCGGCCAGATCGAACTCGCTCGGGATCATGTCGCCGGGCTTCCACTCGCTGGCCTGCAGGCTGCGCAGGATGAGTGTCTTGATCTGCTGGTAGAGCGGGCTGAAGGCCGGCGCGGAATGTTCGACCGCACCCGCGTCGGCTGCCATGCGGCCGTCGTTTGGTGAAGTGTCCGGGGTGCTGGGGGGATTCGTGGCCATGGTGGTGGGCGTGCCGGCAGGCTGCGATCAATCGTCGAATCATATCTTATATAAGACATAAGACAAATTGACGTATCAGGGTTTGCGAGGGTACACTTGCCGGCTGACCTTGACCCACCAGCGCGCGGTTTCAGCACGCTTCTGACGCCTCTGTCACCGGGTGCCCTGCACCCAGCCCCAACCCCTACCCCTCGTCTCATTCTGGAGTTCTCACCATGCAAAAGAAGCCCGTTCGTGTTGCCGTCACCGGCGCCGCTGGCCAGATCGGTTACGCCCTGCTGTTTCGCATCGCTTCGGGCGAAATGCTCGGCAAGGACCAGCCCGTGATCCTGCAGTTGCTCGAGATTCCCGACGAGAAGGCCCAGAAGGCGCTCAAGGGCGTGATGATGGAAATCGACGACTGCGCCTTCCCGTTGCTGGCCGGCATGGAAGCCCACAGCGACCCCATGACCGCGTTCAAGGACACCGACTACGCGCTGCTGGTCGGTTCACGTCCGCGCGGCCCCGGCATGGAACGCGCCGAGCTGCTCGCCATCAACGGTGCCATCTTTACCGCCCAGGGCAAGGCCCTCAACGCCGTGGCCTCGCGCAACGTCAAGGTGCTGGTGGTCGGCAACCCCGCCAACACCAATGCCTACATCGCCATGAAGAGCGCTCCCGATCTGAAGCCAGGCAACTTCACCGCCATGCTGCGCCTGGACCACAACCGCGCGGCCAGCCAGATCGCCGCCAAGACCGGCAAGCCGGTGGCCAGCATCAAGAAACTGGCTGTGTGGGGCAACCACTCGCCCACCATGTACGCCGACTACCGCTTTGCCACCATCGACGGCGCTTCGGTCAAGGACATGATCAACGACCAGGTCTGGAACAAGGACACTTTCCT
>JBBQKZ010000126.1:0-11137 GCA_038327405.1 Burkholderiales bacterium | reverse complement strand
TGTGCGCGAGCGCTGGCAAAAGAAGATGGGCCACGTGCTGGTGGACGAATACCAGGACACCAACGCCACGCAGTACGTGCTGCTCAAGCTGCTGGTGGGCGAACGCGCACGGTTCACCGCCGTGGGCGACGACGACCAGTCCATCTACGGCTGGCGCGGCGCCACGCTGGACAACCTCAAGCGCCTGCCGCAGGACTACCCGGAGCTCAAGGTCATCAAGCTGGAGCAGAACTACCGCTCCACGAGCGCCATCCTGCGCGCGGCCAACAACGTGATCGGCCCCAACCCCAAGCTGTTTCCCAAAACGTTGTGGAGCGACCTGGGCGAAGGCGAGCCGGTGCGCGTGGTGGATGCCGACAACGAAGAGCACGAGGCCGAGCGCGCCGTGGCACGCATCCAGAGCCTGCGCTCGAACTCGCAACACAACGAGTTTCGCGACTTCGCCATCCTGTACCGGGCCAACCACATGGCGCGCGCGTTCGAGCAGTCGCTGCGCCGCGCGCAGATTCCCTACAAGGTCTCGGGTGGCCAGAGTTTCTTTGACAAGGCCGAGATCCGCGACCTCTGCGCCTGGTTGCGGCTGCTGGTGAACAACGACGACGACCCAGCCTTCCTGCGCTCGGCCACCACGCCCAAGCGCGGCATCGGCCACACCACGCTGCAGGCGCTGGGCACCTTCGCCACGCAATACAAGCTGAGTTTGTTTGAAGCGCTGTTCGCCAACTCGCTGAGCACCGCTCTGCCCGCCCGCGCCGTGGCCACGCTGCACGAGTTCGGCCGCGCAGTCAACGAACTCGAGTACCGCGCCAAACACACGGTGGGGCACGAGGCGGCACGCGCCTTCCTCACCGAATGGCTCAACGACATTTCATATGAAAAGCACTTGTACGACAGCGAGGACAACGAGAAGATCGCCGCTGCGCGCTGGACCAACGTGATGGATTTCTGCGACTGGGTCGCCGGGCGCTGCGGTGGCCAGATCGAGGACGACGCCGGTGTGCAGGTGGAGAGCGAACGCAAGAGCCTGATGGAGGTGGTGCAGACCATCGCCCTGCTGTCCACCTTGTCCGAACGGGAAAAAGACCAGAACGTGGTGACCCTCTCCACCCTGCACGCCTCCAAAGGCCTGGAGTGGCCCCACGTGATGCTGGTGGGTGTGAACGAAGGCCTGCTGCCGTTCAAGATGGACGAGGAGCCCGGCCAGAGTGACGCCGCCGTTGAAAACATGGCACAGCGCCTGCAGGAAGAGCGCCGCCTCATGTACGTGGGCATCACGCGAGCGCAGCGCACGCTGGCCGTGAGCTGGCTCAAGCGACGCAAGAAGGGCCGCGAGAGCATCCCGGGCCAGGCCAGCCGCTTCATCCAGGAAATGGGGCTGGACCAGGCCACCACCAAGGAGGATCCGCGCGAAAAACTGCGCGCCCTGCGGGCCGAGTTTGCCCAGCGAGCCACCGAACAGGCTGCCCAAAAAGCGGCCGACCTCGCCCCATGAAACACACCCTGGCGGCCTTGCTGTCCACTTCCGCCCTCATGGTCTTCAGCGCGGCGCCCGCCGCCGCTCAAACCCCCACGGTCGCCTGCACACCGCCCGGCGACATGGCGCCGGCCCAGCTCTACGGCCTGTGGCAGCTGGTGCTGTGGCCGCAAGACGGCGGCACCGAAGCGAGGCCCGCATCCACCGGGGCCATGCTGTTCGAGCGCCACCCCGAGTACCCGGGCAGCGTGCGCGGCAGCCTCAAACGCAGCACACCCGGCAACGACCGCCAGGCTCTGGTATCGGGCGATGTGACCAGCGGTGAGTTCAACCTCGACGAATCGGCCGACGGTGTGACCATGGACGCGGTGTGGGAAGGCAACGTGACACCGTCGGGCTGCGCGCAGGAACTGCGCGGCATCCGCCGCCCGGCCGAGGGCAGCCCCCTGGGGGAGCCAACGATGAACTTCGTGTTGAAAAAGACGCCCGGCTGGCGATAGCGATAGCGGCTCGGTGGCCCTGCGCCACTAGTACCCGTTGGCGAGTGGATCGGCACGTTGCTGCGCCTGCTCGGCCGACTTTTGCAGGTCCTGCTGCACTTTTTCCTGCACCTCGCGGCCCCGTTCAATCGCCTTCGTCTGGCTCACGCCGATCGCAGCCGCAGACCCTGCGGTCTCAACACCACAGCCCGCCAGGGACAACGTGAGCACGGTCAGCGCTACCCTGACGGCGAACATGCGGCCGACGGCCCACGGGGTTCTGGATGGCATGGCTCGGTTCCCTGGATCGGTGGGTGATACAAGCCTGCAGCATGCACCTGGCGGTGCCTGCCCGCAAGCGTGCGACTCACGCACGGCAGGCTTCACACCCTGGACGGTGGGGCGACAAAGCGGTGGGCAAGTCCGAGGCGCAGGCGCCCCAGCAACCACGCCGCGCTGCAGCAAAACACGATGAAGAAGCCACTGGCCCATGCGTAGACCACCATCATGTGGACCTGACCGGTGGCGTTGATCACCACGCCGCTGCGCGCCACCAGTTCGCTCACCCCGATGAGCGAACCGGTGGTGGACGCCAGCACACCGATGAGAAAGGTGCCCAGCCAGTTCGGAATGAACAGCATGGCGGCCTGACGCCGGCCAGCACGCCAGGCCACGATGCTGGCGTGCAGGTTCCAGGCGGTGAAGACGCTCGCCGTGCTGGCCAGCGCCAGCGAAGCTTTGAACCACAAGGGGACAGGCAACACGCCCAGGCCCAGCGGCAACACCACCTGCGCGGGTATCAAGGTGGCGAAATAGAAAAGCAGCACCATCGACGGCACATGGCCCATCCACCGGGTGAGCAGGAACACGCCGCGTGCCACGCCGGGCCAGGTGCTCAAACGCAGCATCGCCAGGGCGGCACCGACCACACTGCCCATGACGGTGGACGCGCAGGCAATCAACAGGTTCCAGCCGAAGCCCTCCAGCAGGTAAGGCGTCCAGGTGATCAACACGTCGATGCTGTCCATCACGCCTCCCCCGCCCATCGCCGCTGCACCGTGTGTTCACCCCATTCGATGACGCGGGTCCAGAACGCCGTGAGCATGAAAAAGCTCACCAGCATCAAGTTCATCATGAGCACGGTGTTGCCCCGGTCGGCAATGATGGCCGAGGTAGCGGCCAGCAGCTCGGGCACGGCAATGGCCGAGGCGATGACCGACGCCTTGGTGAGGTTGGTCAGCGCCACCTTGATGCCCACCGATGCCGACACCAGCACGGGGGGCAGGGTACGCAGCGACAAGGACAACCCCGGCCGCGATTGACGCACCACCTGAACCGATTCGGTGAGCGTGAAAACGATCATGGCGCCGTGGTACGCGCTCAGGCACAGCACCGCCACCCAAAGCGCCGAGAACCCCCAGCCGGTGTGCAGCACGAGCCAGGCGCCCAGGCCGAAGTACAAAAAGTACATCTGCAGCAACAGCGGCGTGGCCCGCCCGACAGAGGCCACCCAACGCGCCACAGCGGACCAGAACGGGCGCTGCGACGAAGCCACACACGCACCCAGGTAACCCAGCACGAGGGCGCCAGCGATGGAAGCGGCGCACAACCACATGCTCAACAGCACCCCCCACGCATAGCGCCCTGCGTCGAACGGGTCGTGCAGGATGGAGACGTCCAGGCCCAGCGTGTCCCTGAGCCACAGGCCGACACCGCGAACCCCCTGCACGTCGGCCGAGGTAACGAAGGCCGGATGGCGACAGGCCACCGGCCACTGGCCCGCGGCATCGCGCAGGCACACCAACGCACCGTCGGCATCGTTGCGCAACCACTGGGCCCGCGTTTCGCGCAGGAAGGCGCTCGGGGGCAGCCCCCAGGTCTGCTCCAGGGCGATCAGCGTGCCGTCGCGGTGCCACTGCGCCACGAGGTTGCCGATGTGGGACTCCAGCGCCGAACCTTGGGCCGAGTGCGGCAGGTAAATGGCCCAGGGGATGACCAGGGTTGAGGGTGACAGCGAGCGGTAGGCGCTCCACTGCGTTTGCTTGAGCCAGTGACCCACGGCCACGTCGGTGTAGAGCAGGCCGGCGCAGCGGGAAGATTCCAGCGCCAGCAGCGCGTCGCGCACGCTGCGGTAGGTCTGCAGGGTCAGGATGTGGCGCTGCGTGATGGACCGGTTGAAGTAGGCGCCCTGCACCGCGCACAGGGTCTGCCCGCGCAGGGCGGCCCAGTCGGCCACGCGGCTGGCCGGCGGCAGCATCACGGTGACACCACCGGCGTAGTAGTGCGGCTCCACCGCCGTGGCCAGGGCGCGCCTCTCGCGCGTGTCGCCCACGGTGGCCAGCAACACATCCACCGCGCCCTGCTCAAGCCGCTGAAACCGGTTTTCGGTGCTCACACCCACAACACGCGCCCGCACCCCCAGGCTGCTGGCCAGCCGGTGCGCCAGATCGACCTCCATGCCCACGGGACGTCCCTGTGCATCGAGCATGCCGAACGGCGCGAAGTCGGTTTTGACGCCCACCACGATTTCGCCGCGCGCCGCCATGGCCGCAGGCAGCACAGCCTGGGCCAGCGCCCAGCCCGGTGCTGCCCACAAGCTTGAACCGACCATCGCCACCAGCCACCTTTTGAACACCAACGATGTATTCATCGCATGATTTTTTAATGAGATCCCCTACGATACGGCCCGAAGCCGAGGCCTCCCATAACACCGACAGAGGATTTCATGACCCGGATTGCGCTTTTTGGCAGCTTCTACCGTGGCTACTACCTGCTGGATGCCCTGCTGCACGGGGTGCATCGCCATCGCTTCCACGTGGTGGGGGTGGCCACCGACGACGTCAGTCAGCCGTTCATCAGCCGCCACCGCCGGGTCTGGCAATACCCGCACGAGGCGTGGGAAGAGACCATGGTCGAACAACTAGCCTTACGCGCTGGGCTGCCCGTGCACAAGGGGCGGGTGAAGTCGCCGGACTTCTACCGCCTCATGGAGGAAGACTGGCGCCCCGACCTCTGCATCACCGCCACCTTCGGCCAGCGCATCGACGCGCGTCTGTTCAACGGGCCACCGCTGGGGTTCTTCAATGTCCACCCTTGCATCGAAGGTGCATGGCCTTCGCCCTACGCGGGTCCCAATCCCTTTCAGGCCTTGATCGACGACGGACACGACCACACCGCCCTGGCGCTGCACCGGGTGGATGACGGGTTCGACACCGGCGAGCTGATCGCCCTGTCGCCACGCATCGCCATTCCGCCCGGCGTGGGGGTGGTGGACATGCACAAGCTCAGCTCACCTGTGACCGCCCGCTTTGTGGTGGACCAGCTGGTGCGGCACATCACCGGCTGCACCCGCCTGCAATCCGCATGAGCAGCCCGAAGCGTCGCGAGGACCCGAAGGTCGGGAGCTACGTGCTCCATGGCTGGTGGGACGAGAGCGTGGCATTTGCCCTGCTGCTGCAGCGCGAGTGGCGCTCCGCATTGCTGGTACTGGCCATCATCGCCGTGGGCATCAGCCTTCTGGAGCCCGTTCCCCACACCACGCTTCGCATCGCCAAAGGGCAGCCCGGCTCAGGCCTCGAGGTCATGGCCCTGCGGTATCGGGACGCACTGGCCCGGCACGGCGTGAAGGTCGAACTCGTGGGCTCCGACGGAGCGCCCGACAACCTGCGCCTGGTCAGCCAGGGTCTGGCTGACGTGGGTCTTGCGCAGAGCGGATTGCCGCCGTTGCCAGCCGTCACGTACCTCGGCAGCGTGGCCTACCAACCGCTGTGGCTGTTCCACACCGGCAAGCCCGGCACCGATGACTTGCCGGCCTTCCTGGCGGGCAAGCGCGTGTCGGTGGGCATTCCGGGTAGCGGATCGCGCCTCATTTCCGACCGGCTGCTGCAAGAGTACGGCGAGACGGTGCGCTCGCGCATCGACGAGCGCGTGATGAACAACCCCAGCACCATCAGCGCGATGCGCGACGGCAGCCTGGACGCCACGTTCCTGCTTGCCACCTTCGATTCCCGCAATACCCAGGCCCTGTTGAGCGATCCCGGTTTCGTCATTCACGACTTCGCGCTCACCGAAGGCATCTCGCGGCGCTGGGGTTTTTCGGAGCCCGTGGTGCTGCCGGCCGGCGCCGTCAGCGTGTACCCACCCCGTCCCGCGAAAGACGTGCGCATGGTGGCTGTGACCATGACCCTGGTGGTCCATCAGGATCTGCACCCCGCCACCCAGAGCCTGCTGCTGTCCATCAGCAGGACACTGGCTGAACGCAGCGAAGATGTTTTCACGCGAGGGCATGGGTTCCCCGCGTTCGTGGACCGCCAACTGCCGCGCAGCCCCGTGGCCACGCGCTACTACGAGCGGGGCGCGCCCCTGCTTTCCGGACGCATGCCCTACTGGGCGGTCAGCCTGATCGATTCGCTCTGGGTGTCCGTGGTGGCGCTGCTGGCCATCGCCTATCCGTTCATGCGCTTCATGCCCAGCCAGCGCAAGCTCGCGTTCGACGCCCTGGTCTCCAGGCGCTACAAGCGCCTGCGCGCGATCGAAGACCAACTCCAGGGAGAGCCCAGCCGCCGCACATTGATGAACCAGCTCAACGAGCTCGATCAGCTCATGCAGCAAACGCGCGACATGTGGATCCCGAGTGGATGCAGCTCACACCACGGCGCCTTGCTGAGCGCTTTGATGCAGCTCGAGGCGCGCCTGCTGGAGCGCCTGGCGGCAAGACCGGTCTACGCCGACTGAAGGGCCGCCGGAGCGGTCAGGAGCACCGAGGCAAGTCGCGTGCTCTGGTCACCCGTCCAACAAGGCGCCCAGGTGCTGCGCAACGTCGTTGTCGAAACTCATCAAGGCATCGGAAGACTGAGCCGCCGCCGCTGCGGCCAACAGGGCGGCCACATCGGCCTGCTCGGCGACCGTGGCCGGGCGCTTGAGCCGCGCTGCCAGCGCCGATGCGCAGGCCTCGAGCATGCGCTCGGACCCCAGCACATGCCACGCATAGTCGATTTCATAACGATCCACCACCTGCCGCAGGCTCTCACCATCCAACCGCGCCTCATCCGCCACCTGGCTCAAGGAGCGGGTGACGAGACCTTTCAGCAACGCAGAAACCATGTCGGCTTGCTTGAGATCGAGAAGTTCAGATGCCATGGGAGTCCTGCATGAGGCGTGGAGCGCTACCCATGCAAGGGCGGCTCAGGAAACGAAAAAGCCCATCGCGTTGGATGGGCTTTTGCGAGAGATTTGGTGGCCTGGGACGGAATCGAACCATCGACACGCGGATTTTCAAGGCGCCGGCACAGCAGCAGTATACCTGAAATACAACGCAACTTTGAGCAAAATCAACCACTTACATCGCATTGCTTTGCAGCATTTCGCAGCGCTTTGCGGTGGTTTTCGGTTGATTCCCGATGGCAGTGACAGAAACTGTGACAGGAATTGCGGCTCGGTCACAACGGCTGATATGCCCTCACCCTCAGTGTAGCAACCAGCAGGCAAAGCGTCGAGACGCCGCCTACACAGGATGGACCGATGAGCCGTACGTCCGGCCGCGGATGAGTTCGATGTCCGCCTCTTCCAAGGCAAACCACTCTCCGTTGATGTGTTTGTCCCGAAACAGTTGGTGGAACCGAGTCTCCGCTTCGTAGTGGTCGTCGAACCAGGCACACAGCCGTATCGAGTACGCAATCGGCAGCTTGACCCCGAACGCCCGCATGCGGCTGGGGATGTCGCGGGTACGCCCGACCTTGCATCCATAGGCGGATTCCAGGACGTACACGTACCCACCCCGAGCCGAGTCGTTGGGCTGCCCAATCAGCTCCGCAGGAAGAAATCTTTCAGGCGCAAACCCACTGCGTGATGTGCGACGAGGAGACGGGACCGTCTTGCAACCGCCGGGCAATGGTTCACGGGCTCTCATCCCCTCGAAATGTCGCGCAAACATCTCATGCAGTCCGTAGCCTGGCACTTTCTTCGGCGCAAACTTGAAGCCCTCGCGGTCCTGCCAAAACCCACGCCCTGGGGCCGTATCCACCCACAACTCCAAATCAACTGGCGTCCAGCGCACAGAAGCTACGCCGTCAGAGGACGCGCAAACGATGCCGAGATACCGAATCAAGCCGGTTTGCTGCGCTCGGTCATAAGCCGCCAGCATCACCCCGTCGCCCTCGCGTGGCGGCTGCTTCTGGCGACCGATGCAGTCTGGCCACACCAGCTCCTGGGGCGGAACGCCTTCGAGTTCACCCAATTGGCGGGCCACTCGCCAGTAATCTTTGGGAGTGACTACGTGCATGGGGGGATTGCGCTGAAGGGTCTCACGGCACGGCTCCCAGAAACAATCCCGCAGCGCGTTACTGGTTGAAGGCGGAAACGAGCAGGCTCACAATCACCGCGACGACCACGAGAGCCGCGAATATCGCGCCGTACCTCAACATTTTGAGCACTTGCGCAGCACCTTCCTTCACCCCACCCCGGGTGGTGCCAGCGAAGAACGCGATGAGCACAATGGCCAAAACAAAGATGAGAGCTGCGGACATGCGGTCAATCCTTCTCCGAGGTGGATGTCTTTTTCTTTCCGAGTCGCGACACCGCAAGCACCGAAAGCGCCTTCATGATTCTGCCGGCCATGGGAACTGGCAACCTGTCGCCAATTTCCCCCATCAAGTCGGGTAGGTGCCTGATGGCCAATGCGGCTAACTTCTCTGAGACGCCGACGCGCTTTAGCAAGGCATAGGCACTCTCATTTGACTTGCGACGCAGCTTCGCCGGCAGTTTGGCCAAGTCGACGAACTCGTTCCACAGTCCGAACAGCGCGTCTTGAAGCGTGCGCCCTGTCGTGCCGCCGTATAGCAGGTACGGCTCGCTCAAGGCGTGTTTGACGATGGCGTCGAGCGTTGCGTCCCGGGACTGCTCACGCAGTGGCGCATAGTGCTCTTCCAACTTTCCGCCTTGGGCAAAACAAGTCGCCACAAGGTCCTTGTAGTTGTACCGGTTGAAGGCTGACCTGTGGTCGTCCACCCACTTGGTCATGGGCTCTTCGTTTTCGCAACCGGTCAGGACCATCAAGGAAGGCACCATGGACATGGACATTCGGCGAACGAAAAAGTCGTGGTCCTCCTCCTGCTGCTTTGTGATGCGTGTGGCTCGCCCCACATGGACAAGCAGGTGAAATCCGTCCTTGGAGCTCTGCAGAAGTTCAACGATTTGCTGAACCGCATCTTCGGTCTTCACTGTCCCGCCGTCACTCTCGTGCATGCCAGCGGTATCAATGATTTGGATGCGCCGCCCGTCGTGCGTGAATGGAGCATACGTATGGGTTTTTTGAGTAACACCGAACGGTCCATTGTTGGTCGGCCGGTTGCGCCCCGTGAGGGTGTTGCATAAGCTGGTTTTGCCGACTCCCGTTGAACCAAAAACCAGTACGCGAATTACTTGTCCTGATGGCATGGCGAATGACGCTGGTTTGTTGTTGTGGTCGCGCAGGCACTCCCTCCGCATTAGCTGGAGCGTAACCCCAAAACAACTTGGGCCATCAGCCTGCCGACGCCTTTCGATGCGTAAACGGCCTGGCTACGTTGGGCAGCTTCGACCTTCAAACGAAGGATGACCCAAACGGGGCCTTTATAGAAATCTTGACCTCGTACGGCTTGCAAGTGCCGAACTGACGAGCCCAGTGCGGGCAGTTGCAACTGAGTCGTTGCATATCGCTCTGGCCCAGGCCATACCCGGTTCGTCGGGAAGCACCTCTGCGCTGGGAGAACCCTGAGTTCAATCCAGGCCTGTTAATTGAGGTCTAGCTATCAAGAGTCAAAAGGTTGTTCCGGCGAAGCGGGGCGCAGGTGAGCTGTCACCGAGTACGGTCGGCGGGGATGTGGCTCAGGAAGAACCACAGCCATTCGTGCCGCGCAGACGGAGGTATGCTGTTGAGCGATATCTCCTACTCGCCAAAGCAAGTGAATTGAAATGGCCACCACTGCTCTCGACCGATTGCTGTTTGCCCAAGGGGGCGATTGCTTCTTCTGCCATAAAACTCTTCCACGGGTGGAGGCAAGCGTCGAACACCTGGTGGCATCGACCCTCGGCGGTGGTGACAACGACGAAAACTGTGTGGCCTGCTGCAAGACGCTCAACCGTCTGTTTGGACGAATGTCTCTAAAGGAAAAAATGCAGTTGCTGCTGAAGCAGCGAGGCGATTTTCAGTGCCCAGGGGGCATCCAGCTGAAGGTCGCCGTCCCGGACGAAGGGCAAGTTGCAAAGGCGCCCGCCAAAAAGAAAGTCCCCGAAGATTGTTCGACGCCCGAAGGTCATCTGCGCCTGGCAGTTGAAGACTTGCGCAAGCGAGGCAACTCACGTCCCGGCAACGAAGAAAAACTTCTCAACACCATTCGTACAGCCCTTGCTCACAAGGGCCAGGCTGAAGACAGAGCCTCAGCGGTTTTGGATGCTTTCAAAGCCAGTGGATGGGTACAGGTCACCGAGGGCAAGGTCACATATCAACTGCCTCCAAAAGCGTGACAGTCCCCGGAAGAGAGCAGTAAGAGCGGGGTCTTCCCCCATCTATTCGGTGCAGACGGCTGCCTTTTTTTTCAAACATGTGAGCCCATTCACATGTTTGAGAAGTTCACCTTTCTGCGCGCGGGGTTGGCTCCTAGACTGGATGGCATCGATGCGCATCGATTCTTATCCACTCACATCAGGAGCCCCTTTGCGTACCACCTGCATTCAATTTCAGCCACTTCGACTCGACACGCTCGAACGCATGCTGACACAGAACCCTATTGGGATTTTTTCACCCGACGATTGGGACATCCTCTGCAGCTTGCCGGCGAGCAGGCACTGGTGTACCGCGAGCGACTCAATGGTCTCAGATGTATGTAATGAAGAGTACAAAATTGTCAATCTGACCGATATCTTGGACGACGAGAACGAACCTCCATTCATCACGGACGCGGGCGAGCGCGCTGAATTGGAAGAAATGCGCCTTTGTTCACCAATCCTGTGCATCCCACCCCGGTTGCGAGTCCCGCTGGGATACTTGCTGGAAAAGGTGGCGTGCTGTTGATTCATCAGCACAACTGAGCCAGTGATCACGTCGAAGATTGAGCCACTGGGTTGATGGATTCTTTGGCTACTCGGTTGTGGATAAGTCTATCGGGTCTGCTGTTTTTCGATCTCCTTTCTGAGCTTTGCTGCGTTG
>JBBQKZ010000125.1:0-11225 GCA_038327405.1 Burkholderiales bacterium | reverse complement strand
GCCGACGGCGTGGTGGGCAAGGTGCTGGCGTTCAAGGGCGAATCGCTGGTGGTGGATCAGCCGATCGTCGAGTTCGAGTGAGCCTCGCAAGGCTCGGTGCCCCACAGACGGCGGCGGTGGAGTTGGGATACCCTGCGGGGTACAACGACTCTGAAGGGGACCGCATGCGGCAAGGTTTGGCTTTTGCGCTGGGGTATCTGCGAAATCCCAGGCGGGTGGGCGCCATCGCCCCGGCCTCGAAAGCCCTGGCGCAGGCCATCCTGCACGAGGTCCTGCGGGCCGAACCGCAGGTGCTGATCGAGGTGGGTGCCGGCACCGGGGCCATCACCCGGGGCCTGCTGCCCGCGTTGGGGCGCGTCGAACGTTTCATGGTCATCGAGCGCGACCCGCGTTTTGCGCAGTTGCTGCGCAAGAGTTTTCCCGATCTGGAGGTGCTCAACCACTGCGCCACGCGCCTGGATGCGCTGGACGTCGGCAAGCAGAGTTCGGTCACGGTGGTGTCGTCCCTGCCCTTGTTGTCCATGCCGCGCGACGAAGCGCACGGCTGCATCGACGCCATGGTGGCGCTGGTCGAAAGCCGCCCCGGCTCGCGCATCATTCAATACACCTACGCCTCGCCCCATCTGCGTCCCTTCAAGGACATCCCCATCGGCTGGCGCTGGCGCCGCGCAGCTTCGATCTGGGCCAACCTGCCGCCGGCCACCGTGTGGACGCTGGAGCAGGCCAGCCACCCCTCCCATCCCCTCAACGGATTTCATTGACGCATGAGCACACCGGTTTCTCCCTTTCGTCCCTTCAAGGTGTTGGGTGTCCAGCAAATCGCCATTGGCGGGTCTGACAAGCAGCGCCTGCAAAAACTCTGGGTCGACATGCTCGGCCTGGAGGTCACCGGCACGTTTTGCAGCGAGCGCGAGAATGTCGACGAGGACATCTGCGCCATCGGCAGTGGACCGTTCAAGGTCGAGGTGGATCTGATGCAACCGCTGGACCCCGAGAAGAAGCCTGCGGTGCACACCACGCCGCTCAACCACATCGGCCTGTGGATCGACGACCTGCCTACCGCTGTGGACTGGCTGACGGCGCAGGGCGTGCGCTTTGCGCCGGGTGGTATCCGCAAAGGGGCGGCCGGTTTCGACATCACCTTTTTGCACCCCAAGGCGAACGACGAATTCCCGATCGCGGGTGAAGGCGTGCTGATCGAACTGGTGCAGGCGCCGCCCGAGGTGGTCAGCGCATTCGCCCGTCTCTCAGCCCAGCCCGGCTGAGCCTGCGCGGGGGTCTCACTCCGCGATCATGTAGGTCTTGGTGAGGTGCTCCAGCACCTCGAACTCGCCGGCAAAGCCGGGCGGGATGTAGAGGGCTTCCCCCGGCCCCGCCTCTTCGAACCCGCCCAGTGCATCGTGCACGCGGCAACGCCCCAGCAGCACGGTGAACAGCTCGCGCTCCGTCTCGCCCATGGCAATGCGCCAGCGGCCGGGCTCACATCGCCACACACCGCAATACACCTGTCCAGCCGGCAAGGCGGTCTCGACCCGGTTCCACGTTTCGCGCAGGGGGTTGCCGCTCACCAGTCGCTCAGGTTTGGGGTGGTCGGTGTCGGGTGTTCCCGTCGGTTGAGCGGTGAGCTTGAGCAGGCGGTTGGCGGGCGAGTTCATGGCCGGATTGTGCCGCCTCGCAAAGCGGAAACAGCAAGCAAGCCGGGTTTTTGGCCGTTGTTCGGAGGAATGCACGGTGGACAGGCGGCCTACGCTTGGGTTGTCCGGGAGCCGCATGTCTGTGCACCTGGCCCCACACCTTCGAGGAGCTCGCCATGAGCACGGTCCCGACCCGACAGACGCCAGCCACCGCACCCGCTTCGGTCGGTCGTGGCGCGCCAGACGCTTTGCAACTCTGGCCGCACGACCTGCTGGAGGCGTTTTGTCTGCGCATGTCCAGCCAGGGCATGTGCGTGAGCCGCGCCCTGATGCAGCACGACCGGCGCTACGGTCTGGAGCAGCTCACGCACGCCCACAACATGGCCGACGACGCCCTGCGCGTGATGGCGGTGCAGCTCTTCCGGCATTTCGAAGCCCGCCAATCGGGGATTTCCCGACCTCACTGAGCGCGGATAGGGTCTCCAGCCAGCCCCGTTCTGGCCGATACAAACACAACCTATAGAGGAGAGACACGCGCATGTTCGGCATTCACCCCTTGTCCCCTGGCGCATGGCTGATGCGGCGTTTGCGCCTGCGCAGCAAGTTGATGCTGCTGGCGGCGGCGTCACTGCTGCCACAGATCTTCCTCTGGGGGGTCTCCGGGCAGGCATCGGCCCGGGCCTGGGTGCTGGGTATCGAAATCGGTGGCGCGGCTGTGATGGTTTATCTCATGCTGAGTTTCTACGTCAGCTTCATGAGCGACTTCCGCCAGCTGCTCGCCAGCACGGAGCAGACCGCCTCGGGCAACCTGCGCACGGTGCTGAAGGCGCGTGGCAGCGACGAACTGGCCGACCTCACCCGCCTGCTTGACCGCATGGTCGGCAACCTCTCGTCCATGGTGGCCGAGGTGCGCAGCAACTCGGCCCTGGTGGCCCACGCGGGCAAGAGCCTGGCCACCGGCAACCGCGATCTGTCCGACCGCACCGAACAACAGGCCGCCAACCTGGAGCAAACCGCCGCCAGCGTGCACGAGCTCTCCAGCACCGTGCAGCAAAACGCCCGGACCGCCGTTGACTCCGACCAGCAGGCCGCGCAGGTGCGCGACGTGGCGGAATCGGGCGCGCAGTCCATGGGCCGCGCGGTGGAGTCCGTCGAAGGCATCCAGAAAAGCGCGCAGCAGATGAACGAAATCATCGGCGTGATCGACAGCCTGGCGTTCCAGACCAACATCCTGGCGCTCAATGCGGCGGTGGAAGCCGCCCGCGCCGGCGAGCAAGGCAGGGGCTTTGCCGTGGTGGCTGCCGAGGTGCGCTCGCTTGCGCAGCGCTCGGCTGCATCGGCCAAGGAAATCCGCCAGCTGATTGAAAACTCGCGCCAGCAGGTGGAGGCCAGCGTGAAGCAGATCCGCACTGCGGGCAGCAGCATCCAGCAGATCGCCAACGGCGTGCGCGGCGTAGCCGCCAACATGTCGCTCATTTCGGCGTCGAGCGCCGAGCAGAGCACCGGTTTGAGCGAAATCTCCTCGGCCGTCTCCCAGCTGGACGAGATCACCCAGCGCAATGCCCAGATGGTCGAACGCGCCGTGGCCCAGGCCGACCAGCTGGAGCAGCGGGCCGCGCACCTGTCCAAGGCGGTGTCGTCCTTCATGCTCCAGCAGGGCACGGCCGAAGAGGCCATGCAATTGGTGGACAAGGCGCAGGTCATGCGCCAGCAGCGCGGGCGCGATGCCTTCGTGCGCGAGATCACCACACCCGCCAACAACTTCCATGACCGCGACATGTACGTGTTCGCGCTGGACAAGGGCGGCGTTTACCGCTCGTTCGGCGGCAAGCCTGAAAAGGTGGGCGGCCGCGTGCAGGACATTCCCGGCATTGACGGACAGGCGCTGCTCGACGCCATCGTCTCGCAGGCCGAGGCGGGCCCGGGCTGGGTGGAATACAACATCGGCAACCCAGCCAATGGCAGCATCCAGGCCAAGATGTCGTATGTGGTGAAGGTGGACGACCTGTACGTGGGTTGCGGCGTCTACAAGACCGCAGCGGCCCGGCAAGCCGCCTGATTCAGGCGCCGGCGCGCCGGGCGCGAGAGCGGGCCAGCGCGGCTTCGATCACCGCGCGTTTCTTGTCTAGCAAAGCCTCGTCGGTGATTTGCGAATGCGCAGCCAGATCGGCCAGCTTTTCTTGCGCCTTGGCTTCGAGCCGGTCGTCGTGCTCGTGTTGCTCGCGCGCCAGCCGTGCCTGCCTTGCCTCGTAGCGCTCCTTGCCCTGGCGCGCCTGTTCGGCCGTCCAGGCTTTCCAACCGGTGCGTTCGCCGCTCACGATCTCCAGCGAGATGCAGTCCACCGGGCACACCGGCAAGCACAGCTCACAGCCGGTGCAGACCGGTTCGATCACGGTGTGCATGCGCTTGTTGCTGCCCACGATCGCATCGGTGGGGCAGACCTTGATGCACAGCGTGCAGCCGATGCACCAGGCCTCGTCGATCACGGCCACGGTCACCGGGCCTTCGATGCCGTTGTGCGGGTTCAGTGGCGTGACTGGCCTGCCGGTGATGGCGGCCAGGCGTTCGACGCCTTCAGCGCCACCAGGCGGGCACTGGTTGATGTCTGCCGATCCGTCGGCAATCGCCTGCGCGTAGCTGGCGCAGTCGGGGTAGCCGCAGCGGGTGCACTGGGTTTGCGGCAGGGCGGCGTCGATGCGCCGTGCGAGGTCGTTCATGCCGGCCAATATACCGGCGCCAGAGCAGGAGCCGTGGACAGGGTGAGAGCGCTCAGGCGGTCGTGGTGCGTGGCTTGGGCTTGCGCGCGGCAGGGGCCTTGGCTGCAGGTTTTGCTGCGGGCTTGGCCGCGGCTTTCGCCGCTGCGGTCTTCACGGCCGGTTTGGCCCGTGCTTTCGCAGGCGCTTTGACCACCGCTTTGGCCGCGGCCCGCGCCGGCACCTGTGCAGCGACCTTCTCCAGCTTGGGCTCTGCAGCCCGGGTCTCGGTCGGTTCTGCCACCACGGTGGGCTGATGCACCTTCAGGAAAGCCTTCACCACGGGATGCACAAACTCGCGCCAGCGGCGGCCGCTGAAAATGCCGTAGTGGCCTGCACCCTCTGCCTCG
Source organism: Burkholderiales bacterium (assembly GCA_038327405.1). Lineage (GTDB taxonomy): Bacteria > Pseudomonadota > Gammaproteobacteria > Burkholderiales > Burkholderiaceae_C > Hydrogenophaga. The sequence continues at coordinate 6,488 of JBBQKZ010000125.1, read as the reverse complement.
TAATGCATGCGGTGCGTCTTCGGAATGCCCGTGCACAGGTCGTGCGCAGCTTCGGTCTGGCCCGAGCCCGAGATGTCGTCCAGTTCACCTTCGATGGTGAGCAGGGCGGTGTGCTGGATGTCTTGTGGGCGCACACGCTCCAGCTTGCCCTGCGGGTTCTTCACATCCCAGGTGCCGTTGACCAGCTTGAAGTCCTGGAACACCGTGTCGATGGTTTCCAGGTAGTAGTCGGCGTCCATGTCGAGCACGGCGTTGTACTCGTCGTAGAACTTGCGGTGGCTCTCGGCGCTCTCGTTGTCGCCCTTGACCAGATCCTTGAAGTAGTCGTAGTGGCTCGTGGCGTGCCGGTCGGGGTTCATGGCCACGAAGCCGGTGTGCTGCAGAAAGCCGGGGTACACACGGCGGCCGGCGCCGGGGAAGTTGTCGGGCACGCGGTAGATCACGTTGTTCTCGAACCAGCTGTGGGCGCGCTGGGTGGCGAGGTTGTTCACCGAGGTCGGGGACTTACGGGCGTCGATCGGGCCACCCATCATCGTCATCGACAACGGCGTCAACTCGCCGCGGCTGGCCATGAGGGACACAGCAGCCAGCACAGGCACGGTGGGCTGGCACACGCTGACCACGTGGCAATTGCCGTAGCCTTTTTGCAGGTGGCGGATGAACTCCTGAACGTAGTTCACGTAGTCATCGAGGTGGAACTCACCCTCGGACAACGGCACCAGGCGGGCATTCTTCCAGTCGGTGATGTAGACCTTGTGGTCCTTGAGCATGGTGCGCACGGTGTCGCGCAGCAGCGTGGCGTAGTGGCCGGAGAGGGGTGCCACGATCAGCACCACAGGCTCGCCCTTGAGCTTGGCCAGCGTGCTGGTGTCGTCAGAGAAACGCTTGAAGCGGCGCAGTTCACAGAACGGCTTGTCGATCTCGATGCGCTCGTGCACCGCGACTTCAATGCCGTCGATGTCCACCGTATGAATTCCGAACACCGGCTTTTCGTAGTCCTTGCCCAGGCGGTGCATCAGGTCGTAGCCGGCCGATATGCGCTGGGCAATCGGCAACTGCGCCAGCGGCAGAGAGGGGTTGGTGAACAGCTTGGCCGCTACTTCGGCCAAGTCCGAAAACGGTTCCATCATGGAACGTTGTGTCTCGTAGATCTGATAAAGCATGAGCGTCCGACTTCGTTATGTTGCAGTGCAATATAGCAGCATGCGCCAAGCTGCGTTAGCGTGATAACACCTAATTTACAGGGCCATCTGTCACCTTCGTGAAAGAATCCAGACCACCGTTTCCTGCCGCCAGCCAGGCGGCACCGACCCACCCGAGCCCATGCCTGACACTCCCACAACCCGACTTGCCGACCTTGATCTGCCCCGCACCGGGCGCATGCCGGTGCTGTTCGTGGGGCACGGCAGCCCGATGAACGCCATCGAAGACAACCACTGGCGACAGCGCTGGCAGGCGCTGGGCGCCGAGCTTCTGCACCGCGCGCAGCCTCCCAGCCTGATCCTGTGCATCTCGGCCCACTGGCTCACCCCCGGCTGGCAGCTCACGGCCATGGCGCAGCCGCGCACCATCCACGATTTCGGCGGATTTCCCCAGGCGCTGTTCGACCAGCAATACCCGGCACCAGGTTCACCGCAGGCCGCCCGATTCATCAGCCAGTGCGTGCTGCAGCCCGACTCCCACCAGCCGCTGGCGCTGGACGAAACCGATTGGGGTCTTGACCATGGTGCCTGGTCCATCCTCAAACCCATGTTCCCGGCGGCCGACATCCCGGTGATCCAGCTCAGCATGGACTACGGCCGCCCTGCCGCCGAGCATTTCGCCGTCGGCCAGCAGTTGGCCCAACTGCGTGAGCGTGGCGTGCTCATCGTGGGCAGCGGCAACACCGTGCACAACCTGCGCACCATGCGGCGCGACGCCGCCGACAACGAGGCTTACGACTGGGCCATCGAGTTCGACCGCGTCACGGCCGATCACATCGTGCACAAGCGCTTGCCCGCGCTCTGTGATTTTCAGCAAATGGGGGCTGTCGCCCAGATGGCCCATCCGACCTGGGAGCACTATTTGCCGCTGCTGTATGCGGCGGGCGCGGTGCACCAGGACGACGAGCCGCGCTTCTTCAACGAAGGCTTCCAGGGAGCTTCAATCTCCATGCGCTCGGTCATTTGGGAATGACCCAATGACAAGGGGCCGCTCAAAAGCGGCCCCTTGTCGCTCATGCAACGCGGATCAAACCACCTTGGCAATCGACTGGCAGACGTAGTCGATGTTTTTGCTGTTGAGCGCAGCCACGCACATGCGGCCGGTGTCGGTGCCGTACACGCCGAACTCGCTGCGCAGGCGAACCATCTGGTCCTTGCTGAGGCCGGAGTAGCTGAACATGCCGATCTGGCTGGTGATGAAGCCCATGTCCTGCTTCACCCCGGCGGCCTTGAGGCCGTCCACCAGTTTCTGGCGCATGGCCTTGATGCGCACGCGCATTTCGCCCAGTTCCTTTTCCCACAGGGCGCGCAGCTCGGGGTTGTTGAGCACAGCGGCCACCACCGCGCCGCCGTGGATCGGCGGGTTGGAGTAATTGGTGCGGATGGCGATCTTGAGCTGCGACAGCACGCGTGCCGCTTCTTCGGCGCTGTCGCACAGCACCGACAGGGCACCCACGCGCTCGCCGTAGAGGCTGAAGCTCTTGGAGAACGAGGTCGACACAAAAAACACCAGACCGGCGGCCACGAACTTGGCGATCACCGCGCCGTCTTCGGCAATGCCGTGCCCGAAGCCCTGGTACGCCATGTCCAGGAACGGGGTGAGGTTGCGCGCCTTGACCACCGCGATCACCTGGTCCCACTGTTCGGGGGTGATGTCGTAGCCGGTGGGGTTGTGGCAGCACGCGTGCAGCACCACGATCGTGCCGGCCGCTGCCGCGTTCAGGCTGGCGAGCATGCCTTCGAAGTTGACGCCGCGTTTTTCGGCGTCGTAGTAAGCGTAGGAGCCGACCGTGAAGCCGGCGTTGGTGAAGAGGGCGCGGTGGTTTTCCCAGCTCGGGTCGCTGATCAGCACCGTGGCTTCGGGGTTAAGGCGCTTGAGAAAGTCGGCGCCGATCTTCAGACCACCTGTGCCGCCAATGGCCTGCACGGTGGCCACCCGGCCCGATGTCACCGGTTCGGAGTCCACGCCGAACACGAGGCTCTTGACGGCAGCGTCGTAGGCTGCAATGCCGTCGATGGGCAGGTAGCCGCGGGCAGTGGGCTTGTCCATCATGGTTTTTTCAGCGCTTTGCACGCACTGCAGCAGTGGCAGCTTGCCGTTGTCGTCGAAATACACGCCCACGCCCAGGTTCACCTTGGCGGGGTTGGTGTCGGCGGCAAACTGTTCGTTCAGACCCAGGATCGGGTCGCGCGGCGCCATTTCGACGGCGGTGAAGAGGGACATGCTGAAGTTCCTGAAGGTTTGGGGAAAAGGCAACCCGTGATTTTAGTCGGCGAGTCTGCGGCTGCCTGTTTGGTTGGGCGGCGTTTGTGCGCCACCGCGCATAGGCACAACTAAAACTGAGGTAGCGTGCGAGCCTCCTCACTTTGGGGACTTCGTCACACTTTGCGGGTAGTCATGCCGTAGGGGTGTGCGGTATATTCAAAAAGACCGTTAACTTTTCTTAACATTTGACCGTGCTTTTGGGGACCAGAACCATGCAAAAACATACTTCAGAACTCATGCGCACCCTGGCTCGTGGTACTGCTCTGGTGGCCTTGGTCCTGGGTGCCGTCGGGTGTGCCACGCAGAACGCCAACCCACCTGCGCCCACCATGGCGTCCAGCCCCGACTACAACTACGTGGTCGGCCCCGGCGACACCCTGAATATCAACGTGTGGCGCAACCCGGAGCTGTCGTCCACCGTCCCGGTGCGCCCCGATGGCAAGGTGTCCACGCCGCTGGTGGACGAACTGGTGGCCCAGGGCAAGACCCCCATCGAAATCGCGCGCGATGTCGAGAAAGCCCTTGGCAAGTTCGTGCGTGACCCGGTCGTCACCGTCATCGTTACCAATTTTGTCGGCCCCTACAGCGAACAGATCCGTGTCGTGGGCGAAGCGGCCAAGCCACAGTTCCTGCCCTACAAACAGAAGATGACCGTCATGGACGTGATGATTGCCGTGGGCGGCCTCACCGAGTTTGCCGACGGCAACAAGGCGACCATCGTGCGGGCCAGCGAAGGCAACAAGCGCTACAGCGTTCGCTTGAACGACCTCGTCAAACGCGGCGACATTTCTGCCAACGTCGAAATGCTGCCCGGCGACATCCTGATCATTCCCCAGGGCTGGTTCTGAATCTGAGCCTCCGGCATTGACCACCACCGCCCGTGACGCGGTGGCTTTTTTCCTTTTTTGCTGTCATCCACAGTTGCTTGCATGCAAGACCTCATTGATCAAATAACGACCTTCTTGCGGGGCATGTGGAAGTACCGCCGCCTCGGCGTGCTGGTCGCCTGGCTGGTGGCTGCCGCCACGGCCACGGTCATCTTCATGATGCCCGACCGTTACGAAGCTTCGGCGCGGGTCTACGTGGACACGCAGTCCATCTTGCGGCCCCTCATGTCCGGCCTGGCGGTTCAGCCCAACATCGAGCAGCAGGTCACCATGCTCAGCCGCACGCTGATCAGCCGCCCGACCGTGGAGAAGCTCATCCGCATGGCCGACCTGGACCTCGGCGCCAAGACCAAGGAACAGCAAGAAGCGCTCATCACGCAGGTTTCCCAGTCGCTGGCGATCCGCTCCACCGGTCGCGACAACCTGTACACCTTGTCCTACCGCGGTGACAGCCCCGATCGGGCCTTGCGGGTCGTGCAGTCGCTCATGACGATCTTCGTGGAATCCAGCCTGGGCGACTCCAAGTCCGATTCGGACTCGGCCCGCCGATTCATCGTAGACCAGATCAAGAACTACGAAACCCGTCTGACGGAAGCCGAAGCACGGCTCAAGGACTTCCGCCTGCGCAACCTCGATCTGCAGACCCAGGGTGGCATGGACATGGCTGGGCGCATGTCGGAGATCGTCAACACCCTGAACCAGGCCAAGCTGGAGTTGCGCGAGGCCGAGAGTGCCCGCGAAGCCGCCCGGCGCCAGCTCGATCAGGCGCGCGCCGCACAGCGAGCCTCACCTGCTGCGGGTGGTGGTCCGTCGTTTGCCACGCCCGAACTCGACGCCCGCATCGATCCACTCAAGCGCAACCTCGACGGTCTGCTGCAGCGCTACACCGAACAGCACCCCGACGTCGTCAATACACGCCGCCTGATCAAAGAGCTGGAAGAGCAGAAGCGCAAGGAAGTGGCCGAACTCCAGCGCGCTGCGGCGGCCAACCCCGGCCAGCCCACCATGGAAGCCAACCCGGCGCTGTTCGAGCTCTCCCGCATCAACTCGGCAGCCGAAGTGCAGGTGGCTTCGCTGCGTGCCCGTGTGGCCGAGTTCGAGACCCGTGCCACCCGCGCCCGTGAACTCATGAGAGTCGCGCCGCAGATCGAAGCGGAGCAGGCCCAGCTCAACCGGGACTACGAAATCAACCGCAAGAACTACGAAGACCTGGTGGCGCGGCGCGAGTCGATCACCATGAGCGGTGAGCTCGAGAGCGCCTCCAGCCTGGCCGATTTCCGTGTGATCGACCCACCCCGGGCCGAGCCCAAGCCGGTGGCGCCCAACCGCATCCTGCTGATGCCGCTGGCCCTGCTGGCGGCGTTGGCTGCGGGCCTGGGCTTCACCTTCCTGATGAGCCAGGTCAGGCCGGTGTTCTTCGACGCCAATTCGCTGCGTGCCGCCACCGACATGCCCTTGCTGGGTGTGGTCACGCTGGTCAAGCACGACGCCATGCGTCAGCGTGAACGCCGCAGCCTCATGCGTTTTGCCGCTTCCGTGTTGGCCCTGGTGGTCGTGTTTGTGGTCGGTATCGCGGTGATGACCTACCGCGCCGGTCTTTGAAGGTGATTGCCCATCATGTCCAGTCTCATTGAAAAGGCCGCCCAACGGCTCGAACAGTTGCGCCAGGCCGGCGCCGACATGCCGGCCAGCACGCCCGCACCGGCGGCGCCACAGCCGAGCGCCTCGGCCGCGCCTGTCGCCGCAGCCGTCCCTTTTCCGGCGGTGGAGCGCGACGTCCACATTCCTGACGCCACCCAGTCCAAGGCGGTCGAGATGGACCTGGAGACGCTGCGCGTGGCCGGGTTCGTGACGCCCCATGCGCCACGCTCCGCCATTGCCGATCAGTTCCGCGTGATCAAGCGCCCGCTGCTGGCCAATGCCACCGGCAAGGGCGCAGCACCCGTGCCCAACGGCAACCTGATCATGGTCACCAGTGCCATGCCGGGCGAGGGCAAGAGCTTCACAGCCATCAATCTGGCCATGAGCATTACCATAAAGCTCGATTACCGCGTGTTGCTGGTCGACGCCGACGTGTCGCGGCCTTCCTTGCGCGCTGCGCTGGGTCTGGCGGCCGGCCCGGGTCTGCTCGAT
>JBBQKZ010000124.1:0-11261 GCA_038327405.1 Burkholderiales bacterium | reverse complement strand
CCGAGGCACCGATTTCTGGAGCATGACCGACGCTGCGCACGACGCTGTGTGCATGTTTGAAGGCAAGGTCGAGGTCGTGCGTGACAACCAGCCCGGCATCATGCTCGACAAGCCTGGCGCCTTCTGGGTCGTCTTCACAGGCGAGCCCGAGAAACCCGCAGGCCAGGCCACGCCGGACCAGTTGGCCAAGTTCATTGACCAGGCGGAGATGCAGCCTGGTCAGGGCATCGTGCTGCAAGGCGGCCCATGGCGCACCGTGGCGGGCTTGCTGCCCAGCGGTGTTGCAGCGAACGCGCTGCGCAGCAAACTGCAGACGGCGGGCTATCCCTCCGAGGTGATGGCCAAGGACGGCAAGTTCGAAGTTCGCATCAACCAACTCGCCACCCGGCAAGATGCTGAAGCCGTGCTGAAGCAACTGCAGGCCAACACCCAGCTGGGCGTGACCGAGGGCCGGGTGGCGCTGGCCACGCGCTGATCATCAAAGCTGGAGTTGCGCCCAGGCCTTGTCCAGGCGTTTGACGCTCACGGGCTGTGGCGTGCGCAGCTCCTGCGCAAAAAAACTCACCCGCAGCTCTTCGAGCAACCAACGCAGCTCGCTCAGGCGCGCGTCCTGCACCCCCTTGCGCTCGGCCACCAGCCGCCAGAAGCGCTGGTCTTGAGGACGCAGCTCCGCCAACCGCGAGGCGTCCCGCGCGGGATCGGCTCGCAGTTTGTCCAGCCGCAACTGCACTGCTTTCAAGTAACGCGGCAGGTGCTGCAACTGGGCGTAGGGCGTTTGCAGCAAAAACTTCTTGGGCACCAGCCGCGCCAGTTGCTGACCCACGTCGGTTGCCACCTCGGTGGCTGGTTTGCTGTCCTTGAGCTTGCGCGCGGCGGCCGCGAACTCGGTGAGGATGGCGCCCGCGCTGCGTGAGATCTCGCTGGCGATCAGCGTGAGCCGCCCTCGCCCCTCGTCCACGCGCTGCTTGAACGCGGCTTCGTTGGTGGGCAGCGGGTCGGCGAGAAAGGCGCGGTCCAGCGCGAGTTCGAGGATCTGGGTGCGCAGCTCTTCCAGCGTGCCGCCCCCGCCCGACTCCTTGCCCGCCTGCATGTAGGCCGCGGCCATGGTCTGCAGGCCGGGCAGATTTTTCTCGAGGTACTTGAGCGCATCGCGGATCTGCAGCGCGCACAGGCGGCGAAGGCCTTCGCGGTGCCGGGCCTTGGCCACGTCGGGCTCGTCGAACACCTCCAGGCGCACCGCATCTCCATCGTCGATGAGCGCGGGAAAACCGATCAGCGATTGTTGGCCCTTGCGGATCTCCATCAGCTCGGGGAGTTCGCCAAAGTCCCAGGTGGTGTGGCGCTGCGCTGCGCTCACTGCGGGCGCGCTGGGCGCAGCCTTGCCAGCCGCTTTGACCACTTGCGCGGCGGGCTTCTGCTCCGATGCAGCGGGGGCTCCTGGACGCAAACTTTCCAGTTTGAGCGAGGCCAGCGCCTGAAATGCACCCCGTGCCTGGCTGCCCAGCTCGGCCTTGAGCGCGGCCAGACTTCGACCTTGTCCCAGTTGGCGGCCGTGTTCGTCCACCACGCGCAAGTGCATGAAGTGGTGCGGGCTGAGCATGTCGACCTTGATGTCGTTGCGCTGGATGTCGAGCTGCGTGGCCTCGCGCACAAGTTTGAGCAGCGCGTCCATCAGGTTGCCTGCGCCAAAGGCGGCGGGGTCGCACAGCGCCTGCGCAAACCGTTCCGCCGTGGCCGGCAGCGGGACCAGACGCGAGCGCGGGCGCTGGTGCAGCGTCTTCAGCAGCGCCAACAGTTTGTCCTTGAGCATGCCGGGCACCAGCCAGTCGCAGCGGTCGTCGCTGGCCTGGTTCAGCGCAAAAATGGGCAGCGTGACCGACAGGCCATCGCGCGGATCACCGGGCACGTGCAAATACTCGCACGCGCAGTCCACACCACCCAGACGCAGCGTTTTGGGGAAGGCCTGCGTGGTGATGCCCGCCGCCTCGTGGCGCATGAGCTCTTCACGCGTGAGCAGCAGCAGTTTGGGCGTGCGACGCACCTCGTCCTGGTACCAGCGTTCAAACGCCGCACCGTTGCAGATGTGCGCGGGCAGTTGTTGATCGTAGAAGGCGTAGATGAGCTCGTCGTCCACCAGCACGTCCTGTCGGCGCGACTTGTGTTCCAGCTCGGCCACCTCCTTCACCAGCTTCTGGTTGGCAGCCAGAAACGGCAGGCGCGTTTCCCAGTCGCCGGCCACCAGCGCCTCGCGGATGAAGATCGCGCGCGCACCCACCGGGTCCACGCGGCCGTAGTCGGTGCGCCGGTTGTTGTAGACCACCAGGCCGTAGAGCGTGGCGCGCTCCAGCGCCGTCACCTGGGCCGATTTCTTTTCCCAGTGCGGGTCGAGCAGCTGCTTCTTGAGCAGGTGCGGACCCACTTGCTCCAGCCACAGCGGCTCGATGGCCGCAATGCCGCGGCCGAACAGGCGCGTGGTTTCCACCAGTTCGGCGCAAACGATCCAGCGCCCGGGCTTCTTGCTCAGGTTGGCGCCCGGGTGGCGGTAGAACTTGATGCCGCGCGCGCCCAGGTACCAGTCTTCCGCTTCACTCTTCTGGCCCACGTTGCCCAGCAGGCCGGCCAGCATGGCCAGGTGCAGCTGTTCGTAGCTGGCCGGCGCGGTGTTGATCTGCCACTTGTGCTCGGCCACCACGGTGTGCAGCTGGGTGTGGATGTCGCGCCATTCGCGCACGCGGCGCACGTTGACGAAGTTCTCGCGCAGCAGGTTCTCGTACTGGCGGTGGCTGAGCTTGTGGTCCTTGCCGTGTCCGCCTTTCGTGTCTTCCAGCCATTTCCAGAGCTTGAGCGTGCCGCTGAACTCGCTCTTCTCGTCGTCGAACTTGGCGTGCGCCTGATCGGCCTGGGCCTGTTTCTCCAGCGGGCGGTCGCGCACGTCCTGCACGCTGAGCGCCGAGGCAATCACCATCACCTCGTCGAGCGCACCACGCTGCTGGGCTTCCAGGATCATGCGGCCCACGCGCGGGTCCAGCGGCAGACGCGAGAGGGTCTGACCAATGGGTGTGAGTTCGTTGTCGTCGTCCACCGCGCCGAGCTCGGCCAGCAGCTGGTAGCCATCGACGATGGCGCGCTTCTGCGGCGATTCGATGAATGCGAAGTCTTCCACCGCGCCCAGGCGCAGTGCCTTCATGCGCAGGATCACGCCGGCGAGCGAGCTGCGCAGGATTTCCGGGTCGGTGAACTTGGGGCGGCCGTTGAAGCCGGCTTCGTCGTACAGGCGGATGCAGATGCCATCAGCCACGCGGCCGCAGCGACCGGCACGCTGGTTGGCTGCCGCTTGGCTGATCGGCTCCACCATGAGCTGCTCCACCTTCTGGCGGAAGCTGTAGCGCTTGACGCGCGCCGTGCCCACGTCGATCACGTTGCGGATGCCCGGCACCGTGAGCGAGGTCTCGGCCACGTTGGTCGACAGCACGATGCGCCGCCCACCGTGCTCCTGGAAGATGCGGTCCTGCTCGGCCTGCGAGAGTCGCGCGAACAGCGGCAGCACCTCGGCGTTGCGCAGCGTGGGGATATGGCTCAGGTGCTTGCGCAGGTGATCGGCGGCTTCGCGGATCTCGCGCTCACCGGGCAGAAACACCAGGATGTCGCCACCCAGAGGCCCGCGCCAGAGCTCGTCCACCGCGTCGGTGATCGCGCTGTTGAGGTCGTAGTCGCGGTTCTCTTCAAAAGGGCGCCAGCGCACTTCCACCGGGAAGGTGCGGCCCGAAACCATGATCACCGGCGCCGGGCCGCTCTTCGAAGCAAAGTACTGCGCGAAGCGGTCGGCGTCGATGGTGGCCGAGGTCACCACCACCTTCAGATCGGGCCGGCGCGGCAGCAACTGGCGCAGGTAGCCGAGCAGGAAGTCGATGTTGAGGCTGCGCTCATGCGCCTCGTCGATGATGATGGTGTCGTAGGCGCGCAGGTCGGGGTCGGTCTGCGTCTCTGCCAACAAAATGCCGTCGGTCATGAGCTTGACGGACGCGTCTTTGGACAGTCGGTCCTGGAAGCGCACCTTGAAGCCGACCACGTCGCCCAGGGGCGTCTTCAACTCCTCGGCAATACGCTTGGCCACGCTGGAGGCGGCAATGCGCCGCGGCTGCGTGTGGCCGATCATCTGGCCGCGCTGGCCCGGTTTTGCATTGCATTTGCCGCGCCCCATCGCCAGCGCGATCTTGGGGATCTGGGTGGTCTTGCCCGAGCCGGTTTCACCACACACGATCACCACCTGGTGCTCCCGCATGGCGGCCTCGATCTCGTGACGGCGGGCCGAGACGGGCAGGGTCTCAGGGAATTCGATGTGCAGTGGTGTGGAGGACAAGTGGAGAACTTCGGTCAAAATCGGGCAGCCGGCCATTATCTGCGCCCGACCAACCGCCCGCCCGCCACCCCCATACATGTCCACCGTCTTCAACTTCACCTTTGTCCCCTGGTTCCGCTCGGTCGCGCCCTACATCCACAAACACCGCGGCAACACGCTGGTGGTGGGGATCGCAGGCGAGGCCATCGAAGCCGGCAAGCTGCAGAACGTGGCGCAGGACCTGGCGCTCATTCAGAGCATGGGGGTGGAGATCGTGCTGGTGCACGGTTTCCGCCCGCAGGTCAATGAGCAGCTGAGGGCCAAAGGCCACGAGCCCAAGTACTCCCACGGCATGCGCATCACCGATTCGGTGGCGCTCGACTGCGCACAAGAGGCCGCCGGCCAGCTGCGCTACGAGATTGAGGCGGCGTTCAGCCAGGGCCTGCCCAACACGCCCATGGCCGGCGCCACGGTGCGGGTGATTTCAGGCAACTTCATCACGGCGCGCCCGGTGGGTTTGATGGACGGCGTGGACTTCCAGCACTCGGGCCTGGTGCGGAAGGTCGACACCGAAGGCATCCAGCGCACGCTCGACATGGGTGCGCTGGTGCTGCTCTCGCCGTTCGGCTTCTCGCCCACCGGCGAAGCCTTCAACCTGACGATGGAAGACGTGGCGACTTCGGTGGCCATCGCGCTGCAGGCCGACAAACTGATGTTCCTCACCGAGGTGCCCGGCCTGCGCGCCGACCTGGCCGATCCCGAAAGCGATATCGATACCGAAATCCCGCTGGCCGATGCCAAGAAGCTGCTGGCCAGTTTGCCCGCGCCCAACCTGCCGACCGACCCGGCCTTCTACCTGCAACACTGCATCCGCGCCTGCGAAGGTGGCGTGGAACGCAGCCACATCCTGCCGTTCGCGGTGGACGGTGCGCTGCTGCTGGAGATCTACACCCACGACGGTTTCGGCACCATGGTGGTCGACGAAAAACTGGAGAGCGTGCGCGAAGCCACCATGGACGACGTGAGCGGCATCGTGGCGCTGATCGAGCCGTTCGAGAAAGACGGCACGCTGGTCAAGCGCGACCGCACCGAGATCGAACGCGACGCTGGCAACTACACCATCATCGAACACGACGGCGTGATCTTCGGCTGCGCCGCGCTCTACCCTTACCCCGAGGCCCGCACCGGGGAGATGGCCGCGCTCACCGTGTCCCCCGATACGCAGAGCCAGGGCGACGGCGAACGTCTGCTCAAGCGCATTGAAGTGCGGGCCAAGGCGCAGGGCCTGCAAAGCATCTTCGTGCTCACCACGCGCACCATGCACTGGTTCATCAAACGCGGTTTCGTGCAGGTCAACGCCGACTGGCTGCCCGAAGCCCGCAAGCGCAAGTACAACTGGGACCGCAAGAGCCAGGTGCTGGTCAAGAAGCTGAGCTGACCGCTCGGCACAGGTTCAGGCGGGCGCGCGTTTGATCCAGAGCGCAGCGGCCACCAGCGCGATGGCGGTGAAGCTGAGGAACGACCAGTTCGCGATCGACAGGCCCAGGAAGGTCCAGTCGATCACCGAACAGTCGCCGCTGCCGCGGAAGATCATGGGGATGGCCCGGCGCAGCGGGAACGATTCGATCATTCCGAAAAAGTCGCGTCCGCAGCTCATGATTTCGGGCGGGTACCACTGCAGCCAGCTCTGGCGCGCAGCCACACCGGCACCGAACACGGCGAAGACCGCCATCACACCCACACCGCCCCACATGGCCTTGCGCCCGCGCAAAAAAGCCGCTATGCCGGCCACCAATGCCACCGCAATCAGCGCATACCGCTGCACGATGCACATCGGGCATGGCTCCAGCCCCACCACGTGCTGCAGGTACAGGCCAAACGCCAACATGCCGACGCACACCAAAGCGATTAGGCCGAGGATCTGGCGGGGGTGACGCTCAAGGAACGAAGGGCTGACGGTCGGGATGGTGGTGATCAAGGCGAGACCTGTGGTGAAAGAGAACTGCGGGACAGAGCAGGCAAACCCGGATCAAGTTCCAGCGAACGCACGCTCGATCACGAAAGCACCCGGGCGGCTGGTATTGCCCTCCTCGAAGCCCAGTTTTTCAGCCAGTGCCTTGAGGTCGCGCAGCATCTCCGGGCTGCCGCAGATCATGATGCGGTCTTCCGCCGGATTCAGCATGGGAATGCCCAGGTCCTTGGCGACCTGGCCCTCGGCCAGCAGCTGCGGAATGCGACCCTGGTGCACGAACGGCTCACGCGTGACGGTGGGGTAGTAGAGCAGCTTCTGCTGCACCATCTCGCCCAGGAACTCGTCGTGGGTCAGGGTGTCGCTGAGGTACTCGCGGTAGGCCAGTTCCTTCACCTGACGCACGCCGTGGATCAGCACCACCTGCTCGTAACGCTCGTAGGTTTCCGGGTCGCGAATCACGCTGAGGAAGGGCGCCAGCCCGGTGCCGGTGGCCAGCAGATACAGACGCTTGCCAGGAAGCAGGTAGTCGATCAGCAAGGTGCCGGTGGGCTTGCGGCCCACGATGATGGAGTCTCCGACCTGGATGTGTTGCAGGCGGGATGTGAGCGGGCCGTCGGGCACCTTGATGCTCAGGAACTCGAGGTGGTCGGCATAGTTGGGGCTGACGATGCTGTAGGCGCGCAGCAGCGGCTTGCCGTCCACACGCAGGCCGATCATGGTGAAGTGGCCGTTGGAAAACCGCAGCGAGGCGTCGCGCGTGGTGGTGAAACTGAACAGCCGGTCGGTCCAATGGTGAACGCTGAGCACGCGCTCTTCCTGAAATGCACTCATGGGGGGTCCTGTGAAGGCGAAGGGATGTATTGTAAAAAGGTCGCTGCGGCAGCAAGACCACCATGGACTTGCACGCAATCGATCATGCCGGGCTGAGGCCCTGAGGACATTGCGGTCGATCAAAGGTTGCTACAGTCGCCCTCTGCCGCACGAAGCCCTCATCATGCCGGCCTTCGCAAAACACTGGAACGAATAATTTCTTCGATTCGTTATAACCAGATCATCTGATTCTTTCCAAGGACACCCCCATGGCACGCACTGTCACCTGCATCAAACTCGGCAAGGAAGCCGAAGGCCTGGACTTCCCCCCCTACCCTGGCGAACTGGGCAAGCGCATTTATGAAAGCGTGAGCAAGGAGGCCTGGGCCGCCTGGCTCAAGCACCAGACCATGCTGCTCAACGAAAACCGCCTGAATCTGGCCGACGCGCGCGCCCGCCAGTACCTGGCTCGCCAGATGGAGAAACACTTTTTTGGCGAAGGCGCCGACGCAGCGGCCGGCTACGTGCCGCCACCTGCGGCCTGATTCCGCCTTTCTCCCGCTTCAGTCCCGCTCCTCCATGCCTGGCCGACATGCGCTGGTGATCGGCGCCGGGCTGGCCGGTGCGGCGGCCACATCGGCCCTGGCGCTGCGCGGCTGGCGTGTGACGCTGCTCGACGCGGCCAGCGGCCCCGCGCAGGGCGCCTCGGGTCTGCCTGTGGGTATGCTCAGTCCCCACGTCACGCGCACCCCCACTCCACTTTCCAGGCTCTCGGCGCTCGGTGTTGCGCACACGCTGGCCGAACTTCAGCGACTGGTGCCTCAGGGCGCCGGCTGGCAAGCCTGCGAGGTGGACAACCTCGGACACGATCCCGGCCGCTGGCCCGCCACGCTGGTGCGCCCCGCCGCCTTGGTGCACGCCTGGCTGCAGGAAGCACAAGCCTTGGGCGCGCTCAGCCGGCAATGGAACACCGAGGTGAAGCGCCTGAGCCTGCTTGCCAGCGGCGACCCCACCTCCCCCACCCTCTGGCAAGCCTGGGATGCGCAAGGCCGCTGCCTGGGGGAGGCACCCACCGTCGTGGTGGCCGCTGCACTGGGCAGCGTGGATCTGCTGACCCACGGCGACAGCCCGATGGCGCTGGATGACCTGCCGTTGAATCCGGTGAAGGGCCAGATGAGCCTGGGTGCTCAGCTGGGCGACGCCTTCGCCGAGCGACCCCGGCGAAACGACGGGGTCTTTGTTCCGCGCTATCAGGACGAAGGTTTGCTGCCCACCTGGCCGGCTGCGATCTGGGCCATGGGGTCGACCTTCGAGCGCGGTGTGCGCGATACCACGGTCACCACAGAGGCCCACGAGCGCAACGCCCGCAGCCTGGAGACGATCCACCCCGCAGCCGCGCAACACCTGCACAGTGAACTGGCTCAAGGCCGGCTGCTGGGTTGGTCCCAGATTCGCTGCGCTTCGCTCGACCGGTTGCCTTTGGTGGGTGCCGCGCCAAACGTTGATGCCTTGCGCCAGCAATTGGAGGCGGGTCGAGCACAGCGCCAACGCGTGGCACTGGTCGACGTGCCACGCCGGCCAGGGCTGCACCTGCTGTGCGCCATGGGTTCGCGCGGCATCACGCTGGCGCCGTGGAGCGCCATGCAGTTGGCCCGGCAAATCAATGGGGAGGCGTCGCTGGTCGACCCGACACTGATGGCGGCGCTGGACCCGGCCCGGTTCGCCATCAAGAACGCACGCCGCCGGGGCAGCATGCCGGAGCGGTCTACAGCAGGTTGAGCCAGACCGAGATTTCGGGCGGCTGGATCGGCCTCGCCAGCAAGGCGGAAATGCCCGCTCGCTGGGCATTGCGCCGCACCCGCCGACGGCTCCACCACCCCGCCAGTGGACCGGCGAGTTCGCTGGTGGCCAGGGTCAGCGCCTTGGGGTTGTGCTCGGCAAAGAGCCGCATCAGCGACCAGACATCCAATTGGGGATCGTCCAGATTGAAAACGCCGCAGATGTAGTCGTTGCGGGCAATGATGGCGATGGCCGCCTCGGTGCTGGTCACCTCGTCCACCTGAGCCACGCCCGCCAGCGCCAGGCGCGCACGCAGGTAAGTGCGCTCCTGCTCATCGGCGCCCACCACCAGCGCGCGACGCGCACCGATCACGTCTTCACCGAAGGCCGGATCCAGCGGTGCGGGTGCCGTCACATCCAGGTCTAGCAACCCGGAATCGGCCTGTTTGGCGGCGTAGACCGCGTCCAGATCGTGCAGCACGGCGGCCCAGTCGATCGGTCGGTCCATCACCCGCCACGCGTGTTCTGGAGCGTCCTTGCCGACCCAGATCAGGCGCTGTCCATTCGGCATTTCCTTGGCATGCGACAGCACTGCCTCGGCACTCTCACCATCAACCAGCGCCACCTCCGACAAGCCTTTGGGCGCGGCGACACCGGGCGCCGTCAACGGGGCATACGGTGCGTAGGAGAGGTCGCGGGACTGGGAAAGCCGAAACACGGTGTTCAAGGCATGGCGTTCCACATCGGAAAAGCCGACCACACTGACCAGAACACGCTGTTTTTGCATGGCGGCGATGTTACGTCACTGCATGCTGATGCAGCAGCATTGGCGTCTGCCTGCTGGACCGGGTGTGAGATGCCACACGCCCTGACTTCTATATTCGTGTGGGGCATACCCCCATGAGGAAAAAATCGTTTGGGATATAAGCCCGGCTCCTTACAGTCGCGCCCATGCCTGACATCGCCATCATCCTGGCCGGATTTGCCGTGGGACTCATCGTGGGTCTCACCGGTGTGGGCGGCGGTTCGCTCATGACGCCCATCCTGATCTTCTTTTTCGGCGTCAAACCCTACCTTGCCGTGGGCACCGACCTGCTGTTCGCGGCCTTCACCAAGATGGGTGGCACGGTCAGCCTGGCGCGCCAGAAGCTGGTGCCCTGGCGCGTTGTGGGCCAGCTGTGCGCGGGCAGCATCCCGGCGGCACTGGTCACTCTCGTTGCGCTTCACCAGCTCGGCCCAGCCAGCCCGGTGGTGCAGTCGCTCATGACCAACACCCTCGGCGTGGCCCTGTTGCTCACCGCAGCGGCCATGCTCTACAAGGCCGCTCGCGGCAAACAACTGCCGCGCACGCTGGCCGACGGTGAGCTGGAGCGCGCCACGCACGCACGCCACTGGAGCCTGCCAGTGCTTTTCGGTGCGGTGATTGGCACGCTGGTCACGCTCACCTCGGTGGGCGCCGGCGCCATCGGCGTGTCGGTGCTGTTGTTGCTGTTCCCGCTGCTGCCGCTGCCACGCATCGTGGCCGCCGACATCGCCTACGCCGTGCCGCTCACGCTGGTAGCGGGCCTGGGTCACGCCAGCATGGGCTCTGTTGATTGGCCGCTGCTCGGCAAATTGCTCGCAGGTTCGCTGCCCGGCATCTGGCTAGGTACCCGCCTCATGCGCCACACACCCGAGCGCCTGGTGCGCTCCGCGCTCTCGGTGCTGCTGGCCTACGCCGGCCTGAAATTGATCGCTCTTTGACACTCAACGCCCACGACGATGTACCAATACTCCGACTTTGACCGCCAATTCGTTCAATTGCGTGCAGACCAGTTTCGCGACCAGCTCGCCCGCTGGCAGGCCGGCACGCTGAAGGAAGACGAATTCAAGCCATTGCGCCTGCAAAACGGCTGGTACGTGCAGCGCTTCGCGCCCATGCTGCGTGTGGCCGTGCCTTATGGCGAGATCAACAGTGCACAACTCAAGGTGCTGGCGAAGATCGCTCGCGACTTCGACCACAAGGAAGAGCACGATGTGTCGAAGGCCAACGCCGGCCTCTCCGAAGTACCCACCCTGCCCGACCGTTGCGGCCACTTCACCACACGCCAGAACGTGCAATACAACTGGATTCCGCTGGCACGCTCGGCCGACGTCATGGACCTGCTGGCCAGCGTGGGCATGCACGGCATCCAGACCAGCGGCAACTGCATCCGCAACATCACCACCGACGCGCTGGCCGGTATCGCGGTCGACGAGGTGGCAGACCCACGCCCGTTCGCCGAAATCATGCGCCAGTGGAGCACGCTGCACCCCGAGGTCGCCTTCCTGCCACGCAAGTTCAAGATCGCGATCACCGGCGCACGCGAAGACCGCGCCGCC
>JBBQKZ010000123.1:0-11498 GCA_038327405.1 Burkholderiales bacterium | reverse complement strand
CTTGATCACGCCGCCTGACAACAACCATTCACCGATTCACACGCACCAGACACCACCATGGACGCCTTGATCCTGTCGCGAATCCAGTTCGCAGCCAACATCAGCTTTCACATCCTGTTCCCGACCATCACCATTGCGATGTGCTGGTTCCTGCTGTTCTTCCGCCTGCGCTTCATCAAGACGCGCGACCCGGCGTGGGAAGAGGCCTATTACTTCTGGACCAAGATTTTTGCCCTCACCTTCGCGCTGGGCGTGGTCTCGGGCATCGTCATGAGCTTCCAGTTCGGCACCAACTGGCCCGGTTTCATGGAGAAGACCGGCAACATCTCGGGCCCGCTGCTGGGCTATGAGGTGCTGACTGCGTTTTTCCTGGAGGCGAGCTTCCTCGGCATCATGCTGTTCGGCCGAGGGCGGGTTTCCGAACGGGTGCACCTGATCGCCACCTTTCTGGTGGCGGTGGGGACCACCATGTCGGCGTTCTGGATACTGAGCCTCAACTCCTGGTTGCAGACACCCGCCGGCTACGAGATCGTCAACGGCCAGTTCTATGCCACCGACTGGCTCGCGGTGGTGTTCAACCCCTCGTTCCCCTACCGCCTCGCGCACAAGTTGCTGGCTTCGGCCCTCACCGCCTCGTTCCTGATTGCCGGCCTGTGTGCGTGGCAGCTCATCAAGGGCAGCGCCACCGCGGGCACCCACAAGGCCATGCGAACCGCGCTGGTGGCAGCCGCTGTTGTCATTCCGATCCAGTTCGTGGCCGGTGACCTGCACGGGCTGAACACCCTGGAGCACCAGCCCGCCAAGATCGCCGCCATGGAAGGCATCTGGGAAACCGAAAAAGGCGCGCCGCTCACGCTGTTCGGCATCCCGGACGAGAAGGCCGGCGAGACGCATTTCGCGATCCAGATACCCAAACTCGCCAGCCTGATCCTGGCGCACGACATCAACGCCGAGATCAAGGGCATCAACGAATTCCCGGGCGCACACCCGCCGGTGGCGCCCGTGTTCTGGGCCTTCCGCGTGATGGTGGGCATGGGCTCGCTGATGCTGGCGGTGGCGTGGTTTGCCGCGTGGCAGCTGTGGCGCAAGCGCAAGCAGATGGCCGACGGCAAGATCCACCTGCCCAAGCCGCTGTTGTGGGTGCTGGCGGGCATGACGTTCTCCGGCTGGGTGGCCACGCTGTCGGGCTGGTACGTCACCGAAATCGGCCGCCAGCCCTTCATGGTCTACGGCCTGCTGCGCACCAGCGAGATTGCCACCACCATCGCACCACCCATGATCGCGGCCACGCTCACGGCCTATCTCATCGTTTATGGCCTGCTGCTCGTTACCTACATCGGCGTGCTCAAGTACATGGCCGAGAACCCGTTCAAGCACGCACCCATCCCTGGCAGCAATGCTGCTCTCGGAAAGGCCGGCGTATGACCTGGGCCGAGTTCCTTCCCCTGATCTTCCTCGCCGTGATGGGCTTGTCCCTGCTGGCCTACGTGGTGCTCGACGGCTACGACCTGGGCGTGGGTCTGCTGCTGCCACTGGCCACCGAAGGCCAGAAGGACACCATGATCGCCAGCATCGGCCCGTTCTGGGACGCCAACGAAACCTGGCTGGTGTTGGGCGTGGGCGTGCTGCTGGTGGCATTTCCATTTGCACACGGCCTGGTGCTGCAGGCGCTCTATTTACCTGTGGCTGTGATGCTGATCGGCCTGATCCTGCGCGGCGTGGCCTTCGACTTCCGCGTGAAGGCGCCGCTGCAATACAAGGACTTCTGGAACAAGGCCTTCTTCGCCGGCTCGCTGCTCGCCAGCAGCGCACAGGGCTGGATGTTGGGCAGCTACATCACCGGCTTCGAGCAAGGCTTGCTGGGCCTGGCGTTCAGCCTGGGCATAGCCATCACGCTGCCAGCCGCCTACGTGCTGCTGGGTGCGGGCTGGTTGATCATGAAGACCGAGGGCGAACTGCAGCTGCGCGCGGTGTTCTGGGCAAGGCGCGTGCTCTGGCCCATGGGTGCGGCGCTGGTTGGCATTTCGGCCGCCACACCGCTGGTGAACCCGGCGGTGGTGCAAAAGTGGTTTGGCGTGCCCGAGGTGTTTGCCCTGCTGCCGGTGCCGCTGAGCTGTGCGATCGCGTTCTTTGCCGTGCGCTGGGTGGTGACGCACCCCAACGTGGTGAAGGCCGGCTATGGCTGGGTGGTGTTCGCAGCCACGGTGCTGATCTTCGTGCTCGCTTTCTTCGGCCTGTCGTACAGCATCTACCCGTATATCGTGATCGGGCGCATGACGGTGTGGGAAGCGGCCATCGGCACCGAGGCGCTCACCGTGATCTTCATCGGCGTGGCGATCACCCTGCCGGTGATCATTGCCTACACGATCTTCATGTACCGGGTCTTCTGGGGCAAAGCCCGCGATTTGACGTACAACTAAGAGCTCCCCCCTGCGCCGCTGACGCGGCTTCCCCCCTCTCTGGCGCGCCTTCGGCGCTGGGAGGGGGGACGGCATCTTGGGCCGGCGGAGCCGGACCCTTGATGCCTCTGGATGAAGGCACTTCACGCGTTGGTGCATGCGTTCGCCCCCTCGCCCCTCTGGGGAGAGGGCTGGGGTGAGGGGCGGCTGTTTGACTTACCGACCGGCGATCGCCGTGCGCTCGATCACCCGGTCGTCTCCCAGCACGATGAGTGCAAACAGCAGTTCATCCAAGTTGCTCGCCTGCGCAGTCTTGCGTGCCAACAGAGGCGTGGCCTGCGGGTTCAGCACCACAAAGTCGGCCTCGTTCCCGGGTCGCAGGTTGCCCACCTCGCCCTCCAGCCCGAGCGCCTTCGCCGCACCCGCCGTGTGTTGCCACCAGAGCTGCCCCGGCGTGAGGCTCAGGCCCGCTTTGCTCTGCCCTTCACGCCCCACGCAATAGGCCGCGAGCATGGTGTGGAACGGCGAGAAGCTGGTGCCGCCGCCCACGTCGCTGGCCAGACCGTAGCCCATGCCCGCCGCGTCAGCCGCTGCAAAGTCGAAGAAGCCACTGCCCAGAAACAGGTTGCTGGTGGGGCTCACCGCCGCCACCGCGCCGGTCTGTGCCATCAGCGCCCGGTCGGCGCCGTCGAAGTGAATGCAATGCGCGTACACCGCGCGCTGGCGCAGCAGGCCGAAGTCGCCGTACACGCCCAGGTAGCTGCGAGCGTCTGGAAACAACTCAGCGGCCCAGCGCACCTCGTCGAGGTTTTCCGCCACGTGCGACTGGATCCACACATCGGGGTACTTTGCTGCCAGATCGCCCGCACCGCGCAACTGAGCAGGGGTGCTGGTGGGGGCAAAGCGCGGCGTGATGGCGTAGCCCAGCCGGTCCACGCTGTGCCAGCGCTGGATCAGCGCTTCGGTGTCGATGAGGCTTTGTTCGGTGTCGTCGCGCACGCCGTCCGGGCTGTGGCGGTCCTGCAGCACCTTGCCGGTGATGAAGCGCAGGCCGCGGCGTTGCGCCTCTTCAAACGCTGCCGTCACCGACGCCGGGTGCGACGTGGCAAACGTGAGTGCTGTGGTCACGCCGTGGCGAGCCAGCTCGTCAAAGAAGAAGCCCGCCACCTCACCCGCGTGCTCGCCATCGTGAAAACGCGACTCGTGCGGAAAGGTGTAGTTCTCCAGCCAGGGCAGCAGGCCCGCCGCAGGCGCACCGATCACATCGGTCTGCGGGTAGTGGATGTGCATGTCCACAAAACCCGGCGCAATGATCTTGCCGCGCAGATCTTCCACCGCCACGCCGGGGAACCGGTCGATCAGCGCAGCGTGGTCGCCCACGGCGCGCACAACCGCCTGCCCTGTGGCGTCTGGCCCCACGACCAGCAGGCCGTCGGTCTCGAACACGGGAGACTGGTCGTCGGCAAAACGAAGGATGGACGCTCGGTACGCTTTCATGGGGATGAGCTTAGTGCCGCCCACAGGTTCCGGCATATCAGAACCTGCATGGCATTCATCGGTCGAGCTTGGCCAGCACACCGTCAGCCAGCCACTTCATGCCCAGGATCTCCGCGTCGCTGAGGGATTGCCCTGCGGCAATCGCAGTGCGGCCTTCGTTGTCGCGCACGCCACTGACGCTGGCAAACACCTGCAGACGGCCTGCGGCCATGTCGGCCTGTCGAGCCAGCACCTCGTCGCGCACGGCGGCGGGGACCTTGGGGCCGAAACCATCGACGCGGACCATGCCGTCCTTCACGCCGCCCCACACGTTGGCGCTTTCCCATTTGCCATCGAGCACCGCCTGCACTCGGCGGGTGTAGTAGTCGCCCCAGAGGTGGGTCACGGCGACGATCTGCGCGTCGGGCGCGAACTGGCGCATGTCGGAGTGGTAGGCCACGGCGAGCTTGCCGCGCTCCTGGGCGGCAGTCATCACCGCCGTGGAGCCTGTGTGAAACGCCAGCACCTCCGCACCCTGGTTCATGAGGGTCATCGCCGCATCGCGCTCGCGCGGCGGGTTGAACCACTCGCCCAGAAACACCACGCGCACGGTGGCCTTGGGGTTCACCGAACGCATGCCCAGCGTGAAGGCGTTGATGCCCTGGATCACCTCGGGAATCGGGAAGCCCGCCACATAACCCGCCTGTGTGGCCATGCGACCGGCGGCCACACCGGCGAGGTACCGGCCTTCGTAGTAGCGCGCGTTCGCGGTGGCCACGTTGGGCGCCGTCTTGTAGCCGGTGATGGACTCAAACCTCACATCAGGGAATTCGCGCGCCACCTTGAGCGTGGGCTCCATGTAGCCAAAACTCGGGGTGAAGATGATGCGGTGGCCCTGCTGCGCCAGGTCGCGGATCACACGCTCGGCGTCGGCCCCCTCCGCCACGTTCTCCACAAAGCTGGTCTGCACGCGGTTGCCCAGCGCGGCCTGCACCGCCAGACGCCCCTGCTCGTGCTGGCGCACCCAGCCCGCCGGCGTGAGCGGCGCCACATAGACGAAAGCGACCTTCAGAGGCGCGGGCGCAGAGACCTGTGCGTGGGTGGAAAAGGGAATGGAAAAACTGGCAGCCGCCAGTGCGCAGACGCACCGGGCCACGAGGTTTTTGTACATGGTGGTCCTCTACATGGCTTCCGTGAATGAAAAAGCGAGCCGGGGAAGCACCGGGCTCGCTGAGGAATATTTTAGGCGATGGCGCCATCCAGCAAGGCCATCAGCTCGGCGCGCCGCGCCTCGCTCACGAAGCTCGCTTCAAAACTGTTGCGCGCCAGCGTGATCACGTCCTCGCGCGAGAGGTCGAGCGCCTGCACCGTCTGCACGAAGTTCGCGTTCATGTAGCCGCCGAAATAGGCCGGGTCGTCCGAGTTCACCATGGCGCACAGACCCGCGTCGAGCAGGCGCTTCATGGGGTGGTCGCGCAGGTCGTTCACCACACACAGCTTGAGGTTGGACAACGGGCACACCGTGAGCGGTGTGCGGCGGCGAGCAAGCTCTGCCACCAGGGCCGGGTCTTCGAGCGAGCGCACGCCGTGGTCGATGCGTTCGGTCTTCAGGTCGTTCAGTGCTTCCCAGATATAGGCCGGCGGTCCTTCTTCGCCGGCGTGCGCCACGATGCGCAGGCCGAGCTCGCGGCAGCGCGCGAACACGCGCGAGAACTTGCTCGGCGGGTGGCCGACCTCGCTCGAATCCAGGCCCACACCGATGAAATGCTCGCGAAACGGCAACGCCGCTTCCAGCGTGGCGAAGGCATCTTCTTCGCTCAGGTGGCGCAGGAAACACAGGATGAGTTCGGCACTGATGCCCAGCTCGGCTCGGGCCCGCGCGCAGGCGGTCGACAAACCCTGGATCACGGTGGCCATGGGCACGCCGCGTGCGGTGTGGGTCTGCGGGTCGAAGAAGAGCTCGGCGTGCACCACGTTGTCGGCCTTGGCGTGCAGGAAGTAGGCCCAGGCCATGTCGTGGAAGTCGGCCTCCTGCAGCAGCACGCTGGCGCCGGCGTAGTAGATGTCCAGAAAGCTCTGCAGGTTGGTGAAGGCGTAGGCCTCGCGCAGCGCCTCCACGCTCGCGTACGGCAGGCTCAGGCCGTTGCGCTGCGCCAGTGCAAAGATCAGCTCGGGCTCCAGCGAACCTTCAATGTGGATGTGCAGCTCGGCCTTGGGAATGGCGGCGGCGAGTTCGGCGGCGGTCTGGGTCATGTCGGATCTTTCAGCTGGTGCCCAGGACAATGCCCAGGCGCTTGAGGTAACGGCGGTAAGCGCTCGACACGCGGTCGGCTGGTCCGTGCACTTCGGTCACCGGCGCGGTGCGGCCGATGGGCAGGGTGCGTGGCGTCTGCGATTCCACCACGGGGCGGTCCTGTGCAAACACCGTGTCCTGGAAGTCGACCAGTTCCTGATCGGTCGAGGTGTCGCCCAGCGTGGCCATCACGAACCACGCCGTGCACGCGGTGTCGCTGCTCGGGTGGATGAAGAGCGCAATGGCGTTGCTCACCGGGTCATCTTCGCTGGCGTCCTTGCGCAGGATCGCGGCAAACGGGTGGGGTACGCCGTAGCGGTAGTGGATCCACGCGCCCTCATCGGCTCCCGCGTAAGCACGGGGCTGCCAAGCACGGGCGCCGAGCACGGCCAGGCCATGCGTGCCCTCCTCCACCTGTCCGGTGTCCACCTGCGCGTGGCTGCGTTCGCCCAGCCAGCCTTCGTGCACGAAGCCGAAGTGGCTGAGGTCGAGGAAGTTTTCCACCAGGCGCGGTGCGCTGGTGTTGAGTTCGTAGGGGCCGCAGACCACGCGTCGCCACGCGGCGTCTTCTCCCACAGCGAATGCCGGGGGTTCGTCGAGCGCGCCGAGTGTGGCCGGCGGCACCTGCAGCCGCACCCACACCAGCCCGTACCGTTCACGAGCCTCGAACACGGTAGCCACATGGCCGGCGGGTGGCGTGAAGTCGGGTGCAGCAGGGATGTGCTGGCACTGGCCCGTGTGGCCAAACTGCCACCCGTGGTACGGGCACTCCAGCCGCGCGCCGTGCACGCCGATCAACACCCGGCCCAGCGAGAGCTGCGCGCCGCGGTGCGGGCACTGGTCGGCCCAGGCGTGCACCCGTTCACCGTCGTGCGCAGGCTCGCGCCAGAGCACCAGCGGCTGGCCCAGCAGCGCGCAGGCCACGGGCGCCTCGCGCACCTGGTTGGATGCGATCACGGGGTGCCAGAGTTGCTGTTCGATCATCAAGGTCTCATTCAAACAGGAAAGCCGCCCGGAGGCGGCTTTCTCTTGCAGGTCGCGTCGCGGGGGATCAGTTGGGCACTTTGCCTTCAACGCCCTTGACGTAGAACTTCACGCCGCCGAGAAATTTGTCGTCGGCGATCACGTCCTTGGCCAGCACTTCCTTGCCGTCCTGACCCACGATCGGGCCTTTCCAGATCGAGAAACTGCCATCTTTCAAGCCAGCGCGGATGGTGTCGACCTTGGCTTTGGTTTCAGCAGGCACGTCCTCGGCCACCGACACCATGTCGATCGCGCCTTCCTTCACACCCCACCACACGCCGCCGGTGGTCCAGGTGCCTTCCAGGGCGTCCTTGGTGGCCTTGATGTAGTAAGGCGCCCAGTTGATGATGGCCGAACCCAGGTGGGCCTTGGGGCCGTAGGCGGTCATGTCGGAGTCCCAGCCGAAGGCACGCTTGCCCAGCTTCTCAGCCGTTTGCAGCACGGCCGACGAGTCGGTGTTCTGGAACAGCACGTCGGCGCCGCCGTTGATGAGCGAGGTGGCGGCTTCGGTTTCTTTCGGTGGATCGAACCAGCCGTTGACCCAGACCACGCTGGTGGTGACCTTGGGGTTCACCGACTGCGCACCCATGGTGAAGCTGTTGATGTTGCGGATCACCTCCGGGATTGGGATCGACGCCACGACACCGAGCTTGTTGCTCTTGGTCATGCTGCCCGCGATCACACCGGCCATGTAGGCGCCTTCGTAGGTGCGGCTGTCGTAGGTGCGCATGTTCTCGGCGGTTTTGTAGCCGGTGGCGTGCTCGAACTTCACGTCCTTGAAGTCGCCCGCGACCTTGAGCATGGGCTCCATGTAGCCGAAGGTCGTGCCGAAGATCAGCTTGTTGCCCTGGCCGGCCAGATCGCGCAGCACGCGCTCGGCGTCGGCGCTCTCGGGCACGTTCTCCACGAAGCTGGTGACGATCTTGTCGCCGAACTCTTTCTCGATCGCCTTGCGGCCGTTGTCGTGCGCGAAGGTCCAGCCGCCGTCCCCCACCGGGCCGACGTAAGCGAACGCGATCTTCAGCGGCTCGGGCTTGGGCGCTTCGACCACGGCAGGCGCAGGCGCCGCTGCGGGTGCGGCCTCTTCTTTCTTGCCGCAACCGACCAGCACGGCGCTGGTCAGTGCAGTCAGCGCGGCGACCTTCATCAAGGAACGTTTGCTCAAATCTGTCATGGGTGAACCTCAGGGTTGAGAGGGTTGATGGAACGGAAAGAAATCAAGGTTGGGAGCTTCACCCCGCTGGGTATCGGCACTGGCGGATTCTTCAAAAAATGCGCCATCGAAATTATGCGCCGGGATAGAACGGCTTTCCGATGGAGGTGGGCATGTTGATGCGGATCCAGGTCGGGTTTCGCGAGATCAGCACCAGCACCACGATGGTGGCCACGTACGGCATCATGGTGAGGAACTGGCTGGGCACGTTGACCCCGATGCCCTGCAGGTGGAACTGCAACATGGTCACGCCGCCGAACAAATAGGCGCCAAGCAACACACGCGCAGGCCGCCAGGTGGCGAACGTGGTCAGCGCCAGTGCGATCCAGCCCTTGCCGGCGATCATGCCTTCCACCCACAACGGCGTGTACACGGTGGACACGTAGGCGCCGGCCAGGCCACACAGCGCGCCCCCGGCCATCACCGCCATCAGGCGGATGCGGCGCACCGGGTAACCGAGCGCATGGGCCGACTCCGGGCTTTCGCCCACGCTGCGCAGCACCAGACCGGCGCGCGTGCGGTACAGAAACCAGATCAGGCCGAACACCAGCGCCACACAGGCGTAGACCATGGGGTGGTGGCGGAACAGCGCCGAGCCCAGCAGCGGAATGTCGGACAAATACGGAATGGCGAATTGGCTTTGTTCGGGCAGTTTTTCCTGCACGTAGCGCGCGCCGGCAAAGGCCGAAAAGCCGCCGCCGAACAGGCTGAGCGCCAGACCCGTGGCGTACTGGTTGGTGTTGAGCCAGATCACCAGGCCACCGAAGATGGCCGCCAGCAGCGCACCGGCGGCCATGCCGGCCACAAAGCCCAGCGCCGTGCTGCCGGTGTGAACCACCGCAGCAAAGCCGGCCAGCGCGGCACACAGCATCATGCCCTCGGCACCCAGGTTGACGATGCCGGCCTTCTCGTTGATGAGCAGGCCCAGTGAAGCGATGGCCAGCACGGTGCCGGCGTTGAGCGAGGCTGCGAAGAGGAGTGCAAGAGGTTCCATGATCACTTCTTCCAGACGAGTCGGTAAGCAATGAGCGTGTCGCAAGCCAGCAGTGCAAACAGCAGCAGGCCCTGGAACACCCCGGTGATCGATTTCGGCAGCCCCATGCGCGACTGCGCCAGCTCACCGCCGATGTAGAACATGCTCATGAGGATGGCCGAGAACACGATGCCCACCGGATGCAGCCGGCCCACAAAGGCCACGATGATGGCGGCGAAGCCGTAGCCCGCGGGCACATAGGGCGTGAGCTGGCCAATGGGCCCCGCCACCTCCAGACCACCCGCCAGCCCGGCCGCGCCGCCTGAAACGAGCAGCGCCGTCCACAGCGCCCGGCGCGAGGAGAAGCCGGCGTAACGCGCCGCCGCTGGCGCGAGGCCGCCCACCAGTTGCGCGTAACCCGCGTAGGTGCGGAACAGGAACACCCACACCGCGCCCACACCGGCGAACGCCAGCAGCAGACCGATGTTCACGCGCGAGCCCTCCATGAGCCGCGGTATCTGCGTCACAGTCTCGAAGGTCTTGGTCTGCGGAAAGTTGTAGCCCTGTGGGTCTTTCCACGGGCCATAGACCAGAAAGTTGAGCACCTGCACCGCCACATACACCAGCATCAGGCTCACCAGGATTTCGTTGGCGTTGAAGCGGTCGCGCAGCAGCGCCACGATGCCCGCCCACACCATGCCCCCGATCACCCCCGCGGCCAGCACCGCCGGCACGATCCAGGGTCCGGTGGACTTGTCGGCCGTGAGCGCCACACCGGCCGCAAAGATCGCACCCAGGATGTACTGGCCCTCGGCGCCGATGTTCCACACGTTGGAGCGGAAACACACAGCCAGCCCGAGCGCGATGATCAACAGCGGTGTGGCCTTGACCATGAGCTCGGACAGCGCATACGTGCTCTTGATCGGCTCCCAGAAAAACACCTGCAGGCCGCGCACCGGGTCTTTGCCCAGCACGGCGAAGAGGATCACGCCGATGACCACGGTGATCGCGAGCGCCAGCAGCGGCGACGCGTAGCCCCAGCCCTTGGACGGCTGCGGGCGGACTTCAAGCCGCAACATGGGCGGTCTCCTTCTTTTTCTTTTCAGGGTCGCCCCAGAGGCCCGACATCCACTCACCAATGCGTTCGATGGTCGCATCCTTGCGGTCCAGGCTCGGCGAGAGGCGCCCCTTGGCGATCACGTGCAGCCGGTCGCTGATCTCGAAGAGTTCGTCGAGCTCTTCACTCACCACCAGCACCGCACAACCCGCGTCGCGCAGCGCCAGGATCTCACCGCGAATCTGCGCCGCCGCGCCCACGTCCACACCCCAGGTGGGCTGGCTCACGATGAGCAGTTTCGGCTTGGCTTCGATCTCGCGGCCGACAATGAATTTCTGCAGGTTGCCGCCCGAGAGCGACTTGGCCGCCGCGTCCGGCCCGTTGGCCTTCACGTTGTAGCGCGCGATCACCTCGGCCGCCTGTTTGCGCAGCGCGCCCACCTTGATCCAGCCGCCCGCGCCCAGCGCGTCGTCGCGCGAGAGCAGCAGGTTGTGCGCCAGAGACAGCGTGGGCACGGCGCCGCGCCCCAGGCGCTCCTCGGGCACGAAATGCAGCCCCAGCGCACGGCGTTTGCCCGGGCTCAGGCGCGACACGTCGCTGCTGCCCATGCGGATGCTGCCGGCCGGCGCGCGGGTGTCTTCGCCCGACAGGCAATACAGCAACTCGCTCTGGCCGTTGCCCGACACGCCCGCGATGCCCACCACCTCGCCCGCGCGCACCGTCAGCGCGATGTCGGCCAGATGGGTGCCGAACGGGTCGTTGCTGGCCAGCGTGAGGCCGCTCACCTCCAGCACCGCAGCGCCCGCGTGCAGTTCGCGCACGTTCAGCGCCGGCGGCTCGGCGCCGATCATCAGGCGCGAGAGCGATGCGTTGCTTTCCTGGCGTGGGTCGCACACGCCGGTCACTTTGCCGCCGCGCAAGACCGTGCACGCGTCGCACAGCTCGCGGATTTCGTGCAGTTTGTGGCTGATGTAGAGGATGCTGCAGCCCTGCGCCGCCAGCAGACGCAGCACGACAAAGAGCTTTTCCACCGCCTGCGGCGTGAGCACCGAGGTGGGTTCGTC
>JBBQKZ010000122.1:0-11500 GCA_038327405.1 Burkholderiales bacterium | reverse complement strand
GCCAAACCCGCCGGGGGAGACGTGAAGGCCTTGCTCGCGGCCAACAGCTGCACCGCCTGCCACGGCATGGCGCAGAAGATCGTGGGTCCGGGCTTCAACGAGATTGCCGCCAAGCACAAGGGCAAGGAACGCCTGGAGGCCTACCTGGCCGGCAAGATCCGCGAAGGCGGCGTGGGCGTGTTCGGGGCCGTGCCCATGCCACCCCAGGCGCAGCTGAGTGCCGCTGACGCAGACACCATTGCCAAATGGATCGCTGCCGGCGCGAAGTGAACCGCCCCGAAAGCGCTGCTTTCCGGCTTGTCTGCACCCTTACTTAAATATTTGCATTTACTCGTATTCCCCATGAACCGTTTGAACAGGAGTGCTTAACCTATGACGATGTTTTCCAATTCGCTGCTCGCCGTGGCGTTGCTGGCTTTGGCCAGCAACGCCGCTTTGGCGCAAGACGCCGCAGCGGCCAAGGCACTCGCCTCCAAGAACGCCTGCCTGGCCTGCCACGCGGTGGACAAGAAGCTGGTGGGCCCGTCCTACAAGGACGTGGCAGCCAAACACAAGGGCCAGGCAGATGCGCTTGAAAAAGTGGCCGCACGCATCAAGTCGGGTGGGTCGGGCATGTACGGTCCCGTGCCGATGCCGCCCCAGGCCCAGCTCAAGGACGACGAACTCAAGTTGCTGGCAGGGTGGATCCTGTCCGGCGCCCCCGATCAGTAACCCCCGCCAGTACACTCTCGCCCTTTCCTCATTTCACAGGAGCCCCCTCATGAACAACTCACGCCGAGTCGCCCTCAAGACCACCGGGGCGTTTGCCACGCTGGTGTCACTGGGCATCGTCACGCAAAGCCAGGCCCTTGCAGCCGTCGACCGCGCCGGTTTTGACATCAAGACCATGGCCGATGCGGTCAAGGCGCTGGGTGGCACCGCCGCCAACAGCGACCAGGTCACCGTGGTGGCCCCCGACATTGCCGAAAACGGCGCCGTGGTGCCCGTGGGCGCCACCAGCAAGATCCCCAACACCACCGAGATCTACCTGATCGTCGAGAAGAACCCCACGCCCATGGCCGCTGGTTTCAAGATCCCGGCCGGCACCGCCGCCGACGTGCAGACCCGCCTGAAGATGGGCCAGAGTTCCAACGTGTTCGCCGTGGTGCGGGCCGACGGCAAGCTGTTCTCGGCCTTCAAGGAAACCAAGGTCACCCTCGGCGGTTGCGGCGGCTGATCGTCCCCAACCTCTTCAAAACCCTTCACAGAATTTCAGGAGTCCAACATGGCTGATCCGATGCGCATTCGCGCCGCTGTCGCTGGTGACGAAACCACCGTCCGCGTGCTCATGGCCCACATCATGGAACCCGGCACGCGCCGCGACGCTGCCGGCGCCCTCATTCCCGGTCACTTCATCAAGGATGTGGAAGCCACCCACAACGGCAAGGTTGTGCTCGAAGCTGCTTTCAGCGGCGCCGTGTCGCAAAACCCCTTCCTGTCCTTCAAGTTCAAGGGCGGCGCCAAGGGCGACAAGGTCGTCGTGAAATGGGTTGACAACAAGGGCGACACCCGCACCGACGAGGCAGTGATCGCTTGAACTGAGCTGCGTTTTTTCCGAGACACGACAACAAGAGGAGACACCCCATGAAGAAGACCCTGGCCCGACCACTGATGGCGCTGGTGGCGTTGTCTGCTGCCGCTGGCGCGGCGCACGCGCAAGGCACTGCCGCCGAAGGCATTGCCAAGTACCGCGAGATGCTGCAGGACGGAAACCCCGCCGAGCTGTTTGAAGCCAAGGGTGAAGACCTCTGGAAGCAGAAGCGGGGTCCCAAAATGGCGTCGCTGGAGCAGTGCGATCTGGGCAAGGGTCCCGGGGTCATCAAGGGGGTCTTCGTTGAACTGCCCAAGTACTTTGCCGATACCGGCCGGGTGCAGGATCTGGAGACGCGGCTGATCACCTGCATGGAAACCTTGCAAGGTTTCAAGGGCGAAGACATTGCGAAGACCCCGTTCGGTCGTGGTGAGATGGCCAACCTCACGGCGCTCGCCACCTACGTGGCCACGGCGTCCAAGGGCATGCGCTTCAACCTGTCGCAGTCGCATGCGCAGGAAAAGATGATGTTCGAGACCGGCAAGCAGCTGTTCTTCACGCGCGGCGGCACACACGACTTCTCGTGCGCTTCGTGCCACGGCAGCGACGACAAACGCATCCGCCTGCAAGACCTGCCCAACCTCACCAAGAACCCCGGCGACGGCATCGGCTTCGCCGCATGGCCCGCCTACCGTGTGTCCAACGCGCAGATGTGGGGCATGCAACTGCGCCTGAACGACTGCTTCCGCCAGATGCGCTGGCCCGAGCCCAAATTCGGCAGCGACGCCACCATCGCCCTGTCGGTCTACATGGGTGTGAACTCGAAGTCGGCCGAGTCCATCGTGCCCGCCATCAAGCGCTGAACTGGAGACACCCCCATGAAAACAATCCATTCCCTCGTGTTGCTCCCCGTGGTGGCCCTCGTGCTGTCGGCCTGCTCGTCGGCACCCACACCTGCCGATGTGAACAAGGCCACGGCCGACATGCTCAAGAACTCGTTCCAGGCGCGCGGCATCGCCACGCTGGACCGCCTCAACCAGGACCAGGCCAACGCCGAGTGCGCGGTGGCCGATGCCTCCGGCAAGCCGCTGGACGAGAAGATGAGCAAGGCCATCGAAGCGGCCAACATGAAAACCGTGAAATGGCCCACCGACGGCAAGTTCCTCGGTGACTGGAAAGAGGGCGAGAAGATCGCCCAGAGCGGCCGCGGCCTGACCTGGACCGACACGGCCGGCACCCCCAACGGCGGCAATTGCTACAACTGCCACATGATCAGCAAGGAAGAAATCTCCTTCGGCACGCTGGGCCCGAGCCTTTACAACTACGGCAAGCTGCGCGGCGTGACCGACCCCAACAGCGCCGGCGGCAAGGCCATTGTCGAATACACCTGGGGCAAGCTCTGGAACGCGCGCGCCTACAACGCGTGTTCACAAATGCCGCGCGTGGGCCACATGGGCATCCTGAACCAGAAGCAGTTGCAGGACGTGATGGCGCTGCTGCTCGACCCGGCGTCGCCCGTCAACAAGTGACACCTCCACCCCGGTTGCCTCTGGTGACCGGGGATTCTTGGCAAAAAATTTCGCTCAAATATCAGCGATCAATTATCTATAGGTACAGCAATGAGCTTCAGTCGTCGTGAATTCATGCAGGTGCTGGCCGTGGCGAGCGCCACCGGCATGGCCCTCAACCACCGCGACGTGCTCGCCGCTGCGCCCGGTGCCGCTGAGCGCCTCTACAACGTGCCGAAGTTCGGCAACGTGAGCTTCCTGCACTTCACCGATTGCCACGCGCAGCTCACGCCCATTTATTTCCGCGAGCCCAACGTGAACCTGGGTGTGGCCGAGGCCGTGGGCCGCCCGCCGCACATCGTGGGCGAGAAGCTGCTCAAGGAATTCGGCATCAAACCGGGCACCGCGCAAGCGCATGCGTTTTCGTACCTCGACTTCAGCCAAGCCGCGAAGACCTACGGCAAGGTGGGTGGTTTCGCCCACATGGCCACGCTGGTCAAACAACTCAAGGCCAGCCGGCCCAACGCGCTGCTGCTCGACGGCGGCGACACCTGGCAGGGTTCGGCCACCTCGCTGTGGACCAACGGCCAGGACATGGTGGACGCCTGCAAGCTGCTCGGCGTGAACATGATGACCTCGCACTGGGAACATACCTTCGGCGCCAAACGCGTGCAGGAGATCGTGGAGAAGGACCTGAAGGGGAACATGGAATTCCTCGCGCAGAACATCAAGACCACCGACTTCGAAGACATGGTCTTCAAGCCGTATGCCATGCGCGAGATGAACGGTGTGCAGGTGGCCGTGATTGGCCAGGCCTTCCCCTACACCCCCATCGCCAACCCGCGCTACATGGTGCCCGACTGGACCTTCGGCATCCAGGACGAGCACATGCAGAAGATGGTCGATGAAGCGCGCGGCAAGGGCGCGCAGGTGGTGGTGGTGCTCTCGCACAACGGCATGGACGTGGACATCAAGATGGCGGGCCGCGTGCGCGGCATCGACGCGATTCTGGGCGGTCACACGCACGATGGCATGCCCGCGCCCTTCGTGGTGAAAAACGCCGGCGGCCAGACGCTGGTGACCAACGCCGGCTCCAGCAGCAAGTTCCTCGGCGTGCTCGATTTCGACGTGCGCGGTGGCAAGGTGCAGGGCTTTCAATACAAGCTGCTGCCCATCTTCTCCAACCTGCTGCCGGCCGACGCGGCCATGCAGGCGCACATCGACAAGGTGCGCGCACCGTACAAGGACAAACTGGAAGAGAAGCTCGCCGTCACCGAAGACCTGCTGTACCGCCGCGGCAACTTCAACGGCTCGTGGGACCAGGTGATCTGCGACGCGCTGATGCAGAACAAGGGCGCCGACATGGCGTTTTCACCCGGCGTGCGCTGGGGCACTTCGCTGCTGCCGGGCGACACCATCACCTATGAACGCATGATGGACCAGATGGCGCTGACCTACCCGGCCTCCACGCTCAACACCTTCACCGGTGCCCAGATCAAGGAGATCATGGAAGACGTGGCCGACAACATCTTCAACCCCGACCCCTATTACCAGCAGGGCGGCGACATGGTGCGCGTGGGCGGCATGCAGTACACGATGACGCCCAACGCCGCCATGGGCCAGCGCATCAACAACATGACGCTCAAGGGCAAGCTGATCGAGGCCGACAAGACCTACAAGGTGGCGGGCTGGGCTTCGGTGCAGGAAGGCGCCAAGGGCGAGCCGATCTGGGACGTGGTCTCGGGTTACTTGCGCGACAAGAAAGTGATCAAGGGCGTGAAGATCAACACCCCGCGCATCATCGGCATGGACGGCAATCCGGGTCTGGTGGCCTGAAGCCATGAAAAAACCCACCGCCCTTGCGAGCGGTGGGTTGAAACAAGCCTTGGAGATTCGAGAGGGCTTGGAAATCAGAAGTCGTGGCGCACGCCAACGGCGTACAAGGTGCGGTCTGCAGTGGTCACGCCGGCACCGTTCTCCACATCGCCACTGAGGTAGGCGCCGTACAGGCGGGTGCGCTTGGACAATGCGTAGGTGCCGCCGAACGAGTAAGCCGTGCCTTTGGAGGTAGTGGTTCCGTTCAGCTTGCCCTTGCTGGTGGAGTAGGCCAGCGACGCGTCGATGTTCGTGGCGATCGGCACCACCACGCCGAACACATACTCGTTGTCCTTCAGGCCGTTGGACTGTTTGCTGCTCTGGTACTGGGCCGATACGCGAGCGGCACCGAAGTCGTAGGCTGCTGCCAGCACGTTGTACTCACGGTCGCTGGTCACCACTGCATTCTTCTGGTCCTGGTACGCGAAGCCCACGTCCAGCTTGCCAGCGCGGTAGCGCAGATTCAGCGCGGTGATGTCGTTTTTCACGCCAGCGGTCTCGTCCAGGCTGTAGCTGACGGCGGCAGAGATGCCACCAAAGTTTGGCGTGTCGTAGCGCACCGAGTTGTTCAGACGGCTGGTCGAGTTGCCCACGCCGGTGTAGGCAATCTTGTTGGGCGTGAATTCCGAGTCGTACAGTGCGTTCGAAACGCCCATGTCGAAGATGTCCTTGTAGGGGCTGTCGCTCAAGCCCAGGCGGACCTGACCAAAGCCACCCGCCAGACCGACCCAAGAAGCGCGGTTGAAGGCAAAGTTGTTTGAGCCCAGGGTGCCTTCGTCGGAATTGAAGCCGTTCTCCAGCTGGAACTGGGCACGCAGACCGCCACCGAGGTCTTCAGTGCCACGGAAGCCGTAGCGGCTGGTGGTGAGGTTGCCACTGAACACTTTTGTGGCTTTGCCAGCGAGGGTCTTCTCCGAACCGATCGAGGTGTCGATGCGGCCGTAAAGAGTAACGGTGGACTGCGCGAATACGGCGCCGGTGGTGGCCAGAACGGCCAGAGCAATGAGGCTCTTTTTCATGGGGTTGCTCCAATGGGTTGCACGGGACCTGAGGTCCCCTTGCCTCCTGCACCATGCAGGAAGTCCTTCGTATTTCATCGGAGCAGGGAGAAAACTCTGTGACACTCGGCTGTCACAAGCGGGTTTGCCATGAGATACAACAGATGGCCCTGCGTGAATGCGGGGCTGTCATCAACGTGCAACAAAAAACATAGCGGCGAGAAGGAGAGTCGGCATGAAACACGAGGTCATCGTGCTCGGTGCGGGCATGGTCGGTGTGGGGTGTGCGTTGCACCTGCAGGCCCTGGGCAAGAGCGTGGCGCTGGTCGATCGGCGCGCGCCGGGGCTGGAGACTTCATATGGCAACGCCGGCATCATCCAGCGCGAAGCCATCGCGCCCTACGCGCTGCCGCGCGACCTGCGGTTTTTGTTGTCGGGCGCCGCCAACCGGCGCGTTGACGTGCGTTACCACGCCCGTGACGCCGCGCGCATGCTGGGCCCGCTGCGCGCCTACCACCGCAACTCGGCACCCGCCGCGTACCGACAGATTGCCCAGGCATACGAGACCCTCATCGCGCTCTCGCTGGAGACGCACGCCCAGTTGATGGACGACGCTGACGCCAACCACCTCGTGGCGGGGCAGGGCTACATCATGCTGTTCCGCACCGAGCGCGAACTGCACAGCTTCTTTGAAGTGGCCGACGAGCGCGCGCTGGACGGCGTGAAGCACATCAAGCTCAGCGGCGCCGACGTGGTCCGCGAAGAGCCGTCCCTCATGGGTTCCTTTGCCGGCGCCGTGCGCTGGACCGATCCGCTGGCCATCAGCAGCCCTGGCGAACTGGTGCAGGCTTACGCGCGCCTGTTCGAACAACGGGGCGGTGCCGTGCACCTGGGCGATGCCAGCACGCTGCGACCAACCGACTCGGGCGGCTGGCAGGTGGACACGGCCGAGGGACCCACGCTGGAAGCCAGCCAGGTGGTCGTGGCCCTCGGCCCCTGGACCACCCAACTCACCGCGCGCTTCGGCTACACCGCACCCGTGATCCCCAAACGCGGCTACCACATGCACTACGCGCGCCTGCCCGGGCGGCCGCTGCACAGCACCATCATCGACGCCGAAAACGGCTACGTGATCGCCCCCATGAAAGACGGCCTGCGCCTCACCACCGGCGCCGAGCTCGCCAACGTCGACTCACCCCGTACCCCGATCCAGATCAATGCGGCCGAGAAGATTGCAAGGCAAAACTTTCCGCTCGGCGACCGCGTGGACCCCGAACCCTGGATGGGCACCCGCCCCTGCATGCCCGACATGAAACCCGTCTTCGGCGCCGTGCCCGGCGTGCCGGGCCTGTGGTGCAACTTCGGGCACGGGCATCAGGGCTTCACGCTGGGGCCTGTGACTGGGGAGTTGCTCGCAGCAATGATGACCGGGGCAACACCGAGGGTGGATGTGCAGCCGTTTTCACCTTCGAGGTTTTAGGCTGGCGGCGCACAGTCGACTTCGCTGACCATGAAAAAGCCCCGACTCTTGCGAATCAGGGCTTTCAAAAGTTGGTGCCGGAGAGATGAATCGAACACCCGACCTTCTCATTACGAATGATGGGCGTACTGTGTTTGCATGCGTTGAGTGTTGTAGATAGAATCTATAAAAATCAACACGTTAGGCGATTTTTCAGTTATTAAACTGTTGATTTGTACATGGCAGTGTTTTGCCAAGTTGCCTACAGATTGCCTACAGATTCGGAGCGCACCATGCCCAAGCAACAGAACCGCGTGAGGCTTACAGCCGGGAGGGTTGACGCGTTTGCCTGCCCATTGGGCAAGTCTCAGGCTTTCTTATGGGACACGGACACGCCTAGCCTGGCGCTGCGCGTGTCCCCCACGGGCCGCAAGACCTACGTTTTTGAGTCGCGCCTGAATGGTGCAACCGTGCGCATCAATATCGGCACCGCTGCCGACTGGCCCATCAAAAGAGCCCAGACCGAAGCCCAGCGCCTCAAGATGCTTGTTGACAGAGGGCAAGACCCCCGCGAAATCGAGCGCCAGCAACAGGCCGACAAAGCCGCATTGAAGGCCGCAGCAAATGTCCAAGCTTTGACGGTGGGCGACGTTTGGCCGACCTATCTAAAGCAAGGCAAGCCCAAGCGCCGCGACGCGTGGAAGCCCGGTTATCGGGCTGACCTTGAGGCAATGGCCGCGCCGGGCGGTGTGGAGAAAAAGCGAGGGAAGGGCCTGACGCGACCGGGGCCGCTGTATCCCCTGCTGGCGATACCGCTGACTGGTGTGAATGAGGACAGTCTGAAAAGCTGGTTTGACAGCGAAGCCTTGAAGGGCAAACACCAAGCTGCCCGCGCATTGATGATGTTCCGGGGTTTCCTGCGCTGGTGCAGTGCCCGTCCGGAGTACCGAAAAATGACCGACAGGGACGCTGGCCGCGCCGCCGCCATTGCGGAGAGCCTGCCCAGCAATACGCGCCGCACTGACGCCTTGGAGGCTGCACAGGTGCCCGGCTGGTGGGCTGGGGTTGAGCAACTGAACAACCGGACCGCTTCGATATATCTGCGCGCCTTGCTGCTGACTGGTGCCCGCCGTGAAGAACTGGCCGCGATGAAGTGGGCGGACGTGGACTTTCAGTGGCGAAAGCTAACAATTGCTGACAAGGTGGAGGCGACCCGTACCATCCCACTTACGCCGTACCTTGCGCAACTGCTGGCGACCCTGCCGCGTAAAAACGAATTTGTTTTCGCCAGCGAGGGCAAAGCTGGCCGGATTGCCGACACCCGCGCAAGTCACGCGAACGCTCTTAAAAGCGCCGCAATTGAGGCCCTGACCATTCACGGGCTGCGTCGCTCGTTTTCCCTGCTGGGAGAGGCTGCCGGTGCCCCTGCCGGGGCTATCGCGCAAGTCATGGGTCACAAACCCAGCGCAACAGCCGAGGGCTATAGGCCGCGAAGTGTGGACGCCCTACGCCCGTTTCTGGCGCAAATAGAGGCGCATGTTTTGAAGCTGGCCGGGGTGCAATTCGATGCCGAGGCTGAACCGGGCAAGCTGGCACTTGTACAAGCTGCGTAATATGTTTTGCCCCAGCTAGGTTTAGCGGCTGAAAAGCGGGATACCTTCACCCGCCTGCTGGGGCACCTATTTGAAGGGCACTGCGAAGGCGTGCAATGGATAGGTCAGTAAGTCGAGCTGAGGCAGAGAGCAGCTACTCGTCGTTGGTGGTGAAGGTGGCAGACAGGGATGCGCTCCCTGTCCGAGCGATTCCATACGCTACTGGTTGGACAATTTCGCCGGACGTGGTCGCGAGGGAGTTTGCACGGGAGTCCGGGCCATTCCAGGGGATGGAAAAGACCGACACCTACCACTTGGTTGAAGGTATTCCCACAAAACTTCTCCCGAAGGAATGGGACCGGTACGTGGCAGCCGTGCAAGGCTTGGAAGCCGAACTCCGCGAGCAGTTCGCCAGCAATGAGCAGGGCTACGCGGCTTGGTTGTCGAAGTCCGTTTCCAAACTCCCCGCTGGTGTGTTCGTGTGGCTTGACGAGTTCACCGCCGATTTTGAGCACGACTATGGCCCCGAGCGGTGGTCGTTGATGGAAGAGCGTGAGGGTGACCGTGACTTGAAACTCTCACCTTATCTGGAAGATGCAGTCCTCAACATGGCGCTAGAGGGGTTCGAACGCAGGCAGCCCCTCGCCACGTATTCGTCTGAAGATTCCCATGCAGGTGTAGTTGAGTTCCTTCAGAACCGAAAGCTCATCGACTGGCGGTACTGGGTCGAAAACATGAAGACCTTGAGCTCAGGGGAGGCTGCACGTTTGATGCAAGGCTTGGACCCTGACCTTTATCATGACCTCGGTTCAAGCCCGGTTCCCAGCTACGACGCCACGGCCCCATGCGCGGCAGCCAAAAGCATGGAACGACTAGCGACGACCAACGGGCTGGATAGGTTGTCTCCTGAAGAATGGTGCCGTTGGGCCATGGAGAACAACTTTCGCGTGCATCGAGGCTTCTTCTTGGCTGGGCTGGGGAGGTATCTCAAGGAGAACGAAGATGCTGTCTTGGCCTCAATGCCGCCACTTGAAGCGCATCGCTGGAAGGTGGCGCATCCAGTCGGAGGCGACATGCGACAGGTGTCTACGGCGTTCGCTGGCCACGTAAGCACCGTGTGCAGGTCGTTCCCCGAGTTCTGCGCAGAGGTTGAGGAACGGCTTGCAAAGTGGCGTAGAGGTAGATACACGCTGGTCGAGGCGGCGCAAGTCATCGCGGACCTCACCACCGGCTTGGATGCCAAGTTGCTTTCCGAACAGATGGATGCAGCAATTCACGCGAAAAAACTCACCCTCCGGCTCAACAACATTCGCCTGGAACGCGAGTTCATCCCCAAGGCTCACCTTTGGCACCGCGACCTGTTTCAAGATGACGTGAATGCCTGGCTCGCGGAGGAGTCCATCGGCACTGATGTGAAGCTGGGGTATCCCTACCCCGACACACCAATGCCCGCGAGGAAGCGTGCGGAGTCAGGCGAGGTGATGGACTATGCGGTTCTTGCCTCACGAGAACAACTTGTTGCAGCCTTCGGCAGCTTCACAGGCATGAGCATGGGATGGTTTAAGAACCTCACGGACACCCCGGCATTGCTGGCGGCTCGCAAGGCCCGGGGGCAGGGAGGACGTGGCCATGTCGCACAGCCGTTTTTCTGTCCGTTCGAGGTGATGCAGTGGCTGGTGGACGCTAAGCGCCGAAAAGGGCGGCCTTTGAGCCAAGACAAGGGTTGGGCTCTCTTGGAGAGGCACTTCCCAAAGGTGTACGCCGCACACTCAATCGGAGACCCAAGGCCTCTTGATTGAACGGGGTGAATCGCTCTATCGGGCGGGGTTGTCGTCCCCTTTTGGGCGGGGTTGCAGAGTGAGATTCGACGGGGTTGCGATAGCGCGGGGTGCCCCGCCATCGCAATGCGGTCATGTTCAACAAACCGAGAGGTTAAAGACATGGCTGCAAAGACCATTCAACTCACACCGCTTACGCTGGAAACACGCACGGTACTGCCTACGCCTGAGGCCGCAGGACACCTGAACCGTGCCCAGCAAACTCTTCGCCTGTGGGCAATGCGTGAGGACGGCCCACTGCGCCCGTTGCGCATCAATGGCCGCCTCGCGTGGCCCGTCTCTGAACTTCGCC
This sequence comes from Burkholderiales bacterium, assembly GCA_038327405.1. Classification (GTDB taxonomy): domain Bacteria; phylum Pseudomonadota; class Gammaproteobacteria; order Burkholderiales; family Burkholderiaceae_C; genus Hydrogenophaga. The sequence continues at coordinate 368 of JBBQKZ010000122.1, read as the reverse complement.
GCGTCCTCGGGGTGGCAGCATGAGCGCCACACCTACCCGTGACAAGGTGCGGCAAACCTTCGATACGCTGCCAGACAGTGGCTTTGTGCGCTTTGCGCAGTTGGCCCCCGCCGTCATTCCCACGTCGCGCACAACGCTTTGGCGTTGGGTGCAAGAGTCGAGGTTTCCAAAACCATCCAAGCTGTTCAGCGGTGTGACCGCTTGGCGTGTCGGAGATGCGCGGGAGTTCCTCGCTGCACAGGTGGAGGGCTCGAAATGAAAACGCCCGAGCTTCCTTTCGAAAACCCGAGCGCCCAGAACAGCCTCGATTCTAGTCAACAACCCCGGTTCACGCCACGTCAAAGCCGCGTGCTGGATGCACTGGTGAG
>JBBQKZ010000121.1:0-11509 GCA_038327405.1 Burkholderiales bacterium | reverse complement strand
GCTCGGTGGAGACGCCTTGGCGCGAGAGCTCGAGCAGAGCGGCTTCGGCGCGCTGGGCCAGCGCGTTCACCGGCACGCCCGGTGTGACCGCGAACAGGATGTGCCGCACGTGCAGCGCCTGCCCCACCACGAAGCGCGGCTTGTGCGCCTCGTAGTGGCGCCGGCATTCCTCGGCGCCCGGCTCGGGCGAGTGCACCTCGGCTTCGAGCAAGGCCTCGATCGCGGCGCGCGTCTGTGCGTCGGGCTCGGGCGCGCTCAAGCCGGTGAAGCGCGGCAGCAAACCGGCGCTCACCGCCTGCTGGCGCAGCAGCTCGGTGCAGGCGCGTTCGCGCACGGTCTGCGCGTCCAGCAGCTCGCCGGCTTCGTGCAGGGCGATGCCGTTGATGCTGGCGATGGCGGCCGGGCCCGTGGCAGCGGCCCCCGGGCTTTTGCAGGCGCAGGCACTGCTGCCGCAACCCGACGGGGTGGAGATGTCTTGGTTCATGGGGGCTCCCGTGGGTGGGGGGTGGATCAGCGGGGCTTGGCCGGGTGGGCCGGGTTGGTCGGGTTCACCGGCACGCCCAGGCGGCGGCTGCGCACCACCTGGTACGGCCGCACCAGGTAGGCCACGCTGGCGAAGCCGCTCCACACATGCACCAGCCGCGAGACCGGGAACAGCAGGAAGATCGTCATGCCCAGCACCATGTGCACCTTGTACGGCCAGTCCAGCGCGACCAGCGCGGACGCTTCGGGGCGGAAGGTCACGATGCGCTGTGCCCACTCGGCCAGCACCAGCATGGCGCTGCCGTCGGCGTGCGAGTACGAGTAGGGCAGCGTGATCAGGCCCAGCACCAGCTGCACCCACAAGATGATCAGGATGGCCAGGTCGGTGCGGTGGCTGGTGAGGCGGATGCGCGGGTCGAAGATGCGCCGGTGCAGCAGTAGCGTCAGGCCCACGAAACAGATCACACCGGCGGTGCCGCCCGCGTAGATGGCCAGCCGCTGTTTGACCGAGGCGTCCATGAAGCCTTCGTAGAAGAAGTGCGGCGTGAGCAGGCCCACGAAGTGACCAAAGAACAGGAACAGGATGCCGAGGTGGAACAGGTTGCTGCCCCAGCGCAGCTGGCCCTTGCGCAGCAGCTGCGACGAATCGCTTTTCCAGGTGTACTGGTCACGGTCAAACCGGGCGAGACTGCCCATGAAGAACACGGCCAGGCAGATGTAGGGATACACGCCGAAGAGGAAGTGGTGCAGTGAGGTCATGCCTGTGCTCCTGATGGGGATGAGGGGTGACGGCCGGTGGCCGCCTTCACGATGCGGATCGGTTGGGGCTGGCCGGGTCTGGCCTGGCCTTCGGTGGAACAACCACCGAACACCGCGGGCTCGGCCCAGCTTTCGTCGATACCGGGGTCGGCCGCCACCGGCACCGGCTCGGCTTTCTCGCCCGCGATCTCCAGCACGGCGGCCAGCACGCTGGCGTAAGGGCTCTCGCGCTTGAGCAGCGCACTGAAGATCACCCGCACGATGTGCGCGCTCTCGCCGAGGAACTCGCGCGCCACCGCAGCCGGCTGGGTGGAGGCGAACTCCAGCAGCACGCTCAGGTGGTCGGGCAGCTCGGCCGGGCCGAAGAAAAGGCCAGCCTTCTCGTAGGTCTGGATCAGGTCGATCATGGCCGGACCCCGGTCGCGCGAATCGCCGAGCACGTGTTCGAACAGGTGCAGCGCAGTGCTGCGCCCGCGGTCGAACAGCTCCACGTAGTCGGCCTCAACGACCAGTGCCGGCTGCTGGCTCAGATGCACCAGCAGCGCGTCGAGTTCGGTCAGGCGCGTGGGCGGCAAGGCGGCCTCGGCGCGCAGTGCCTCGCGCAGTTCACCGGCGTGTTCGCGCAGCTCGGCGCTGGGGTAACGCAGCAGGTGGGCGAGCACACGCAGGGTGTGCACGGCGGGCTTTTGGGGAGAAGAGAAAAAGCCCATGTCAGACCCCTGCCTTGATCGGAATCGTTCGTTTCTTCTCACTGCCGAACAGGCTGGTTTCCGTCTGCCCTTCCGAGCAACCGTTGCCGAACGTGAAGCCGCAGCCGCCCTTGATGTTGAAGGTGTTCTCGGCGTATTCGCGGTGGGTGGTGGGGATCACGAAACGGTCCTCGTAGTTGGCGATCGCCATGGTCTGGTACATGTCTTCGACCTCGCGCACGCTCATGCCGACCTGGTCGAGCACGTCCTGGTTGATCACGCGGTCCACGTGTTTGGCGCGCTGGTAGCTGCGCATGGCCAGCATGCGTTCGAGCGCGCGCACCACCGGCACCGTGTCACCGGCGGTCAGCAGGTTGGCGAGGTACTTCACCGGAATGCGCAGCTGGCTCACGTCCGGGATCTCGCCGTTGCCACCCAGGTGCCCGGCGTTGGCCGCGGCGGTGATGGGCGAGAGCGGTGGCACGTACCAGACCATCGGCAGCGTGCGGTACTCGGGGTGCAGCGGCAGCGCCACCTTCCAGTCCACTGCCATCTTGTAGACCGGGCTGTGGCGCGCGGCCTCCAGCCAGTTCTCGGGAATGCCGTCGGCGCGCGCCTGGGCGATCACCGCCGGGTCGTGCGGGTCCATGAAAAGGTCGATCTGCGCCTTGTAGAGGTCCATCTCGTTGGGCACGCTCGCGGCTTCCTGGATGCGATCGGCGTCGTACAGCAGCACGCCCAGGTAGCGGATGCGGCCCACGCAGGTCTCGCTGCACACGGTGGGCTGGCCGGCTTCGATGCGCGGGTAGCAGAAGATGCACTTCTCGGCCTTGCCGCTTTTCCAGTTGTAGTAAATCTTCTTGTAGGGGCAGCCGCTCACGCACATGCGCCAGCCGCGGCACTTGTCCTGGTCGATCAGCACGATGCCGTCTTCCTCGCGCTTGTAGATCGAGCCCGAGGGGCACGAGGCCACACACGCCGGGTTGAGGCAGTGCTCGCACAGGCGCGGCAGGTACATCATGAAAGTGTTCTCGAACTCCCCCACCATGGCCTTCTGCGCGGCCTCGAAGCCGTTGAAGTTGGCGTCCTTGCTGCGCTTGGCGAACTCGCCGCCCAGGATCTCTTCCCAGTTCGGGCCCCACTCGATCTTCTCCATGCGTGCGCCGGTGATCAGGCTGCGCGGACGCGCGGTGGGCGTGTTCTTCATCTCGGGCGCCGACTGCAGATGGTCGTAGTCGAAGGTGAAGGGTTCGTAGTAGTCGTCGATCTCCGGCAGGTGCGGGTTGGCGAAGATCTTCATCAGCAGCTGCCACTTGCCACCCTGTTTGGGCACGATGGAGCCGTCGGCACGGCGCGTCCAGCCACCTTGCCATTTCTCCTGGTTCTCCCACTCTTTCGGGTAGCCGATGCCGGGCTTGCTCTCGACGTTGTTGAACCAGGCGTATTCCACCCCGGGGCGGTTGGTCCAGACGTTCTTGCAGGTGACCGAACAGGTGTGGCAACCGATGCACTTGTCCAGGTTGAGCACCATGCCGATTTGTGCGCGTATTTTCATGATTCAGGCTCCTTCGGATCGACGGGTGTTCAAGGGTTTTCGCCCTGCGATTGGTACGCTCGGATCAGGTGGTCGTCGGCCGGTGTGTCCAGCCAGTCCACCTTGTCCATCTTGCGCACCACGACGAATTCGTCGCGGTTGGTGCCGATCGTTCCGTAGTAGTTGAAGCCGTAGCTGAGCTGCGCGTAGCCGCCGATCATGTGGGTCGGCTTGAGCACGATGCGGGTGACCGAGTTGTGGATGCCGCCGCGCACACCGGTGATCTCCGAGCCCGGGGTGTTGATGATCTTTTCCTGCGAGTGGTACATCATCACCATGCCCGACTTCACCCGCTGGCTCACCACCGCACGCGCGGCCACCGCGCCGTTGATGTTGAACAGCTCGACCCAGTCGTTGTCCACGATGCCGGCGCTCTTGGCGTCGTCTTCGCTCAGCCAGACCACGGTGCCGCCCCGGTTCAGGGTGAGCATCATCAGGTTGTCGCTGTAGGTCGAGTGGATGCCCCACTTCTGGTGCGGCGTGATGAAGTTCAGCACGATCTCCGCGTTGCCGTTGGACTTGATGTTGTGGATGCCCGACGTCGCCTTCATGTCCACCGGCGGGCGGTAGCTGCCCAGGCCTTCGCCGAAGGCAATCATCCAGGGGTGGTCCTGGTAGAACTGCTGGCGGCCGGTGAGGGTGCGCCATGGAATGAGTTCGTGCACGTTGGTGTAGCCGGCGTTGTAGCTCACCGTCTCGCTCTCGATGCCGCTCCAGGTCGGGCTGCTGATGATCTTGCGCGGCTGCGCCTGGATGTCGCGGAAGCGGATTTTCTCGTCCTCGCGGTGGATCGCGAGGTGGGTGTGGTCGATGCCGGTCTGTTTGCCCAGCGCTTCCCAGGCCTTCACCGCCACATGGCCGTTGGTCTCGGGGGCGAGCTGCAGGATGACCTCGCAGGCGTCGATGTCGGTCACGATCTTGGGCATGCCCTTGGTCACGCCTTCGTCGAGCGTGGTGCCGTTGAGCTGGCCGAGCTGCTCGACCTCGGTGCCGGTTTTCCAGCCGATGCCCTTGCCACCGTTACCCAGTTTGTCGAGCAAGGGGCCGAGCGCCGTGAAACGTTTGAAGGTGTTGGGGTAGTCGCGCTCCACCACGGTGATCTGCGGCGCGGTCTTGCCGGGGATCAGTTCGCAGTGGCCCTTGCGCCATTCCTTCACGTCAAACGGCTGCGCGAGTTCGCCGGGGGTGTCGTGCATGATGGGTGTGAGTACCACTTCTTTCTCCACGCCCAGGTGACCCACGCAGACCTCGCTGAAGGCTTGCGCAAAACCCTTGTAGATCTCCCAGTCGCTGCGGCTCTGCCACACCGGGTCCACCGCCGCCGACAGCGGGTGGATGAAGGGGTGCATGTCGCTGGTGTTGAGGTCGTTCTTCTCGTACCAGCTGGCGGTTGGCAGGACCACGTCGGAATACATGCAGGTGGTACTCATGCGGAAGTCGAGCGTGACCAGCAGGTCGAGCTTGCCCTGGGGCGCGTTCTTGTGCCACACCACCTCTTCGGGCTTGGCGTCGTCCTGGCCCAGGTCTTTGCCCTGCACGCCGTTTTCGGTGCCCAGCAGATGCTTGCAGAAATACTCGTGGCCCTTGCCGCTGGAGCCCAGCAGGTTGCTGCGCCACACGAACATGTTGCGCGGCCAGTTCTGCGGCGCGTCCGGGTCTTCACAGCTCATGGCCAGCGTGCCGTCTTTCAGCGCACGTACCACGTAGTCCTTGGCATCGAGCCCGGCGGCGGTGGCGTCTTTCACCACCTGCAGCGGGTTGGTCTTGAGCTGCGGGGCACTCGGCAGCCATCCCATGCGCTCGGCGCGAACGTTGAAGTCGATCATGCTGCCGCCGAACGCGGCCTTGTCGGCCAGCGGGCTCACGATCTCTTCCATGCCGAGCTTCTCGTAGCGCCACTGGTCGGTGTGCGCGTAGAAGAAGCTGGTGCTGTTCATCTGGCGCGGTGGGCGTGACCAGTCGGTGGCAAACGCCAGCGGCACCCAGCCTGTTTGCGGGCGAAGCTTTTCCTGGCCCACGTAGTGCGCCCAGCCGCCACCGCTCTGGCCGATGCAGCCGCACATCATCAGCAGGTTGATGACACCGCGGTAGTTCATGTCAGCGTGGTACCAGTGGTTCATGGCCGCACCGATGATCACCATCGACTTGCCGTGCGTCTTGTCGGCGTTGTCGGCGAACTGCTGCGCCACGGTGATGACCTGATCGCGCGGCACGCCGGTGATGCTCTCCTGCCAGGCCGGGGTGTAGGCGGCGTTGTCGTCGAAGTTTTTCGCGCCACTGCCCAGACCGCGGTCGATTCCGTACTGCGCCACCTGCAGGTCGAACACGGTGGCCACCAGCGCGTGGCGCTCTTCACCGGCCTTGCCCAGGCGCAGGCGAACGGCCGGCACGCGGGCGTGGTTGATGCTGCCGTTCTGCGCGTTCGGTGTGAAGTGCGGGGAAGTGTCGCCACCGAAGTACGGGAAGGCCACGTCCACCACCTGGCTGTCCTGCTCGCCGTCCTCGATCACCGAGAGCTTGAGCTTCACGTTGGTGTCGCTGCGGGCTTCCTTGGACTGCAGGTTCCACTTGCCTTCGTCGTTGCGGCCGGCCTCGCCCCAGCGGAAACCGATCGAGCCGTTGGGCAACACCGCTTTGCCATCGGTGTCGAAGGCCACGGTCTTCCACTCGGGGTTGTTCTTCTGACCGAGCTTGCCGTTGAAGTCGCTGGCGCGCAGGTAGCGGTCGGGCACCAGGGTTTTGCTGCCGTCGGCGAGCGTGTGTTCTTTCAACATCACCAGCAGCGGCAGGTCGGTGTAGCGTCGTGCGTAGTCGTCGAAGTAGCTGGAGCGCGGCTTGCCGCCGTCTGGAAAGTAGAAGTTCTTCAGCACCACGTGGCCCATGGCCATGGCGAGCGCGGCGTCGGTGCCCTGCTTGGGGTGCAGCCAGAGGTCGGAGAGTTTGGCGACCTCGGAGTAGTCGGGTGTCACGGCCACCGTCTTGGCGCCCTTGTAGCGCACCTCGGTGAAGAAGTGGGCGTCGGGTGTGCGCGTCTGCGGCACGTTGGAACCCCAGGCGATGATGAATGAGCTGTTGTACCAGTCGGCCGATTCGGGCACGTCGGTCTGCTCACCCCACACCTGCGGGCTGGCCGGCGGCAGGTCGCAGTACCAGTCGTAGAAGCTCATGCACACGCCGCCAATGAGCGACAGATAGCGCGAGCCGGCGGCGTAGCTCACCATGCTCATGGCCGGGATCGGGCTGAAGCCGATGATGCGGTCGGGCCCGTGCTGCTTGATGGTGTACACGTTGGCCGCGGCGATCAGCTGGTTGACCTCGTCCCAGCTTGAGCGGACAAAGCCGCCCATGCCGCGCACCTGCTGGTAGTCGCGCCGGGCTTCGGGGTTCTCGACGATGGAGGCCCAGGCGTCCGCCGGGGTCTTTGCCACGTTCAGCGCGGCGCGCCAGCGCTCCAGCAGGCGACCGCGCACCATGGGGTACTTCACGCGGTTGGCGGAATACAGGTACCAGCTGTAAGAGGCACCGCGTGCGCAGCCGCGCGGCTCGTGGTTGGGCATGTCCCAGCGCGTGCGCGGGTAGTCGGTCTGCTGGGTTTCCCAGGTGACGATGCCGCCCTTGACGTAGATCTTCCACGAGCACGAACCGGTGCAGTTCACGCCGTGGGTGCTGCGCACAATCTTGTCGTGCGCCCAGCGGTTGCGGTAGGCGTCTTCCCAGGTACGGTCTTCACCGGTGGTCTGGCCGTGGTTGCCCGAGAAGTTTTCGCGCGGCAGCGAGAAATGGGAAAGGCGGTCAAGGAAATGGCTCATGAAGGTCTCCGGAAAATGGGGCTGGCATCAGAGGTGCGAGGTGGTCAGGGGTTCTTGATCTCCGCGCCCTTGCGCAGGTAGAACCACCAGTTCAGCACCAGGCAGACGGCGTAGAAGATGGCGAAGCCGTACATGGCGTACTGCGGTGTGCCGGCCTTGATCTGCGCGCCGATCACCACCGGCGCGATGAAGGCGCCGTAGGCGGCCACGGCCGAGGTCCAGCCCAGCACGGGGCCGGCCTGCTGGCGGTCGAAGATGACGCCGATGGTGCGGAAGGTGGAGCCGTTGCCGATGCCGCTGGCAAAGAACAGCACGATGAACAGACCGATGAAGGCGGGGAAGTACTGCTCGGGCGTGGCCGAACCGTAGGCCTGCATCATCACGTAGCCCACCGCCACCGACGCCAGCACCATCACCGCCGAAATGACCTGCGTGACGATGGAGCCGCCCACCTTGTCGGAGATCCAGCCGCCGATGGGGCGCACCGCGGCACCGACGAAGGGGCCGATCCAGGCGTAGGTCAGGGCCGAAGGTGCGTTCGGGTTTTTCAGCGTGTGTGTCATCACGCCGGCCGTGTCCGCCACGTGCTGGAAGCCGAAGATCACCGTGATGGCCAGCGGCAGCACCATCGAAAAACCGATGAAGGAGCCGAAGGTGACGATGTAGAGCGCGGTGAGCGACCAGGTGTGCTTGTTGCGGAAGATCGCGAACTGCTTGGCGACGTTTTCCTTCATGGCACCAAAGGCGGCCAGGCGCATCATGAGCAGCGCGAGGATGATGTCTAGCGGGATGGCGACCCACATGTTCAGGATGCCGAGGCCGGTGGGGGCCGGCAGGTACAGCCAGAGCATGAAGATGGCCGGGATGAAAGCCAGGGTGTAGAGGTAGGTGACCTTGGCGAACGCCACCAGCGGGTGGCCGGTGTCGGGCGACACGGTCTTGAGGTTGTTCATGCCGAACCAGGCGAGGATCGACAGCGGCACAAGCGAAATGACCCAGGCGAAACCGGCGTTCTGGATCCAGGTGGGCGTGCCGGCCGCGATCTTGCCGAAGATCCAGCCACTGTCTTTCACCAGCGTCATGGACTCACCGCCAAAGGCGCCGAGCAGCGGCAGCGTCATCACCAGCGGGATGACGATCTGCATGGTTGTCACACCGAAATTGCCCAGACCGGCGTTGAGGCCCAGCGCCGTGCCCTGCAGGCGTTTGGGGAAGAAGGTGCTGATGTTGGACATCGAGCTGGCGAAGTTGCCGCCACCCACACCGGACCACAGCGCCAGCAGCTGGAACGACCACAACGGCCACTCGGGGTGCTGCAGGGCAAAGCCGGTGCCGATGGCCGGGGCTAGCAGCATCGCGGTGGTGAGGAAGATGGTGTTGCGCCCACCGGCTAGGCGCACCAGGAACGACGCCGGGATGCGCATGGTGGCGCCCGAGATGCCGGAGATGGCGGTGAGCGTGAACAGCTCGGCCTGGGTGAAGGGGAAGCCCAGGTTCAGCATCTGCACCGTGATGATTCCCCACATGCCCCAGACTGCAAAGCCGCACAGCAGGGCCGGCACGGAGATCCAGAGGTTGCGGTAGGCGATGCGCTTGCCGGTGGTGTTCCAGAAGGTTCCATCTTCCGGGCGCCAGTCGACGATGTCTGCACCGGTCTTTTGAGTGTTGTTCATGGTGGTGTGGACCAACGCGCAGCGTCAGTTCTGAAGGGAAAAGGGTTTGGCGTTGGCGCCCATGACCTCGGTCTGGCGCACCTCGGTCCAATACATCCAGATGAGCGACACCCAGACCACGCCGTACATCAACATGAAGGCGCTTGAGCGGATGCCGGTGAGGTCCATCAACACCCCGAACAGGATGGGCAGCACGAAGCCCCCCAGGCCACCGGCCAGGCCGACGATGCCGCTGATGGCACCGATGTTTTTCGGGTAGTCGTCGCTGATGTACTTGAAGACACTGGCCTTGCCGAAGGCCCAGGCGATGCCCAGGATGAACATCAGGCCGGTGAAGAGATAGACGTTGAGGCCGATGTGGAAAGTTTTGGGCCCATCCACCGTCGCCACGGTGAAATCGGTCTGCGGATACGAGAGCAGGAAGAGGCAGATCCAGCTCACCCACAGCACCCACCAGGTGACCTTGTGCGCGCCGAACTTGTCCGACATCACCCCGCCCACCGCACGCAGCACGCCCCCGGGCAGCGAGAAGCAGGCCGCCAGCAGCGCGGCCACGCGGATGTCCAGACCGAACTCGCCCACGTAGTACTGCACCATCCAGAGCGAGAGCGCCACGTAGCCACCGAAGACGATGCTGTAGTACTGGCAGTACTTGAGCACCTTGGGGTCCTTGAGCGCCTTGAGCTGGTCCGTGAAGGACACGTTGCTCGGCACCAGGTGGTCGGGGTTGCTGTAGGTGAAGAGCCAGAACAGCACCACCGTGCCCAGCATGATTGCCGCGTACACCTGCGGCACCATGGCCCAGCCAAAGGCCACCAGCAGCACCGGGGCCACGAACTTGTTGACCGCTGCGCCCGAATTGCCCGCGCCGTACACGCCCATGGCCATGCCCTGGCGGTGCTTGGGGAACCAGCGCGCCACATAGGGCGTGCCGACCGAAAACGATCCGCCCGCGAGGCCCACGAACAAACCGATGGTGAGGAAGTGCCAGTAGGCGGTGGCGTAGCTCATGAGCCAGATCGCCGGCACGGTGGTGGCCATGAGCAGGGCCATCACGATGCGGCCACCGTAGCGGTCGGTCCAAATGCCCAGCGGTACCCGCACCAGCGAGCCGGTGAGCACCGGTGTGGCCATGAGCAGGCCGAACTGGGTGGAGTTGAGGTCGAGCGCCTTCTTGATCGGGATGCCGATGACGCCGAACATCATCCACACCATGAAGCACACGGTGAAGGCCAGCGTGCTGACGATCAGCACGGACCACGCTTTCTTGTCGTTGTTCAGTTCAGAAGCCATGTTGTCTTTCTCCACGCGGGGCATGGCAAGACTGTCGGCGCTGGGCGCGCTGGTGGCTATCCGCCTCCCGGGTGGCGGGGGCGGCTCTGAAGAACGATGGGGAAAGGACGCAGGGCGTCCGGAAGAACTACCGCGGCTCTTTTGCAGCCGTCAGTTGATCTGGATCAATGCACGAGAACTATCGTGACCAGCACGCTGGCGTCTTCCACCGCGAGCAGGCCGTGCGGCACACCGCCGCGCAGAAACAGCAGCTGCCCAGCCTGCAGTTGCTGCACCCCATCGGGCGTTTCGAAGTCGATCACGCCCTCCAGACATTGCACCGTGATCTCCCCCGGTACCTGGTGCATCGGCATGCCCTTGCCCAGCGGCAGGCGCAGGCGGATGACCTCGAGCTGCTCGGACTTGAAGAGGGCCACAGACTGTGTGCTGAGCGCGTCGCCGCCCTGGTTCATAAGGTTGGCGATTTCGCCGGAGTCGAGATGGTGCAGTGCCATGGGGGTGTCCTGGTCAGGCGTGGCGGGCGGCGAACACCGCTGCCTGCACACGCGAGGTGAGGTGGAGTTTGCGCAGGATGTGCTGCACGTGGATCTTGACTGTGGTCTCGGCGATGTCGAGTTGGCGCGCAATGTGTTTGTTGCTGTCACCCCGTGCGATCAGATGCAGGATTTCGAGTTCCCGGGTCGACAGCGAAGCGAGTTCGGCGTCCGAGGTGGACGGGGGTGCGGCGGTGGTAGCGCCCTGGCCGTTCGCGACTGGCTGCGAGCGCAGGGCCGACACCAGCTTGGTTGTCATCTCGGGGCTCACCACCGATTCGCCGTCCATCACCTTGACGATGGCCTCGCACAGGTGGTGCGACTCCACCGTTTTGAGCAAATACCCGTCCGCACCGGCCTTGAGTGCGGCCACCAGGTCGGCCTCGTTCTCGCTCACGGTGAGCATGAGCACGCGGCTGCCAGGTGCGGCCTGGCGCAGCGCGGGGATCGCGTCCACGCCCAGCACACCGGGCAGGTGGTTGTCGAGCAGGATCACGTCGGGCCGCTGGCGCGCCACGCAGCGCAGCGCCTCGCCCACATCGCCCGCCTCGCAGGTCACCTCGAAGCGCTGGTCCTGCGAGAGCAGGGCCATGAGTCCGCGGCGGAACAGGGAATGGTCGTCGACCACGAGCAACTGGATGGGGCGGTCAAGTGTGTGGGTCATGGGACAAAGTGC
>JBBQKZ010000120.1:0-11621 GCA_038327405.1 Burkholderiales bacterium | reverse complement strand
GGATGCCCACGGTGGCGGTGGCCATCTTGAGGTTGAGCTCGCGTTTGTTGCCCAGGGCTTTGCTGGAGTAGTCGGTGGCGTAGCGGAACACCCCGGTGACCAGGCGCAGCGTCGCCGAGAGCTCCGACGGACCCGCCGCTTGCGGCTGGCGCACAGCGAGGTTCTCGATCAAGAACTCGGTGTTCTCACCAAGCTTGATCATGCTTCGATCGGACATGCGCAGCAGCATGCGGGCGTTGCCGGCGGTGATGGCTTTGTCGGCGGCGCGCAATTGCACACCCGGCTCGGCCGCGCGGCGTTGCCCGTTGCGCTCGACCCAGGCGGGCAACTGGATTGCTTCGACCACCGTGCTGCTGGTCGTGGCGCGGGCGACCCCCTGGCCTGCCCAGAGGCCAGCGCCCAACAGCAGCAGCCCCAGGGTGTGGCGAACGAGAGGCCGGGTTGAACGGGTGGCGGTGCGCGGGCGTGCTTGGGCTGACGAAAACATGAACGACCTTTTCAAGACAAGAGGAGAGGTAGCGAACCGGGGCGATCCTTGCGGTTACTACGCGCGTCACCTTGTATCGGATGCAGCGAAGGGAAAATCAGCGCTTCCACAGCCCTGTCCTGTGGAAAAAGTCGCGCTCCAGCCGAGCGCATGTCAGGCTGGCTTGTCCCCAGGTCGGGGTGGGGCATGTCCGCGCCGGTTGACACTGCGCCCGCCGATGCGTTTCACTGCACTGATGGTCACCTTCGTGGCCATCGTTTCAACGCAGCGGGGTCTTCAGATGGATCGTCGTGAATTCGTGGAAAGTTGCGCGCTGGGTGCCGGGTCTCTGGCCGCGACATTGGCCAGCAAAGCCTGGGCAGTTGACGCCCAACCCCGCAGCCACGGCCGCGTGCTGCTGCTGGACGAGCTGGGCAAACCACTCAAGGCCGCGAGCCTGCGGGCACAGACCAATTACGTCTTCCACTACCCGTTCGAAGCCACGCCGGTGTTTCTGCTCGATCTGGGCAAGGCTGCGCAGCCCACCCAGCTGGTCACCCGCGACAAGCAGCCCTACCAGTGGCCCGGCGGCGTCGGACCCAGGCGCAGCCTGGTGGCGTTCTCGGCCATCTGCGCGCACAAGCTGGTCTACCCCACGAAAGACCTGAGCTTCATCAGTTTTCGCAAGGGTGCGGCGGTGAACCCGCAGACGCCGAGCAAGGGCAACGATCTCATTCACTGTTGCGCCGACCACAGCCAGTACGACCCGGCGCGCGGTGCGCAGGTGCTGGATGGACCGGCCGAGCAGCCGCTGTGTGCTGTGCTGCTGGAGCACGATGCGAAGACAGACCAGCTCACCGCCATCGGCACGCTGGGGGGCGAGCTGTTTGACGACTTCTTCAAGAAATACGAGATGAAGCTGAGTCTGGAAGTGGGGCCGAATGCCAGGCAGGCCGTGGCTCGGCAGAGCACCGTGCGTGAACTCGACCGCTTCTGCCGCAACGCAGTGCGCTGCTGAGTCAGAGTCTGGCGAGCCGCCTCAAAGCCTCGCGCAAGGTCGCGTCTTTCTTGGCGAAGCAGAAACGCACCACCCGCTGGTCGAACCCGTTGCCGTAAAAGGCCGACAGGGGAATGGCCGCCACCCCGATCTCGCGCGTGAGCCACTGGCAGAAGTCGCCTTCGGGCAGGTCGCGCTCGGGCACGGCCAGGCGAGAAATGTCCACGCACTGGAAGTACGTGCCTTCGCCCGCGAGCATGCGAAAGCGGGTGTTTGAGAGGCCTTCGCGGAACAGGTCGCGCTTGCGCTGGTAGAAAGCGCTGAGTTCGAGGTAGGGCGCGGGGTTGGCCATGTAGGCAGCCAGGGCGTGCTGCACCGGCGTGTTCACCGTGAACACATTGAACTGGTGCACCTTGCGGAACTCGGCGGTGAGCGCGGCGGGTGCCACCACGGTGCCCACTTTCCAGCCGGTCACGTGATACGTTTTTCCGAAGCTGCTCACGATGAAGGCGCGTGCTGCAAGGCCCGGGAAACGCGCGGCGCTCTGGTGGGCCTGGCCGTCGAACACCATGTGCTCGTACACCTCGTCGCTGATCAGCAGCACGTCGGTGGGCGCGAGCAGGTCTTGCAGACGCTGCATGTCGGCCGCGCTCCACACGGTGCCGCTGGGGTTGTGCGGACTGTTGATCACGATGGCGCGGGTGCGCGGTGTCATGGCGGCTGCGATGCGGTCGAAGTCAGGGCGAAAGGTGCCGGGGGTGAGCGGCACGCGCACCGGCACGCCACCGGCCAGTTCGATGTTGGGCACGTAGCTGTCGTAGCAGGGCTCCAGCACGATGACCTCGTCGCCGGGGTGCACCACGGCGAGCAGCGCGGTCAAGATGGCCTGCGTGGCGCCTGCGGTCACGGTGATCTCGGTGGCCGGGTCGCAAGTGAGGCCGTACAGCGAGAGCATCTTGTCGGCCATGGCCTGGCGCAGCGCGGGCACGCCCGGCATGGGGGGATATTGGTTGTGACCGGCCTGCATGGCCTGCGTGACGGCGTTGACCAGCGACGGATCGCAATCGAAGTCAGGGAAGCCCTGACCCAGATTGACCGCCTTGTGCTCGGCAGCCAGGGCCGACATGACGGTGAAGATGGTGGTGCCCACGTTGGGCAGGCGAGAGGTGAGGGCAGGTGTCCGGGGTGGATTCGGGCTCATGGGGTCACAACTCGTAGTCATCGGGGGTGCCGCTCATGGCGCGCATCACCTGGTCGCGCGTGAGGCGTTCGCTCAGCAACTCGGCGAAGCGCAACACGAAGTGGCGCAGGTAGGTGCCGCGCTTGAAGGCCACACGCGCCAGGTTGTGGCCAAACAGGTCGGCGGCTGGGCGCGACACCAGGTCGGGCGTCTGGTTGTCACCCGCCATCGCCATCTCAGCCACGATACCCACGCCCATGCCCAGCTTCACGTAGGTCTTGATGACGTCGGAGTCGATCGCTTCCAGCACGATGTTGGGCTTGAGGTGGCGCAGGGCAAACGCCTGATCGATGCGGGTGCGACCGGTGTAGCTCGGGTGGTAGGTGATCAGCGGCACCTGGGCCAGGTCTTCGTGCGTGATGCGCTCGCGCTCCAGCAGCGGGTGGTCGAACGGGAACACCAGCACATGCTGCCACTCGTAGCAGGGCAGGGTGACGAGTTCGGGGTAGTTCACCAGCGATTCGGTGGCCATGCCGATCTCGGCCACTTCTTCCATCAGCATTTTGGCCACCTGGTCGGGGGAACCCTGGTGCAGGCTGATGGCGACCTTGGGATAGGCCTGGCGCAGCGCAGCCACCGGCCCGGGCAGCACATAGCGCGCCTGGGTGTGGGTGGTGGCGATGGACAGCGTGCCGCTGTCCTGCGCCGAGTACTGCTCGCCGATGCGTTTGAGGTTGTTGACCTCGCGCAGGATGATTTCGATGCTCTTGAGCACCTGCAGGCCGGGCTCCGTCACGCGCTTGATGCGCTTGCCGTGGCGCGCAAAGATCTCGATACCGAGCTCGTCTTCCAGTTCGATGATGGCCTTGGACACGCCAGGCTGCGAGGTGTGCAGTGCCTTGGCGGCTTCAGTCAGGTTCAGGTTGCGGCGCACGGCCTCCTGCACGAAGCGGAACTGGTGCAGGTTCATGGCGCAGTTTCAAGCGCGATCTTCGCGAGCAGTGCGGTCAGGCGGGGGTCTTCACCCGCGGCGGGCAACTGCTCAAAGCGCACTTGCGGGTGGGCTTCTACGAGTTCCTTCATGAGCACCGGCAGGTCTTCACGGGCATGTTTGCCCATGCCGAAGAACAAGGGAAGCACCCGCACGCGCGTGGCGCCTGTCTCCACCATCTGGCGCACGGCGGTAGCCATGTCGGGCTCACACAGTTCCAGGTAGGCGCACGACACAGCCGCTGCCGGATCGCTGCACGCGATCTGTTGCGCTACCGACTCCACAGGGAGACGCCACAAGGGGTCGCGCGACCCATGGGCAAACACGATCACACCGAGCATGGACACACTACCTTCGCAAGACAAGCCAGCCAAAAGCGGCCAGCGAAAACACCGAATAGATCAAGGCGGGCGAGGCCGCCGCCAGCCAGGGTTGCCAGGCATTGAGGTTGCCGATGTAGCCGAACACGTTGTTGAGCAGGAAGAAGCTGATGCCGATCATCACACCGCCAAACACATAGGCGGTGATGCTGCCCGAACGGAAGTGCAGGTACGCAAAGGGCAGGGCGAGCACCACCATCACCAGGCAACTGAGCGGGTAGAACACCTTGCGCCAGAACTCGATCTCGTAGCGCTGGGCAGTCTGGCCATTGGCTTGCAGGTGGCGGATGTAGCCAAACAGATCGGCCGTGCGCATGGTCTCGGGCTTGAGCAGGGCGACGGAGACCATCTCGCTGTTGATGCCGCTGGGCCAGCGGAAGCTGTCCAGCTCGCTGCGCACGATGCGGGCCGACGCCTGACCCGCGGTGTCGAATTCGCGGCGCTGCACCTGGCGCAAGGTCCAGGAGTCATCCATCTCGATCTGTCCCGTGGCAGCGGTGAGTGTGGAGACCAGCGAGCCCTGGTTGTTGAACTCGAAAATCCGCACGTTGCCCAGCTCACCCTGCGACGACATGGAGCCCACGTTGACTGAGAAGTTGCTGTAGGGCTGGCGTTCCTTGAGCCACGCGCCGGTTTGCCCGACGCTGATGTTGCCCTGGTAGCGCGCCTTGAGCAGCTGGGCTGTTCGGTCCGCGAGCGGGGCGACGTAATCGCCCAGGGCAAACGTGAGCACCACGAAAACGGCACCGAGGCCCAGCAGTGTGCGCAGCGCACGCCAGGGCCCCAGTCCGCTGGTGCGCAGGATCGTGTACTCGGAACCCTGGGCCAACCGCGCCAGCACAAAAACCGCTCCGATCAACACCGAGATCGGCAGCAGTTCATAAATGCGGCTGGGCATGAGCAACCCCACGTACAGCAGGGCATGGGGCACTTCGTACACCAGCGTCGCGTCCAGGGCCGACGGTTTGCCCAGCGCAGGCAGCTCGTCCACAAAGTCGAAAAAGAAGAAGAGCGAGAGGAAGGCCAGCAGCACAAAGCCCACCGCCAGAAAGATTTCGCCATAGATCAGGCGCCGGATGGTTCTCATGCAGCCACCCCGCGTGCCGCTGCGCCGGCGTTGCGCCGGCTGTTGAGCCAGCTGCGCACGCTCAGGTTGTAGTGCCGCTTCATCAGCCAGAGCACGGTGAGCACGAACACGCCCCCGTGCAGCATGAGCATGAAAGCTCCCAGGGTCACCAGCCCGCCGGCCACCCAGCTCTGGCCGAGGTTGAGCAGGTTGTAATAAAACACGAACGAGAAGAGGGTGAAGAACAGGTTGCCACCACGCCCCGCGCGCGGATTGCCTGCGGTGGTGGCCAGGGCAATCAGCACGAAATTCAGTGCCGTCAGCGCCATGCCGATGCGCCAACCCAGCTCTCCGAGATTGGCCCGATCGGGCTCGGTGATGAGCAGCAGTGTGCTGCGCGACTTCAAGGCCTGAGCTCGGCCCTCGGTCACCGAGGTCGATCCGATCTGGGTGCCGTAGCTTTCGAACTCGCTGACCTTCAGGCCGCTGCCATCAGCGGCGGTCTCAAGTCGTTGTCCATTGTTGAGCATCAGGAACTGCTGGTCCTTGATCCATTCGATGCGTCCCGATCGCGCCGACGTCACGGTCTCGCGACCATCGTCTTCGGTGCTGGAGATGAAGATGTTGCGCCCCTCGGTGCCACCCGCCGTGTCCTTGTCGATGAAGAAAACGCGGCGTCCACTGGACGACTCCTGAAACTGGCCGGGTGCCACGCGTTCGAGGTCTCCTCGGCGCTCAAAGCGGCTGCGCAGGTTGTCGGTCTGCTGGTTGGCCCAGGGCCAGACGAAAAACACCATGAGCGTGATGACCAGCAGAATGGGCCATGAGAACCGCAGCACCGGCCCGAGAAAGCCCCCGAGCGAGCGCCCGCTGGAAAACCAGATGATCATTTCACTGTCGCGGTACATGCGCGAGAGCGTGAACACGATGGCCACGAACAGGGCCAGCGTCAGGATGGTGGGCATGCGGCCAATGACCGTGTAGCCCAGCACCAGAGCGATCTCTTGCGGGTTCACACTGCCCCGCGAAGCCAGGCCGAGCGTGCGGATCAACAGCATCGTCAGCACGATGGTGAACAGCACCACCAGGGTGGCGCCGAAGCTGCGCGCGAGCTCTTTGCGGATGGAAGAATGAAATAACATCGATTGCTACAAGGAAAACACGATTATGGACTTTGAACTCAAATCCCTCGGTGCTGCACAAGTGGCCCAGCTGGCTGTGGACGCGCTGCTGGTGCTGGTGCCCGACACGACCCCGACCCTGAAGTCCGCCGACCTGACCCTCACCCGGCTGGTGGCCCAGGCGGTCGAACACAAGGATCTCGAGACGGGTGTGGCCAAGATGCTGGCTTGCTACAGGCCTGAAGGCTTCAAGGCAGCTCGCGTGACTCTGGTGCGGGTTGGCGATGGCTCGGCCGCCTCGGTGCGAAAGGCCGTTGCCGCGGCCATGGGTTCGTTCAAACAACCCGGGCTGCAGAAGCTCGGCGTGGTGTTCAGCCTGATCGAAGCCACCGACGACGGCGTGCGTGCTGCCATGCAGGCGTGCGCCGACGCGACCTACTGCTACACCACCACCAAGCCCAGCGCCAAGGCGCGCACCCTCAAGCAAGTGGTCTTGGTTGTGGCGAAGGCGGGCGCGGTGGAGCATGGCTTTGCGGTGGGCAAGGCCCAGGTGGTGGGTGTGGAGTTCGCCAAGGAATGGGCCAACCGCCCGGCCAACCACGCCACCCCCACCATGCTGGGCGAGGCCGCGCGCAAGCTGGGCCGCAACTCCGGGTTCAAGACCGACGTGCTCGGCCCGAAGCAGGTCGAGGCGCTGGGCATGGGGTCGTTCCTGTCGGTGGCGCGAGGCTCGGTGGAACCCCTGCGCTTCATCGTCATGCACTACAACGGCGGCGCCAAGGGCAGTGCACCCGTGGTGCTGGTGGGCAAGGGCATCACCTTCGACACGGGCGGCATGTCCATCAAGCCCGCGGCCGAGATGGACGAGATGAAGTTCGATATGGGTGGTGCGGCCAGCGTGCTCGGCACCTTCGCGGCATTGGCCGAGCTCAAGCCCGCCATCAACGTGGTCGGTCTCATCCCGAGCTGCGAAAACATGCCCGACGGCCAGGCCGTGAAACCCGGTGACGTGGTCACCAGCATGAGCGGGCAGACCATCGAAATTCTGAACACCGACGCCGAAGGCCGGCTGATCCTGTGCGACGCTCTGACCTACGCCGCCCGCTTCAAGCCTCGCAGTGTGGTCGACATCGCCACCCTCACCGGTGCCTGCGTGATCGCATTGGGTGCCGTGCGCTCCGGCTTGTTTTCGGCGCGTGACGATCTGGCGCAAGCCTTGGCCAGCGCGGGCGAGAAGTCGCTTGACCTGTGCTGGCGCATGCCGTTGGACGACGATTACGCGGAGGGTCTCAAGTCGAACTTTGCCGACATGGGCAACGTGGCCGGCCGCGCCGGGGGGGCCATCACCGCCGCCAAGTTCCTGCAGAAGTTCGCCACCGAACTGCCCTGGGCTCACCTCGACATCGCCGGAACGGCCTGGAAGAGCGGGGCCGCGAAGGGCTCGACGGGCCGCCCCGTGCCGCTGCTGCTCCAGTACCTTCTGGACCAGGCGGATGCGCCGCCGGTCAAGCCGGCTGCGCGCAAGCCAGCCAAAGCCTGAGATCGAATTGCCCGAAGTCGCCTTCCATTTCAATGCACCCGACCGGCTGAGTCATGCCTGCCGGCTGCTGCGCAAGGCCTACCTGCGCAAGGCGCGCGTGTTCGTGTGGGTGGCCGATGGCGGCCTTGACCGGCTGGATGCAGCGTTGTGGACCATGGCAGCAGGCGAGTTCGTACCGCATTGCCGCGCGGGTGATCCGGAGTCTGTGAAGGTTCGCACACCCATCCATCTGGGTGAACAACTCCCCGATCAGCGTGGGGATTTCATTCTGGTGAACCTGCGCCACGACATGCCCACCAACCCGGGTGCCTTCATCCGGATCATCGAGGTGGTGACGCTGGATGAAGCCGATCGGGCGCCGGCCCGCAATCGCTGGCGCCAGTACAAGGCGCTGGGCCTTGAGCCCCAAAGGCACGATCTCCAAATGGCGCCATCGGATTGAGAGTGGATCGATGCATGCAGCATTGGGCGATGCATGCATCCGGCTAATGCGGCATTCATGGTTGTGATCGGCCCCATGAAAACCCTCGATCGGCATTGCACCTTGCTGCATATGTGAAATTCACAGCATTTTTAGAGTATCTTTATGAGCGTGATGGCAGAAAGTTCCCATCGCTCAACCTTTTAATCCTTTTCGAGGAAAACCATGCAACTGAACCTGAAATTGGCCGTTCTTGCGGCGGCCGTCGCTCTTGCCGCTTGCGGCAAAAAAGAAGAAGCCGCGCCGGTCGCAGCACCCGCGGCGGCTCCTGCACCTGCCGCCCAGGTCATCAAGATTGGTCATGTCGGTCCCACCAGCGGTGCCATTGCCCACTTGGGCAAGGACAACGAAAACGGCGCCAAGATGGCGATCGAAGAGTTGAACGCTGCCGGTCTGACGATCGGTGGCGCGCCGGTCACCTTCGAACTGCTGGCTGAAGACGATGCAGCCGATCCCAAGCAAGGCACCGCCGCCGCCACCAAGTTGGTGGACGCCAAGGTTGCCGGCGTGATCGGTCACCTGAACTCGGGCACGACCATTCCAGCCTCGCAGATCTACAACGACGCCGGCATTCCCCAGATCTCCCCATCGGCCACCAACCCGAAGTACACCCGCCAGGGTTACGCCGGCGTGTTCCGCATGGTGGCTGACGACGTGCACCTCGGTGGCACGCTGGGCAAGTACGCTGTGGAAACGCTCAAGGCCAAGACCGTGGCCGTGATCGACGACCGCACGGCCTACGGCCAGGGCGTGGCTGACGAGTTCGAAAAAGGCGTGGCTGCTGCAGGCGGCACCGTGGTGGGCCGTGAGTTCACCAACGACAAAGCCACCGACTTCAACGCCATCCTGACCACCTTGAAGGCCAAGAAGCCCGACGTCGTGTTCTTCGGCGGCATGGACGCCGTGGCCGGTCCGATGCTCAAGCAGATGAAGCAGCTCGGCATCAACGCCAAGTTCATGGGCGGCGACGGCATCTGCTCCAGCGAACTGCCCAAGCTGGCCGCTGACGGCATGGCCGACGACCAGGTCTACTGCGCTGAAGCCGGTGGTGTTGAGGGCGAACAGAAAGAAGGCATGGACAAGTTCCGCGCCGACTTCAAGGCCAAGTACGGCGCTGAGGTGCAGGTGTACGCACCCTACGTCTATGACGCTGTCAAGGTCATGGCCAACGCCATGGTGACCGCTGGTTCCGCAGACCCCAAGGTCTACCTGCCCGCGCTCAAGGCCACCAACTACAAAGGCGTGACCGGCAACATCGCTTTTGACGAAAAAGGCGACATCAAGAACGGTGCACTGACGCTGATGACCTACAAGGGCGGCGCTCGCACCACCCTGGCCGTGATCCGCTGATCCATCAGCACTTTCCGTCCCATTGAAAGGCCACCCTCGGGTGGCCTTTTTCATGGCGATCGCCCCTGCAGATGGAAGCATGGTGCGTTGTCCTACAGTGCAACTGCGGCAAAGCGCCTATGGTGTGTCTCAAGGTGTTCACTCGACACCTGAACACTCCCACAAGGACATTGGAATGGACAACATCTACGAAGCCCTCCGGGAGAGCCATGAGTTGCAGCGCAAGTTGTGCCGCCAATTGGTGCGGATCAAGCCGGACGATCCACGCGCTCAGGAAACGTTTCGGGAGCTGCGCATAGAACTAGCGGCGCACGCTGCTGCCGAGGAGCGCTTTCTCTATGCGCCCATCTTGCTGGACGATCTGGGCCTCAAGCCTTCCCGCCACGCCTTGTCCGAACACCATGAGATTGACGAATGCGTTGAGGCGTTGGGCAAGGCGCGCAAGCAGCCTGAGGCCTGGCTCGAGCTCGCCAGGAAACTGTCGCACGAGGTGCACCACCACCTCAAGGAAGAGGAAACCAAGTTTTTCCAGCTGTCGGGCAAGATATTGAGTGATCGGCAGAAGAGCAGTCTGGCCGGCAAGTACCGGCGCGACCTCAAGCGCATGCGGCTGGTCGAAGCCCGCTGAGGCAAGCGGTCAAACCCAGCCCGATGCCCCCAGCAGCGCGCCGGCCCCGATCATCCAGAGCAGGTGAATCCGGGTGCGCCACACCAGCACGGTGGCTGTTGCGGTGAGCAGCCACAGCGGCCAGTCGCGCCCGGGATCGTCGTGGGAGCCAGTGAGCAACCAGCCGGTGGCGATCAACAAGGCGATCACGATCGGGGCCATGCCGGTCTTGAACGCGCGCACCGCGCGGCGTTGGCGGTTCTTGTGCGCCCAGCGGGTGGCGGTGTAGGTGAGCACCGAGGACGGCAGCATTATGGCCACCATGGTCACCACCACACCCAGCAGCGCCAGAGCCCAGGCCATCGCGCCAGCGCCCGGGCCGCCGCCGGCGTTCAGGCCCACATTCCAGCCCAGCAGCGCCACAAAGAGCACGTTGGGGCCCGGGGCGGCCTGCGACAGCGCGATGCTTGAGGTGAACTGTGCCTCGGTGAGCCAACCGTTCTGGTAGACCAGATAGCGGTGCATGTCGGGTGCGGTGGTGATGGCGCCGCCCACCCCCAGCAAGGACAGGGAGGCGAAGTGGCTAAAAAGATCCAGCCAGTTGGCGGCGGTGGGCAACATGCCCGTCATGTGCGGCCTTCCTCGCCGGGTTTGAGCACGCGGTAGGCCCACACACAAGCAGCACCGCCAATGCCCAGCAGCACCCACAACAGCGGCCAGCGCAACAGCCCGATGGCGATGAAGGTGAGCACAGCCAGACCGATGCACACCGTCATGCCCATGGCGTTGCGGTCGAGCGCTGCGATCAGCTTGATACCGGTGGCGGTGATCAAGCCGGCAGCGACGGCACCCATGCCACGCAGCGCATTCTGCGCCACCGGGCTGTCTGCCACGCTGCCGTACAGCATGGCCAGCAGCAGCACAACCACCAGGGGTGCTGCCAGCATGCCGGCCAGCGCAGCCAGGGCACCCGGCAGGCCGAAGTAGCGCCCGCCGATCATCATCGAGAGGTTGACGACATTGGGGCCCGGCATGATTTGCGCCACTGCCCAGTCTTCAACGAACTGCTCGCGCGTCATCCATCGCTTCTTTTCCACCAGCTCGCGCTGCACCACCGCCAGCACGCCGCCAAAGCCTTGCAGGGCCAGCCAGGTGAAGGACAGGAAAAGGTCGGTCTTTGAGCTGGGTCGGGCGGTGGTTTCTTCAGTCACGCTGCAGCATGTCCCGAACGACGTCCGCGAGCAAGGGCTTGGTGACGAATCCCTGGATGACCGGAATCTCGCCCACGCGATCACGGTCTTTCGGCGATCCCGACGATGTCAACATCACCAGCACCACCGTGGGTTTGCCGGACAGCAGCGGCGTGGCTTCGAGCGCGAACTCGAAGCCATCCATGAGCGGCATGTTGATGTCGAGGTAGATGCAGGTGGGTTTGGTGAGTG
>JBBQKZ010000119.1:0-11663 GCA_038327405.1 Burkholderiales bacterium | reverse complement strand
CCAGGTGTTGAGCACCTTGCCGCGCAGCGGCAGCACGGCCTGGCATTCCTTGTCGCGGCCCATCTTGGCGCTGCCGCCGGCCGAGTCGCCCTCGACCAGAAACACCTCGTTGTGCGCCAGGTCCTTGCTCTCGCAGTCGGTGAGCTTGCCGGGCAACACGGCCACGCCCGAGCCCTTGCGCTTCTCCACTTTCTGCCCCGCCTTCTGGCGAAACTGCGCCGCCTTGATGGCGAGTTCGGCCAACTTCTTGCCGTAGTCCACGTGCTGGTTGAGCCACAGCTCAAGCGCGGGCCGCACGAAGCTGCCCACCAGGCGCACCGCGTCGCGCGAGTTCAGGCGCTCCTTGATCTGGCCCTGGAACTGCGGGTCGAGCACCTTGGCCGAGAGCACATACGAAGCGCGTGCGAATACGTCTTCGGGCAGCAGCTTCACGCCCTTGGGCAGGAGCGCATGCAACTCGATGAAGCCCTTGACTGCCTGGAACAAGCCGTCGCGCAAACCGCTTTCGTGCGTGCCGCCCGCGCTGGTGGGGATCAGGTTCACATAGCTCTCGCGCACCGGCTGGCCGTCTTCGGTGAAGGCCACGCACCAGGCAGCGCCCTCGCCTTCGGCAAAGCTCTCGTGCCCACTATCGGCGAAGCCCTCGCCTTCGAACAGCGGGATCACCGGCTCGCCATTGAGCGTCTGCTGCAGGTAGTCGCGCAGGCCGCCCTTGTAGAGCCAGGTCTGCACGTCTTTGGTTTTCTCGTTGACCAGGGTCACCGTCACCCCCGGCATCAGCACCGCCTTGCTGCGCAGCAGGTGGGTGAGCTCAGTCATGGGCAGCACGGCGGACTCGAAGTACTTGGGATCGGGCCACGCGCGCACCGTGGTGCCCTGCTTGCGGTCGCCTTCGCCCTTCGGCGAGATGACCAGGGCCTCGATCACGTCCCCAGCCGAGAACGCCAGCTTCGCCACCTGGCCTTCGCGGTAGCTCGTCACCTCCAGCCGGGTCGAGAGTGCGTTGGTCACGCTCACGCCCACGCCGTGCAGGCCACCCGAGAAGCTGTAAGCGCCGCCCTTGCCCTTGTCGAACTTGCCGCCCGCGTGCAGCCGGGTGAACACCAGCTCGACCACAGGCGCTTTTTCTTCGGGGTGCAGGCCGAACGGGATGCCGCGCCCGTCGTCATCCACGCTCACCGAGCCGTCAGCGTGCAGCGTGACCTTGATCTTTTTGCCGTGCCCGGCCAGGGCCTCGTCGGCCGCGTTGTCGAGCACCTCTTGAATGATGTGCAGCGGGGTGTCGGTTCGGGTGTACATGCCCGGGCGCTGCTTGACCGGCTCCAGGCCCTTGAGGACGCGGATCGAGCCTTCGGAATACACGGGGGGAGTTTGGGTTGCCATGGGGGCGGATTGTAAGCACCGGAGCCCTCAAAGACTGTATGAAGATACAGATAACCGCCCACGCGGTCGGCTTCCATGCCTGCCCGGCATCAATCGGCGCATCCGATATCAAGAGCGCGCTCCGGCGGCGACAGGTCAAGGCCGGGCTTCTTCGCTACAGTCGCCAGATGTCTTCTGCCCCACCCACCCGCGCCTCGCTCTCGACCTTTCAGGTCCTGGCCTGCGGCGCCCTCATCGTCACGCTCTCCATGGGCATCCGCCACGGCTTTGGCCTGTGGTTGCAGCCCATCACCCAGGCACAAGGTTGGACCCGCGAGAACTTTGCTTTGGCGCTGGCCATTCAAAACCTCTCCTGGGGCGTGTTCGGCATCTTTGCCGGCATGGCGGCCGACCGCTTTGGCGCGTTTCGTGTGCTGATCGGCGGTGCGGTGCTCTACGGCCTGGGCCTCACCGGCATGGCCCTGACCACCACGCCCATGACGTTTGCACTGACCGCCGGCGTGCTCATCGGCGCCGCGCAGGCCGGCACCACCTACGCCGTGATCTACGGCGTGATCGGGCGGCAGATTTCGGCCGAAAAACGTTCGTGGGCCATGGGCGTGGCGGCAGCGGCCGGCTCGTTCGGCCAGTTCCTCATGGTGCCGGTGGAAGGCTGGCTCATCAGCAGTTTCGGCTGGCAGGAAGCGCTGCTCTTCCTGAGCGCCGCGGTGCTGCTGATCGTGCCGTTGGCCTGGGGTCTGCGTGAACCGGGTTTTGCCGGTGGCAGCGCGCCGGCGCGCGAGCAGACCATCCTGCAAGCGCTGCGCGAAGCCTTCCGCTACCGCAGCTTCCAGTTGCTCATGGCCGGCTATTTTGTGTGCGGCTTCCAGGTGGTGTTCATCGGCGTGCACATGCCGAGCTATTTGAAGGACAACGGCCTGTCGCCCCAGGTGGCCAGCTATGCACTTGCGCTCATCGGGCTCTTCAACGTGTTCGGCACCTACGCCGCCGGCGCGCTCGGCCAGCGGATGGCCAAGCGGCACATCCTGTCGTTCATCTACTTCGCGCGGGCTGTGGTGATCGCCGTCTTCCTGATCGTGCCGCTCTCGCCCATGAGCGTGTATGTGTTCGCCAGCGTCATGGGCCTGTTGTGGCTCTCCACCATTCCGCCCACCAATGCGGTGGTGGCGCAAATCTTTGGCGTGGCCCACATGTCCATGCTGGGCGGCTTCGTGTTCTTCAGCCACCAGATCGGCAGTTTCATGGGCGTGTGGCTGGGCGGCGTGCTGTACGACCGCACCGGCAGCTACGACATCGTCTGGTACATCTCGATCGCACTCGGCGTGTTCGCCGGCCTGATCAACCTGCCGGTGCGCGAGACACCGATCGTGCGGGCGCCACAGCGCATGGGAGCCCCGGCATGAGACCGCTGGCGCTTCGCGTCCTGGTGTGGACCGGCGTCATCGCGGTCCTGCTGGGCACGCTCACCCTCTACAACCAACCGGGATTTCTGGTGAATCTGGCGGATCAGCTCTGGAGCTGTTTCTGATGCACGGCACCGAAGCGCCTTCGGCCTGGGTGCAGCGCTGGTCGCAGCTCGTACCACCCGGCGGATCGGTCCTCGATGTGGCCTGTGGCCATGGCCGGCACATGCGGTGGTTCGCAGAGCGCGGCCACAAGGTCACCGGTGTCGACCGATCGACTGAAGCGATCGACGCGGTGAAGCCGTTTGGCCGCGCCGTGCTCGCCGACATCGAGAACGGCCCCTGGCCGCTTGAAGGCGAGACCTTCGATGCGGTGGTGGTGACCAACTACCTCTGGCGCGCGCTGCTGCCCGTGATCATGCGCAGCGTGGCGCCGGGCGGCGTGCTGATCTACGAAACCTTTGCCATCGGCAACGGGAGCGTGGGCAAACCTTCACGACCCGACTTCCTGTTGCAGCCCGGTGAACTCCTGAAGGCCTGCGAGGGTCTGCATGTGGTGGCGTATGAAAACGGCTTCTGCGACCGGCCCGAGCGTTTCGTGCAGCGCATCGCGGCGGTGCGAAAACACCCGGAAACAACCGAGTCGCCGCCCCGGTATCCGCTGGATGCCACTGGGTAGAATGCACGATCCGCGCGGATGCCGCGCCCTCGGGGCGGCCCAGACAAGCGCCCCCAATTGAGCCTGCAGCAATGAACACCATCACCGGCAGCATCGTGGCCCTGGCCACCCCCCTGCATGAAGACGGCAGCGTGGACTACCCCACCCTGCGCAAACTCATCGACTGGCACATCACCGAAGGCACCGACTGCATCGGCGTGGTCGGCACCACGGGCGAGTCGCCCACCGTCACGGTCGAAGAACACTGCGAAATCATCCGCGTGTCGGTCGAGCAAGCCAAGACGCACGGCGACAAGCGCGTGCCCATCATGGCCGGCTGCGGCGCCAATTCCACCCGCGAGGCCATCGAACTCGCACGCTTTGCGCAAAGCGTGGGCGCCGACTGCCAGCTGCAGGTCGTGCCCTACTACAACAAGCCCACGCAAGAAGGCCAGTACCAGCACTTCAAGGCGATTGCAGAAGCCGTGGGCGACCTGCCCACCGTGCTTTACAACGTGCCCGGGCGCAGCGTGGCCGACATGCACCACGAAACCGTGCTGCGCCTGGCGCAGGTGCCCGGCATCGTCGGTATCAAGGAAGCCACCGGCAACATCGAACGCGCACAGTGGCTGATTCGCGAAGCCCCCAAGGGCTTTGCCATCTACTCGGGTGACGATCCGACTGCCGTGGCCCTCATGCTGTGTGGCGGCCAGGGCAACGTGAGCGTCACCGCCAACATCGCGCCGCGCCTCATGCACGAGCTCTGCGTGGCGGCCATTGCAGGTGATGTGAAACGCGCCATGGACATCCAGTTCCGCCTGATGCCGGTGCACAAACAGCTGTTTTGCGAAGCCAATCCGATTCCGCTGAAATGGGCCATGGCCCGCATGGGCCTGTGCCGTGAGACCATGCGACTTCCGCTCACCCCAATGTCGCGCCATCTGGTGCCCCAGGTCGAAGGCGCGCTGCAACAAAGCGGCCTGGTCTGACTCCAACCCTCTCTCCTGTCCACCCCACACATTCCCGGTCTCCACCGAGCTGCTCCATGTCCACTCCCACCCTGAATCAGACTTCCCGCCTCAAGACCTGGGCCGGTGCTGCCTCCCGCCTGGGCCTGGTGGCGGCCGCCGCCCTCATTGCCTCGGGCTGCTCCATGCTCCAGGAAGACAAGATCGACTACAAGAGTGCCCAGCGCGGCAGCACGCTGGATGTGCCGCCGGACCTGACGCAGCTCAGCCGCGACTCGCGCTACAACGTGCCGGGCTCCACCGTGACGGCCAGCGGCTACCAGGCCGCCCTGCCCGCCCAGGCCACCGCAGCCACCACCGCCATGGCCAAGGTGGGCGACGTTCGCATCGAGCGCGCTGGCAACCAGCGCTGGCTGGTGATCGACCGCCCGGCCGACAAGCTTTGGAGCCCGGTGCGCGACTTTTGGCAGGAGAACGGTTTCCTGCTGGACATCGACCAGGAAACACTGGGCATCATGGAAACCGACTGGGCCGAGAACCGCGCCAAACTGCCGCAGGATTTCATCCGCTCGACCATCGGCAAGGTGTTCGAGAACCTCTACTCCACCGGTGAGCGCGACCGTTTCCGCACCCGCCTGGAGCGCACGCCCAGCGGCGGCACCGAGGTCTACATCAGCCACCGCGGCATGGTTGAGGTGTACTCCAACAAGGAAAAAGACCAAACCGTGTGGCAGCCCCGCCCGGCCGACGTGGAACTCGAAACCGAATTCCTGCGCCGCTTGATGGTCAAGCTCGGCGTGACCGAGGCGCAATCCAAGGCCGTCACAGCGTCTGCGCCGGTGCAGGCCGCGGCCAAGGTGACCCTGGTGAACAACTCGCCCGTGGTTCAGTTCGAGGACAACTTCGACCGAGCCTGGCGCCGTGTGGGCCTCTCGCTGGACCGCACCGGTTTCACCGTGGAAGACCGCGACCGCACCAAAGGCATTTACTTCGTCCGCTATGTGGAGCCTGTGACCAACGCCAAGGAACCTGGCTTCTTCGGCAAGCTGTTTGGCGGCGCCAAGCCGGAAGCGGCCACCGAGCGTTACCAGGTGATGGTGCGCAGCGTCGACAACGCCACCACCGTCTCGGTGCTCGGCGCCCAGGGTCAACCCGATGGCTCCGCCAATGCCCGGCGTATCACGCAACGGTTGGCCGATGATCTGAAGTAACCATCGCCCAGCAGTCACGAAAAAGCCGCCGCAAGGCGGCTTTTTCTTGGGCGGTCAAGATTCTTCTACAACCCGATCTGGCTGGCCGGGAAAGACGGAGCGCTCCTGAGCCAACATTCGTTCACACGCTCGCGCAGCGCCACCCGCCGCTCGGCATCGGTGCTGGCCACCAGCGTGTTGCGCAGAGAATCCAGCCGCTCAAGCGTCCAGACCGGTGAGCCGATCGCGCTGGGCAACTCCGAGCCCGAGGCGCCTGGGTAGGCGTGTGCCTCGATCAGGTGCGACCAGGTCACGCGCCACTGCACGAAGCGGGGATGCAGCAGGCGCAACTGATCGTAGTTGCGTGCCAGCATCTTCAATGTGCGCCCCCGCCGCGCCCACCGGTTGAGCGACTCGACCACAGCGCGCTCGCCCAGGGGCCAGTCAACGAAGTCGGGGTCGCTCAGCGTGATGTGGCTCCAGCCTTGTTCCGCAGCCGCCTGGAACGCCTGGCGCACGGTCTGCAGGAAAACCTGACGGCCCTCCAGGCGCCCCGTGGGCAAGGCTGGCAGCGGTGCGGGGTCTTCGGTGTGAGGATCGGTCACAGCACGCTCCTGGGTGGGTGAACAAAAAGGCCCGGTGCGTTACACGCGGTGCAGCCAGCCGGCTTCGAACCAGTCCTGCAGCAAGGCCTGGGCGCCTGGGCTGGCGCGCTGCACCTGCCGCGCGTCCAGCGCGCGCACGTCGGCCAGCCGCTGCATCAGGCGAGCGTCGGCACCACCGGCGCGAAAGCTCTCGCCATTGATGAATACGTGGCGTGGGTCGTACATCATGCGTGTGCGTCGGTCCAGACGCACAGCGCCCGTCACCCAGTCCTTGGCTGTTTCGTCAAAGAAGATGCGTGGCTTGGGCTCGGTCATCACCTCGCCCAGCGCACAGGCCAGCGACTGGCGCTCGGCCAGCAGTCGCTGCAAGGCATCTGCGGCAAAGGCCTCCAGGCCCGCGGGCATGGCGCCCGGGTGGGCCGTGGGAGGCTGGCCCGGATCGCGGTAGAGCGTCTCGTCGTCGAGCTCGTCCGCCATCCGCTGCAGCAACTCGCCAGCCAGTCCGCCGCGCTGCGGCGCGCGAAAGCCGATGGAGTAGGTCATGCAATCATCGCCCACCGCATCGCCATCGTGCGCCCAGCGCGGCGGCAGGTACAGCATGTCGCCAGCCTCGAGCAAATGTTCCTCTTCGGGCTCGAAGTTCTGCAGAATCTTCAACGGCACATCGGGCTGCAGCGTCAGGTCTTTCTGTCGGCCGATGCGCCAGCGCCGCTGGCCGCTGGCCTGCAGCAGAAATACGTCATAGCTGTCGAAGTGCGGGCCCACCCCACCGCCTTCGCTGGCCCACGAGATCATCAGATCGTCCAGCCTCGCATCGGGCACGAAGCGAAAGCGCTGCAGGAGTTCGTGCACGGCGTCGTTGTGTTGATCCACCCCTTGCACCAGCAGGGTCCAGCCAAGCTGCTTGAGCGCCGGCAAGCTGCTGCGCTTGAACGGGCCTTGCTTGAGCGTCCAGCCTTGCGGTTTGCGCAGGATCAGGCGCGACTCGACCGCCTCCTGGCTCGCCAGGTCAAACAGCTGCGCCCGGCTCAGCAGAGGTCCGAAGCCAGCAATGGCCTGGCGGATCAGCAGCGGTTTCTTCTGCCAATGGCGACGCATGAACTGAGCTGGCGACAGACCGCCCAGCAGTGGGCTGGGGACATCGGGCGCGGCAACAGCAGCGGGTGGACGGGCGGTTTCAGGTTTGAACATGGGACAATTGTCGGATGAAAATCACCCAACAATGCGTCGTGGCGCTGACCTGGACACTGAAGGACACGCTGGGCGAGAGTCTCGATGTGCTCGAAGAACCCGTGGAGTTTCTCGTGGGCGGCAGCGACCTGCTGGCCAAGATCGAAGAAGGCCTGCTCAACCACTCGGTGGGCGACACGATCGAACTGCACCTGGAGCCGGTCGACGGCTTCGGCGACTACGATGACACGCTGCTGTTCCTGGAGCCGCGCCACCTGTTCCCCGACGAACTTGAAGAAGGCATGGGGTTCGAAGGCCTGCCCGCTGGCTGCAACCCCGCTGCGCCACGGGACCGGCTCTACTTCGTGAGCGACATCTATCCCGAGCACGTGGTGCTCGACGGCAACCACCCGCTGGCGGGCATTGCGCTGCGCATCTCGATCAAGGTGCACGCGGTGCGCGAAGCATCCGAAGCCGAAGTGGGCAAGGGTTCGCTGGGCACAGGCTTCTTCCGCATGCAGGTGGACGAGCCCGACGAGCTGCAAGGCCCGGGCATCACGCCACCGGGCCCTCACACACTGCATTGAACGATGCCCCCACGCTCCACCGCTGCGCGGGTCGCTGCCCCCCGAGGGGGCTGATCCGGCTTGGGGCGGCCCGGCGCCGGATCGCTGCGCTTCAACCGCGACCTGTTGAGCCATAGCCGCCCGCGCCGCGCTCGCTCGCGGCCTCAAAATCGTCCACCACATTGAACCGAGCCTGCACCACGGGCACGATCACCATCTGCGCTATGCGCTCCATGGGCTCGATGGTGAAAGGCACGCCGCTGCGGTTCCAGGCGCTCACCATCAGTTGGCCCTGGTAGTCGCTGTCGATCAGGCCCACCAGATTACCCAGCACGATGCCGTGTTTGTGGCCCAGCCCCGAGCGCGGCAGGATCATGGCCGCAAAGCCGGGGTCGGCCAGGTGGATGGCCAGCCCGGTGGGCACCAGTTGCCAGGCGTTGGGCGCCAGTGTCAGCGGTGTGTCCAGGCAGGCCCGCAGATCAAGGCCTGCGCTGCCTCCCGTGGCGTAGGCGGGCAGCTGGTCCGCCATGCGCGGGTCCAGCACTTTCACCTCAATCTGCATCATGGCCACCGGGTTCAGTTCGCGGGCTTGACCGCGTCCTCCAAGGCCTTGAGCGCGTCCTGGGCCTCCTTGTCCTCGCCGGCATCGGGCATCGGCATGACGGGATCGACTCCAGGCGTCTCGCCCAGGGGCACGCGTGGAGCCGGAATATCGCCCACCTTGGGCGTGGTGTAGTCCTGCCCAGGCATGTTTTCCAGCATGTTGTCGATCGCGTTTTCGTCCACCACCACCGGCTTGTCGAGGTTGCCAGTGACAATGCCCGGATTGAGCACGATCACGGTCACCATGATGAGCTGCAGGATGATGAAAGCGATGGAGCCCTTGTAAATCTGCCCTGTGGTCACTGCCTTGATGCGCTCGCCGGTCACCACATCGTCGTAGTCACTGCGCGCGGCCACGCTGCGCAGGTAGAACAGCGCAAAACCGAACGGTGGCGTGAGGAACGAGGTTTGCAGGTTCATCGCCAGGATGATGCCGAACCAGATCAGATTGATGTCAAGCTTGGTTGCCACCGGCACCAACAGCGGCACGACGATGAAGGCGATCTCGAAGAAGTCGATGAACATGCCAAGGATGAACACCAGCAGGTTCACGAACAGCAGGAAACCCAGCTGGCCGCCCGGCAGCTTGTCAAACAGGTGCTCAACCCAGATATGGCCATCGGCCGCGTTGAAGGTGAAACTGAAGACGGTGGAGCCTATCAGGATGAACAGCACGAAGATGGACAGCTTGGTGCTGTTTTCCAGCGCCTGCTTGAGGAGATCAAAGGACAGCGTGCGGCGCCCCGCCGCCATCAGCAAGGCACCCAGCGCTCCCATGGCACCACCCTCGGTGGGCGTGGCAATGCCCAGGAAGATCGTACCCAGCACCAGGAAGATCAACACCAGCGGCGGGATCAACACAAAGGTCACACGCTCGGTGAGGCGCGACAGCAGTCCCAGCCCGAGCGCCTTGTTGGCCAGCGCCAAGCCGAGTGCGAGGAAAGAGCCGATGGTGGTGGACAGGATAAAGATTTCGTCGCGTGCGGCGGGCAAATCGCGACCCAGCCAGGGGTTCATGACCGATTCGTGAATACGCGACCAACCGAAAGCAACCGCACCACAGAACACCAGCAATACCAGCAGCGAACGGTGACCACTGGCCCCATTGGGCTGAGAATAGATACGCGCCTCGGGCGGCAGCGCCGGCACCCACTTGGGTTTGACGAAGGCCACCACGACAATGAAAAGCAGGTAGAGACCCACCAGCATCAGGCCAGGCAGCAAGGCGCCAGCGTACATGTCACCCACCGAGCGGCCCAACTGGTCGGCCAGCACGATCAGCACCAACGAAGGCGGCAAGGCCTGTGCCAGCGTGCCCGAGGCGGTGATGGTGCCGGTGGCAATGGTTCGGTTGTAGCCGTAGCGAAGCATGATGGGCATGGCGATCAGGCCCATGGAAATCACCGAGGCAGCCACCACACCGGTGGTGGCGGCTAGCAACGCACCTACCAGCACCACCGCGATGCCGACACCGCCACGCAACGGGCCGAACACCTGACCCACCGTCTCCAGCAGGTCCTCGGCCATGCGGCTGCGCTCCAGGATGATGCCCATGAGCGTGAAGAACGGGATAGCGAGCAGCGTGTCGTTCTGCATGATGCCGATCACCCGCAGCGGCAGTGCCTGAAACAGGTTGGGGGGGAAGAGTTCCAGCTCCATGCCGATGAAGCCAAAGAAAAGGCCAGTGGCGGAGAGCGAAAACGCCACCGGGAAACCCGCCAGCAGGAAGATCAGCAGGCCGGCGAACAACACCGGCACAAAATTGTGAATCAGCAGGTCCATCATGACTTTGCTCCGGTCTTGCGGGCTTTTTCCTGGGCCGCAATTTCTTCGGCGAGCAATTCGGTTTCACTCGGGCCGGTGTGGCTCAGCGCGTCGGGGCCATCGCCGGTGAGAAAGGCGGCGCGTTTGATGATTTCGGAGACGCCTTGCAAGGCCAGCAACGAGAAGCCCAGGGGGATGAGTGCGTAGACCGGCCAGCGGATCAGGCCGCCAGCGTTGGTCGAGACCTCACCCGAGACATAGGCTTGGGCCAAGACGGGCCAAGCCAACGTGGCCATGATGTAGCAAAGAGGGAACAAGAAAATGATGATGCCGCCGATGTCGATCCAGTTGCGCGTGCGGTCGCTGAATTTGCTGGAGATGAAGTCAATGCGCACATGGGCGTTCTTCATGAACGCGTAGCCTGCACCCAGCAAGAACACAGCGGCAAACAAATACCACTGAATTTCAAGCCAGGCGTTGGAGCTGGTACCCACGGTTTTCCGGACGATGGCGTTGCCGGCGCTGATCAGCGTGGTGGCCAAGATGAGCCACATGGACAGTTTGCCGACAAGGCTGCTGAGGGCATCGATCAATCGAGATAAGCGCAAGAAAAGCGACATGGAAAATCCCCGGTTGGGAGAGGTAGCGAGCAACGGACCGGGCCGTTTTGCGGCGGTGTGTCACTCAGTACAGTGAAGCGTGAAGCGAAAACGCTGACGAAGAGAAAAAGCGAACGCCGAATTGAAACAGAAACCCCGCAAAAAACCCCGCCAGTGCGGGGTTTTTTTCAGCTGCGGGTTGACTACAGCTTGGCCGACTGCATGTAGCGGTCGAAAGTGGCTTCCGTGAAGCGGAACCAGAGATTTTGGTCTTTGCGGAACGTCGAGTAATCGGTGTAGATTTTCTTCCACGACGGGTTGGTGTCGTTCAGCTCGCCGTACAAGGCCATGGATTCCTTGAACGCCAGATCCATCACCGGCTTCGGGAACGCCAGCAGCTTGGCACCACCGGCGACCAGGCGCTTGAGCGCAGCTGGATTGCGGGCGTCGTAGCGTGCTTGCATCTCGGTGTGAGCGTGAGACGCAGCAGCCTCCACAATGGCCTGATGTTCCTTGGACAGAGCGTTGAACGCTGCCTTGTTGATGTAGAAGTCGAGCTGGGCGCCGCCTTCCCACCAGCCTGGGTAATAGTAGTTCTTGGCCACTTTCTGGTAGCCGAGTTTTTCGTCATCGTACGGACCCACCCACTCGGTGGCGTCGATGGTGCCTTTTTCCAGCGCCTGATAGATCTCGCCACCAGGGATGTTCTGCGGCACGCCACCCATGCGGGTCAGCACACGGCCAGCGAAACCAC
>JBBQKZ010000118.1:0-11907 GCA_038327405.1 Burkholderiales bacterium | reverse complement strand
GGTGAAAGACCGCACCGTCTATTTCGTCGAGAGTGGCACGCTCACCGTGCACTACGAAGACGACAAGGAGCGCGTGCGCATCGCGGTGGTGGGCTCGGGTTCACTGCTTGGCGAAGGCGCGTTCTTCAGTCACCTGCCACGCAGCGCGACGGTGCACGCCGGCAGCGATTGCCGGTTGTGGTGCATGACGCCACTGCGTTTTCGCGAACTCTCGACGCGCCATCCCGACGTTGCCCTGGAGGTCACGGTGGCCATGTCGGCCGTGCTGGCCCGACGCATGTACAACAAACCCAAGCGGGTGGCCGTCACCTGATGGCCGACGCTCCTTCGGTGTTGGCCCATTCGTCCGAGCAGCACCGGATTCCCGTCTTACTTCCGACCACTTCGGCACAGACCCTTGTGCATACTTTGACCATGTCTTTCATGAGCTGGCTGCAAGCCAAGAAAACCAACGGACCGGGCAAAGGGCGTCTGGCGCGTGCGCGCAAGTCGTTCGGGCAGACCACACTGCCGCTGATCTCGCCGCGCAAAGGTCGGCGCATTCTGCGCCGTGAGCAGTTGTTCAGCGTCGTGCGCGAGTCGCTGATCCGCGGCGGTGTTCTCTCCACCAGCTACGAATTCAAGGTTCTCACGCTCGATGCCAACGGGGATTCGTTCCTGGTGTTGATCGATCTGGCCCTGCCCGCCGACAGCATGCCCGATGAATACCTGCTGGAGATTGAGAACTGGATCCAGCAAAGCGCCAAAGCCCGCCACGGCATGCTGGTGCGCTCGGTGTACTGGCGCCGCCGTGCGGTGCACGATCAGGTGGGCGTGGCCTTGCGTTCTTCGGTGTCTGTGCAGACCCGCCGTGACGCCGAGGTGTTCAACCCCACCTCCATTCCCAAGCCCAATATCCGCTCTTCGCACACGCCCATGCAGGCGCTGGGCGAAGACGAGGTGGCGGCGTTCCGGCAGGCGCTGCAAACGTCGGCCAAGCCGGCCTACCCTTCGCCGGAAGACGCGAAACTCCCGGTGCCGGAGTCGCACAGCGACTTTGCGGCCCTGAGCGAAACACAGCACGGCAAACTCTGAACTGGCCGGCCCGCCGGGTTGCCTGGCTCAGTGGCCTGCGAAGTCGACCAGGGTGAAGAGCTTCAGGCCGGATTCCCGCAGCTTTTGCGACCCGCCCAACTCGGGAAGATCGACGATGGCGGCACCCTCCATCACCTCCGCACCCAGCTTTTCCAGCAAGCGCCGCCCGGCCATCATGGTGCCGCCGGTGGCGATCAGGTCGTCGATGAGCACCACCTTGTCACCGGCCTTGACCGCATCCGTGTGCAGTTCCACCGTGGCACTGCCGTACTCGAGTTCGTAGGTTTCTTCCACCGTGGTGAACGGCAGCTTGCCCTTTTTGCGGATGGGCACGAAGCCCACGCCCAGCTCGTAGGCCAGCACCGAGCCGATGATGAAGCCACGCGCGTCGAGCCCGGCCACCACGGTGGGTTTGAGCGCCGGGTCCATGTAGCGGTGCACGAAGGCATCGATCAGCACGCGAAACACATGCGGGTCCTGCAGCAGCGGCGTGATGTCTCGGAACTGCACGCCGGGCGCGGGCCAGTCGGGCACCGTGCGGATGTGGGCTTTGAGGAAGGCGGAGGTGTCCATGGGCTGAGGTCTTGAGGGTATGACCCATTATCGACCGGCAAAAAAAACCCCGGCGCGAAGGCCGGGGCTGGAGACCATGGCGACCCTGTCAGGCCATGGGTTTGAACTGGTAACCATTGCCGGATGCTTCCAGCGTGCCGAGTGCGGGGAACGGAAAGTGGAAACCGCCCATGGCCATCTTGTCCTTCACCAGCGTGTCGAAGATGCGGCGACGCGTCTGACGTGCCATCTCGGCGTCCATGTCGAAGGCCACTGCCCAGTCTGGGCTGCGGGCAAACAGGGACGGCACGTTGGTCACGTCGGCCGTGTACATGAACGACTGTCCTTCAGAACGCACCGTGAACACGGACATGCCCGGCGTGTGGCCGAAAGCGGCCGACGACTGGATGCCCGGGGCGAGTTCGGCGCCTGGCTCGAAGCGCACGAGGCGGTCAGCCGGGATCATGCCGAACACACGGCGCGCATTCTGGAAACCGCCCTGCGCGGCGGGTGGTGCAGCGGCCATCTTGGCGTCGTCCATCCAGAAAGCCATCTCCGTGGTGGGCACGTGAATCCTTGCCTTGGGGAACATCAGTGAGCCGTCTTTCTTGACCAGGCCGTTGATGTGGTCGCCGTGGAAATGGCTGATGACGACGTGGTCGATGTCTTCAGGCTTGTAACCCGCAGCCGCCATGTTGGCTGCCAGCTTGCCGGTGGTGGGTGGCCCATTGTCGGCAAAGCCGGTGTCTATCAGGAACTTGGTGTTGCCACTGACGATGAGGTACGGCGTGAACGGAATGTCCACGTAGTCGGTGGGCAAGTTCTGCGACGCGAGCATGGCCTTGACCTGCTCCAGCGGCGCGTTGCGCACGAACTCTTCACCCAGCGGGCGGCGCAGCGCGCCGTCGTTGATGGCGATGATCTCCATCGCGCCGAGCTTCATCTTGCGAAAGCCCGGGGCCGGCAGCACCGGGGCACCGAAGTTGGGGGTGTTTTGCGAGAACACGGACGAGAAGGTCAGCGCGGAGGCGCCGGCCACGCCAGCGCCCAGGAACAAACGGCGATCGATCATGGAAGAAGTCTCCGGGTGGGGTTGAAAGACCGTGAGCATACATACCGATTGGTCACAACCCAAACCGAACGTTCTCAATATCCACTCAGGATTCGGGGAATTTCGCCCGCCCCGGAACCGTCGGCTGTTCAGCCCGACAGCAGCTTGTCTTCGGCCAGCGCCAAGGCAGGCGCCTTGCCGCTGAGCACCAGTGTGTCGCCGCCCTGCAGCACCGTGTCTTCGGTCAACACGGCCGGCGTGCCGCTGGCATGCCGCAGGCTCACCACCCGCACGCCCACCGCGTGCAGCGCCAGGCTCTCCAGCGTTTTGCCCACATTGCGCCCCGCCGACGGCAGCGTCACCGTGTTCAGCCGCTCGTGGTCGAGCTCGTCAGCGCCGCTGTCATCGGCGCCGTGAAAGTAGCCGCGCAGCAAGTTGTAGCGCGCGTCGCGCTGGTCCTGCACCACCCGGATCACCCGGCGCATGGGCACGCCCACCAGGGCCAGGGCGTGGCTGGCCAGCATCAGGCTGGCTTCAATGGCTTCGGGCACGACTTCGGTGGCGCCCGCCGCGCGCAACTTCTCCAGGTCCACGTCGTCCACGGTGCGCACCACCACCGGCACGTTTGCCGCCTGCTCATGGGTGTGCCGCAACACCTTGAGCGCGCTGGGGGTGTCAAGGTAGGTCACCACCACCGCGCTGGCGCGGTGCAGACCGGCGGCCATGAGTGCCTGAAGCCGGGCGGCATCACCAAACACCACCGAATGGCCAGCTGCAGCGGCCTGACGGACCCGGTCGGGGTCGAGGTCGAGCGCCATGTAGGGAATGCCTTCGGCTTCGAGCAGGCGGGCCAGGTTTTGCCCGCAGCGCCCATAGCCACAAATGATCACGTGCTTGTCGGCGTTGATGGCCTTGCGCGCGATGCTGGTCATCTGCACCGACTGCATCAGCCAGTCGCTGCCCACCAGCCGCGTGACGATGGTGTTGGCGTACATGATCACGAACGGCGTGGCCAGCATCGACAGCACCATCGACGCCAGGATGGGGTTGAACAAGGCCGGCGGGATCAGGTTGTTGTTGCCGGCGAGTGTGAGCAGCACCAGGCCGAATTCACCCGCTTGCGCGAGGTACAGACCGGTTCGCAGCGCCACTCCCATGGGTGCTCCGAGCATGCGCGTGAGCCCGGTGATGAGCGCCAGCTTGAAGCCGACCGAGAGCGAGAGCAGCAGCAGGACCAGCTGCCAGCGATCGAAAACGAGGCGCCAGTCCAGCATCATGCCGATGGTGATGAAGAACAGACCCAGCAACACGTCGTGGAAGGGCCGGATGTCGGTCTCCACCTGGTGCTTGAACTCGGTCTCTGAGATCAGCATGCCGGCCACAAAGGCGCCCAGCGCCAGCGACAGACCGGCGTGCTCGGTCAACCAGGCCAGCCCCAGCGTGATCAGCAGCAGGTTGAGCATGAACAGCTCGTCGCTCTTGCGTCGCGCCACCAGGGTCAGCCACCAGCGCATCACCTTTTGTCCGCCGGTGAGCAGCAAGCCCAGCAACACGGCTGCCTTCAGCGTGGCCCAGCCCAGTGCGGGCAGCAGATCTTCAGGCGCTGCCGCCAGGGCCGGTATGAGCACCAGCAAGGGCACCACGGCCAGATCCTGGAACAGCAGGATGCCCAGCACGCGCTTGCCATGTTCGGATTCCAGCTCCAGCCGCTCGGCCACCAGTTTGATCACGATGGCCGTGCTGCTCATGGCCATCACACCGCCCAGCGCCAGCGCGGTCTGCCAGCTGATGTCCCACCACGTCGGCAGCAGCACGGTGAGCGCCAACGACGCCAGGGTGGTGATCAGCACGGTGAGCACCACCTGGGACAGGCCAAGCCCGAACACCAGCCGTTTCATCGCCCGCAGTTTGGGCAGGCTGAATTCGAGCCCGATCACGAACATGAGGAACACCACGCCGAACTCCGCCAGGTAGCGGATGCCGCTGGAGTCCTGCGCCAGCGCCAGCGCGTGGGGTCCGATCAAGACTCCGACCACCAGATACCCCAGCATGGGCGGCAGCCGCACGAAGCGGCATGCGACCACGCCCAGCACCGAGGCCAGCAGATACAGCAAAGCGATGTCGAGCGAGGTCATTCAAGGATGTTAACGGGCGGTGGTCGCTTGTCCCGGGGACGGTATGGTCGGCAGGCCGACGGCGATAATCACCGGATGATGAAGCCCGCCACCTTTGATGCTGCCCGCGCCCTGGCAATGGCCCACGAAACGCTGAGCATCGAAGCGCAGGCCGTCTCTGCCATGGCGCTGCGCGTGAACGAGACGTTTGCCACTGCCGTGGCGAGCATGTTGTCGTGCCGTGGTCGCGTGGTGGTCATGGGCATGGGCAAGAGCGGCCACATCGGGCGCAAGATCGCGGCGACCCTGGCCTCCACCGGCACACCGGCCATGTTCGTGCACCCGGCCGAAGCCAGCCACGGTGATCTGGGCATGATCACGGCCGACGATGTGGTGCTGGGCATCAGCAACAGCGGCGAAAGCGAAGAGCTCACCGCCATCCTGCCCCTCATCAAACGCATGGGCGTGCCCCTGATCGCACTCACCGGGCGGCCCGGGTCCACATTGGGGCGCCACGCGCTGGCGGTGCTGGACAGCTCGGTCGACAAGGAAGCCTGTCCGCACAACCTCGCGCCCACAGCCAGCACCACCGCCCAGCTGGCCATGGGGGATGCCCTGGCCGTGGCGCTGCTCGACGCGCGCGGCTTCAAGGCCGATGACTTTGCTCGCTCGCATCCCGGTGGCGCGCTCGGGCGCAAGCTGCTCACCCACGTGGGCGATGTGATGCGCAGCGGTGCCGATGTCCCGCGCGTCGGACCCCAGGCCAGCCTGATGGATGTCATGGCGGTGATCAGCGCCAAGGGCCTGGGCATGAGCGCGGTGGTCGATGCCGACGACCGCGTGCTGGGCATCTTCACCGACGGCGATCTGCGGCGCCTGATCGAGAAGACCGGCAGCAGCGCCGACCTGCGCACCCTGCGCGCCGTCGATGTGATGCACCCCGACCCACGCACCGTGCGCGCGGATGCGCTCGCGGTCGAAGCAGCCGGCCTCATGGAGGCCAACCGCATCACCAGTGTGCTGGTGGTCGACGGCGACAACCGACTCTCGGGGGCGCTCAACGCCAACGACCTGATGCGTTCGAAAGTCATCTGAATGAACGCCTTGCCTGCCCTGCGCCCGGTTCTTCATTTCGCACCCGAACTGTTGCTGCTGGCTCAGGGCATCCGCGTGGTGTTCTTCGATGTGGACGGTGTGCTCACCGACGGTGGCCTGTACTTCAGCGAGTCGGGTGAAACGCTCAAGCGCTTTCACACCCTGGACGGCCACGGCATCAAGCTGCTGCAGCGCGCCGGCATCACCCCTGCGGTGGTCACCGGCCGTGACTCGCCCGCGCTGCGCGCGCGCCTGAAGGCACTGGGTGTGGTGCAAGCGCGCTTCGGCACCGAAGACAAATGCCCCGCGGCTGAAGAGATCCTGGCCGGGCTGGGGCTCGATTGGTCGTGTGCCGCCGCCATGGGTGACGACTGGCCTGATCTGCCCATGCTGCGCCGCGCTGCCCTGGCCTGTGCACCCTCCACCGCCCACGCCGAGGTGCTCGCGGTGGCCCACCATGTCACCACCCGGCTGCCGGGCGCCGGTGCCGTGCGCGACCTGTGCGACCTGCTGCTCGTGGCCAGCGGCGTGTACGCCCGCGAGCTGGAAGCGGCGGCCCGATGAGCCCATCCGATCCGCTGGACTTTCTGGACACGGTCGATCTGACCGAGCCAGCGGCACGGCCGCCCAAGCGCAAGCCCAAGCTGCTGGATCGCATCTCCATCTACCTGCCGGTACTGCTCATGGGGTTGCTGGCGCTGGCGTCTTACTGGCTGCTGCGCGCCACGCCCGCCCCCGAGGCGGCCCAGGAAGCACGTCCAGTGAGCAGCGAACCCGACTACTTCATGCGCGGGTTTTCGGTCAAGGCCTTCGACGCCGACGGCTCGCTCAAGTCCGAGGTGCTGGGCGATGAAGCGCGCCACCACCCCGACGACGACCGCATCGAAATCGACAACGCCCGCATCCGCAACGTGGGCGTCGATGGGCGACCCACGGTCGCCAGTGCGCGCTTGGTCACGACCAACGCCGACAACAGCCAGTTCATCCTCCAGGGCGACGCTGTGGTGGTGCGTGAAGGTGGCGTGGCTGCCTCCGGAGCCGTGCTGCCTCGCCTTGAATTCCGGGGCGAGTACCTGAAGGTGTTTGTTGATCCTGAACGGGTGGTCTCAGACCAGCCCGTGACCTTGCTGCGGGGCACGGACCGGCTGGTCGCCGACTCACTCGACTACCGCGGTGATGTCGGCGTGGCCGATTTCAAGGGACGGGTCAAGGTCCAGCTCGTTCCCCGATGAACCCCGACACAGCATGACCTCGACTTCCATCCAGGACACAGCGCCTCTGGCCTTCATCACGGGGGCCTCCAGCGGCATCGGACAGGCGCTGGCGCTGCGGTTTGCCCGCAGCGGTTACCGTCTGGCCCTGGTGGCCCGGCGCACTGCAGAGATGCAGGCCTTTGCCGACGCCCAGGGGTGGGATGCAGGCCGCTGCCGGGTGTACGGCGCCGATGTGTCCCTCATCGACAGCATCGTGGCTGCCGGGCAGGCCTGCCTGGATGCCCAAGGCCTGCCCGACGTGGTGATCGCCAACGCCGGCGTGAGCATCGGCATGGACACCACCGAGCGCGAAGACCTGGACGTGATGGCGCGCACCTTTGCACTCAACAACACCGGCATGGCGGCCACTTTCCACCCGTTCGCGGGAGCCATGGCGCGCCGCGGCAGCGGTGCACTGGTGGGCATTGCCAGCGTGGCAGCCATCCGGGGCTTGCCCGGACATGGCGCCTATTGCGCCAGCAAGGCTGCGGTGGTGGCGTACTGCGAAAGCCTGCGCGGCGAACTGGGCGGCAGCGGCGTTTCGGTCGTTACCTTGTTGCCGGGT
This sequence comes from Burkholderiales bacterium, assembly GCA_038327405.1. Lineage (GTDB taxonomy): Bacteria > Pseudomonadota > Gammaproteobacteria > Burkholderiales > Burkholderiaceae_C > Hydrogenophaga. The sequence goes on along the minus strand of JBBQKZ010000118.1, from coordinate 4,203 downwards.
TATGTGGACACGCCACTGACGCGTGAGAACCGCTACGCCATGCCGTTCCTGCTCAGCGCCGAGACCTTCGCCGACCGCGCTTTCGACGCCATCGTGGCCGGTGTGAGCTACCGTGTGATTCCCTGGCAGATGGGCCTGGTGGCCAAGTTGTTGCGCCTGCTGCCCAATGTGGTGTTCGACCGTGCCTTGTCGGGTCGGGCGCGCAAGCACAGGCAGGGTGAGGGCAAACCCAACTGAGGATTTGCGTTTGCGAGCGCCCATGAAAAAACCCCTGGTGGCCAAGCCGCAGGGGTTTTTTCTTTGCTGGTCAGCGAGTCCGGAGACCCGCTGAATCAAGCTGATCGGAAGGGTCGATCAATAGCCGCCACGGCCACCGCCGCCGCCGCCACCTTCACGGCGGCCACCGCCACCGCCACCACCACCGTAGGGGCTGCGGAACCCGCCATCGCTGCCGCCACCGCCGCCACCACCACCGTAGCCGCCACCACCGCTGCGGCCACCGCCGAAGCCGCCACCACCGGTGCGGGGAGGACGTGCCTCCATCGGACGGGCTTCGTTCACCACCAGGCTGCGACCGCCCAGGGATTGACCGTTCATGCCTTCAACAGCGGCTTGCGCTTCGGCATCGTTGCCCATTTCGACAAAGCCAAAACCTTTGGAGCGACCGGTATCGCGTTCCATCATGACTTTGGCGCTGTTGACAGAACCGTAAGCGCTGAACGCTTGTTGCAGGTCTTCGTCGCGGACGGTGTATGGCAGGTTGCCTACGTACAGTTTGTTGCCCATGGTCGGGACTCCTAATAACACTGATAAAAATAGCGATGGAGCCCCGTTAGCACACAAAAACCTGTAGCACGCGAAACCGACCGATCACTTGTCAGAACGAGCGCCTTGGGCGCTCGCCACGCGATTATGCGCGCAGAGCCGCGCAAACAGTAACTATTTTTCAGGACCGTCGAGCCCCCTTTGACCTCGACGCGGGTTTACAACACCGTGGGCATGCTCACGGTGTCGCTCGCCAGGCCGGCCCAGGTCACGGCGGGAGCGCCTGCGGCCCCGGAGGCCAGAACCCGCATGGCCAGGCGCTCGGCGCAGGGCCGCTTCGCGCGCCGCGCAAGTATCGAATCCGAAGCGTTCCGACAAGGCTGGTGGATGTGTGGGAAGCGTCAGGATCCGGCGCTTCAATTTATAATGCTTGCCCATAGCGCCGATTTGTTCCGAATTGCGGGCGCTTTAAAAATGCCGCTAAAGAAGAGACTCTCGGTCCAGCGTCCCGGTCTCGCTCTTTGCGGTACCGGGATTTTTTTCGGGCGCGCGCCGCCCACAGGACACCAGCTTGATCGTCACGCCCCAAACGTTCCGATTCACCGAACCGCTGCCGCTGCGCAGCGGCGCCAGCCTGCCCGCCTACGAGCTGGTGGTGGAGACCTACGGCACGCTCAATGCCGGGCGTTCCAACGCGGTGCTCATCTGCCACGCGCTCAACGCCTCGCACCACGTGGCGGGCCGGCATGCCGACGAACACGGCAAGCCGATTCCACGCAGCGAAGGCTGGTGGGACAACATGATCGGCCCCGGCAAGCCGGTGGACACCGACCGCTTTTTCGTGATCGGCGTGAACAACCTGGGCTCGTGCTTCGGCTCCACCGGACCGACCCACACCAACCCAGGCACTGGAGCTCCCTGGGGGGCGGACTTCCCGGTGGTCACGGTCGAAGACTGGGTGGACGCACAGGCCCGGCTGTTGGACGCCATGGGCATACAGACCCTGGCCGCCGTCATGGGAGGTAGTCTGGGCGGCATGCAGACGCTGGCCTGGACGCTTCAGTACCCGGACCGTGTTCGGCACGCGGTGGTGGTGGCCAGCGCACCCAACCTCACGGCCGAGAACATTGCTTTCAACGAGGTGGCGCGCCGCGCCATCGTGACCGACCCCGATTTCCACGGCGGCCACTACCTGCGTGAGGGCACCCTGCCCCGACGCGGCCTGCGCATCGCCCGCATGATCGGGCACATCACGTACTTGAGCGACGACGTGATGAACGAAAAATTCGGACGCAGCCTGCGTTCGAGCAACGATGCCGACCCGACTGCGGCGGCCGAGCTGGCCTACCGCTACACCACGCAGGACGTCGAGTTCCAGATCGAGAGTTACCTGCGCTACCAGGGCGACAAGTTCAGCGAGTACTTCGACGCGAACACCTACCTGCTCATCACCCGTGCGCTGGACTACTTCGATCCGGCGCGCGAGCACGGTGGCAACCTGAGTGCCGCGCTGGCGAAGGCCCAGGCCAAATTTTTGCTGGTGAGTTTCACCACCGACTGGCGGTTCTCGCCCAAACGCAGCCGCGAGATCGTCAAGGCCTTGCTGGAAAACCGGCGGGATGTGAGCTACGCCGAGATCGATGCGCCGCATGGGCACGACGCCTTCTTGCTCGACGACCCTCGCTACCTCAACGCGGTCCGGGCTTACTTTGAACAGACCATCGCAGGAGTGCCGGCATGAGCGAGCAGGCCATCATGGAATCCATTGCGCGGCTGGTGCCACCCGGCTCGCGCGTGCTTGACCTGGGCTGCGGCGACGGCGCCATGCTGGCCCACCTGCAGGCCACGCGCGCCTGCAGTGGCTACGGCGTGGAGATCGACGACGCCAAGGTGCTGGCCTGCGTGCGCCGGGGTGTGAACGTGCTGCAGCTCAACCTGGAAGACGGGCTGAGCACCTTTGGCGACAACGCTTTCGACGTGGTGCTGCAGATCGACACGCTGCAACACCTGCGCAACGCCGAGACCATGTTGCGCGAGACCGCGCGGGTGGGGCGCATCGGCGTGGTGGCGTTCCCCAACTTTGCCCACTGGCCCAACCGGCTGGCGGTGGTGCAGGGCCGCATGCCCGTGACCAAGCGCCTGCCCTACCAGTGGTACGACACACCCAACATCCGCGTCGGCACGCACGCCGACTTCGAGGTGCTGGCGCGTCGCAACGGCCTGACCATCGAGAGGAGTTTCGGCTTGCATGAGGGCGAAGAAGTGCACCGCTGGCCCAACCTCATGGCCAGCACGGCGGTCTTTCGCTTCACGACCTGAGTCCGCTCAGCTGCGGCCCGCCTCGCGCGCCGCATCCGCCGCAAAGTCGCCCTCGATCCGCTGGCCCGCGGTGATCGACGGGTAGACCTCGGCAAACACGGCCCGGATCTGCGCCAGCGGCAAGTCGTCGAAGGCGCCGTGATCGTTCACGTACTCCATGTGCTGGCGGCCCGCGCGGTCGAACGCGTGGTACAGCGAATCGTGCACGCCGTCGAACTCCAATGGCAGCAGGCCGAACTTGTCGCACAGCCCGATGTTGAATGCCGGTGTGGCCTTGCGCCAGGCACCGTCGATCCACAGCTCGGTGTAGCCGTGCCACGCGAAGACGTCGGTTTTCATGGTCTGGCGCAGCTTCTCGGTGGACAGGTGGTTCTTCACATCGGCAAACCCCAGCCGCGCGGGGATGCCCGCCGCGCGTGCAACGGCCGCCAGCAACACCGCCTTGGGCACGCACCAGCCGAAGCCTTGAGTCAACACCGTGCTGGCGGTCATGCCGTGGTCGGACAGGTCGATGCGGTAGGGGTCGTAGCGCACCTGGTCGCGCACCGCGAGGTAGAGCGCCACCGCCTTTTCCCGATCGTCCGTGCCTTGCGCATGTGTCCGGGCAAACGAGACGATGGCGGGGTGGTTGCTGTTGATCTGCGGTGTGGGCAACAGATGCTTCGGGGCGGGTTGGTGGGTGGGCATGCGTGCAACTTAGCAGACACCGCGGATCGCTGGCGACGCGAGCGGGACTGAACACCCACGACCAGGCATGCGGACTTGCCATGTGCACTTTAGTACTGCGTCAAGCAACAAGCGGCGGGAATGGACAGGCTTTGTCCGCTTTTTTCCGACTTCAGCCCGCGCCCGGCTGGCCGATATTCCATGGACCAACCTGAAAAACCGAGGACCCATCCCATGGACATGCGCAACGAAGCCAGCCACATCGCCCGCCACGACAGCGCCCGCGCAGCGGCCGCCCAAAAGGCCAGCGCCGAATTTCTGACGTTTCGTCTTGGCGGCGAAGAGTACGGCATCGACATCCTGCGTGTCCAGGAGATCCGCTCGTACGAAGAGCCCACCCGCATCGCCAACGCACCTTCGTTCATCAAGGGCGTGGTCAACCTGCGCGGCGTC
>JBBQKZ010000117.1:0-11974 GCA_038327405.1 Burkholderiales bacterium | reverse complement strand
GACATGCTCAAGGTCGAGCACCTGATGGTGGTGGGCCACTACGGCTGCGGTGGCGTGCAGGCGGCGCTGAATGATGTGCGCGTGGGGCTGGCCGACAACTGGCTGCGCCACATCAAGGATGTGCGCGACCGACACGCCGGGCTGCTCGGCGATCTGGCCGCGCACCACCGGCTGGATGCACTGTGCGAACTCAACGTGATCGAGCAGGTGATGCACGTCGCCGAAACCACCGTGGTGCAGGACGCGTGGCAGCGCGGCCAGCCGCTGACGCTGCACGGCTGGGTCTACGGCCTGCGCGACGGTCTGCTGCAAGACCTGCACATGGTCGTGCGCGGCACCGATGTGCTGGACGACACCTACCGCTGCGCCGTGGCGGAGGTGGCCAGCCGGGCACGCGTGTGAGCCGTGCAGGTTTCGCTCTTCGTATCATCGCTGCACCTTCACCCAACGCGGCGCGCCATGTTCCCCCAGCGACTTGACTCGACCCTGGCCTACGCCATCGCCAAGGCCATGATGGACGGTTTCAACCGGCACTACCGGCTGTTCCGCACCGAGTCGGCGCGCGCCAAACACCGTTTCGAAACCCGCGACTGGCGCGGCCAGCAGCGTGCCCAGCGCGAGCGCATCGAGTTCTACGATCTGCGGGTCAAGGAATGCGTGATGCGGCTCATGAAGGAATTCGGCGCCGATGAACAGCCCATGGATGTGTGGGAGCAGGTCAAGCTGCACTACATCGGGCTGTTGGTGAACCACCACCAGCCCGAGTTGGCCGAGACCTTCTTCAACTCGGTCACGACCAAGATCCTGCAGCGCGCGTATTTCCAGAACGACTTCATCTTTGTGCGGCCGGCGGTGTCCACCGAGTACATCGAGAACGAAGAGCCGAGCGCGAAGCCCACCTACCGCTGCTACTACCCCACGGCCGAGACCATGCAGGCCGAGGCGCTGCGCCTGCTGCAGGACTTCGACCTGCGTGTGCCGTTCGAAGATCTGCAGCGCGACGCCGCGCTGGTGCTGAACGCCATGAAGCGGCACTTCGACCACGTGAAGCTGCGCGCCAACTTCCAGTTCCAGGTGCTCTCGGGCCTGTTCTTCCGCAACAAGGGCGCCTACGTGGTGGGCAAGATCATCAACGGCTTTCAGGAGGTGCCGTTTGCCCTGCCGATCCTGCACAACACCGACGGCAAGCTGGTGGTGGACGCTGCGCTCTTCGGCGAAGATGACCTGCTGATCCTGTTCAGCTTTGCGCGTGCCTACTTCATGGTCGACATGGAGATACCGAGCGCCTACGTGCAGTTCCTGCGCAGCATGATGCCGCGCAAGCCGCGTGCCGAGTTCTACAACGCGCTCGGTCTGGCCAAGCAGGGCAAGACGCTGTTCTACCGCGACTTCCTCTTCCACATGCGGCACAGCACCGACAAGTTCCGCATCGCGCCCGGCATCAAGGGCATGGTGATGCTGGTGTTTGATCTGCCCAGTTTCCCGTTCGTGTTCAAAGTCATCAAGGACTTCTACCCGCCGCAGAAGGACACTTCTCGCGAGCAGATCCGCAACAAGTACCTGCTGGTCAAACAGCACGACCGTGTGGGCCGCATGGCCGATACGCTGGAGTTCTCCGAGGTGGGTTTTCCGCGCGACCGCTTCACCGATGAGCTCATCGCCGAGATCCAGAAGTTCGCGCCCAGCCAGCTGGAGATCAGCGACCGCGATGGCGATGGAACGACCGAAGTGGTGCTCAAGCACTGCTACATCGAGCGGCGCATGATTCCTCTCAACATTTACCTGCAAGAAGCGTTCGATGCGCTTCAGGCCCATGCCGCAGATCCCGCAGCCACGGCACAGCTGGAGCGCGCCGTGGTCGAGTACGGCAACGCCATCAAGGACCTCGTGGCCGCCAACATCTTCCCCGGCGACATGCTGTGGAAGAACTTCGGCATCACGCGGCACGGCAAGGTGGTGTTCTATGACTACGACGAGATCGAGTACATCACCGACTGCAATTTCCGCCGTGTGCCCCAGCCGCGCAACGAAGAAGACGAGATGTCCGGCGAGGTCTGGTACACGGTGCACAAGCACGACGTGTTCCCCGAAACCTTTGGTCCCTTCCTGCTCGGCAATCCGGTGGTTCGCGCGGTGTTCATGAAGCACCACGCCGACCTGCTCGATGCCGCCTTCTGGCAGTCGCACAAGGAGCGCATTGCTGCCGGTCACGTGTTCGATGTTTTTCCCTACGAGAGCGAGCGGCGTTTCCTGTCGCACGCACTCGCCTGAACCTGTCCCACCTTTTCAAGGAGTTTCACCATGTCCCAAGACGCCATCGTCATCGTCGGTGCCGCCCGCACCCCGATGGGCTCGTTCCAGAGCGACTTTGCCAGCCTCTCCGCCCACGACCTCGGCGGCGCCGCCATCAAGGCCGCCGTTGAGCGCAGCGGCGTGAAGCCGGAGCAGGTGGACGAGGTGCTGTTCGGCAATTGCCTGATGGCCGGCCAGGGCCAGGCGCCGGCACGCCAAGCCGCGTTCAAGGGCGGGCTGCCGAAGTCGGCCGGCGCCGTGACGCTGTCCAAGATGTGCGGCTCGGGCATGAAGGCCACCATGCTGGCGCACGACATGCTCGTGGCCGGCAGCGCCGCCGTGATGGTGTCGGGCGGCATGGAGAGCATGACCAACGCGCCCTACCTGCTGCAGAAAGGCCGGGGCGGTTACCGCATGGGCCACGACAAGATCTTCGACCACATGATGCTCGACGGCCTGGAAGACGCCTACGAGGCCGGCCGTTCCATGGGTACGTTCGGCGAAGACTGCGCCGCCAAATACAGCTTCACACGCGAGCAGCAGGACGCCTTTGCCATTGCGTCGGTCACGCGCGCGAAGGCGGCCACCGAGAGCGGCGCCTTTGCCGCCGAGATCACGCCCGTGACGGTGAAGGACCGCAGTGGTGAACGTGTGGTGTCCACCGACGAAGGCCCGGGCAAGGTCAAGCTCGACAAGGTCACCAGCCTCAAGCCCGCGTTCAAGAAAGACGGCACCATCACCGCCGCGTCGAGCTCGTCCATCAACGATGGCGCTGCCGCGCTGGTGCTCATGCGCGAGTCCACCGCGAAGGCCCAGGGCCTGAAACCGCTGGCGCGCATCGTGGCCCACGCCACCCATGCGCAGGAACCCAACTGGTTTGCCACCGCCCCGGTGGGCGCCACGCAGAAGCTGCTGGCCAAAACCGGCTGGAGCGTGGCGGACGTGGATCTCTGGGAAATCAACGAAGCCTTTGCCGTGGTACCCATGGCGCTCATGACCGAGCTGAGCATTCCGCACGAGAAGGTCAACGTCAACGGTGGCGCCTGCGCGCTGGGCCACCCCATCGGCGCCAGCGGCGCGCGCATTCTCGTCACGTTGCTGCACGCGCTGCAGGCGCGCGGCGGCAAGAAGGGCGTGGCGACCTTGTGCATTGGTGGCGGTGAAGCGACCGCCATGGCGATTGAACTGCTGTAACCCGGACCCGACCTGGCCATGCTGAACCAAGACCAACTCATGATCCGCGACGCGGTGCGCAGCTTTGCCCAGGAGCAGCTCTGGCCGCACGCGGCGAAGTGGGACAAGGAACACCACTTCCCGAAAGACGTGCACAAGGGCCTGGCCGATCTCGGCGCCTACGGCATCTGTGTGCCCGAGGCGCTGGGCGGCGCGGGCCTGGACTACCTGACCCTGGCCGTGGTGCTGGAAGAAATTGCGGCCGGTGACGGCGGCACCAGCACCGCGATCTCGGTCACCAACTGCCCGGTCAATGCGATCCTGATGCGCTACGGCAGCGCGGCTCAGCAGGAACAGTGGCTGCGTCCTTTGGCCGCTGGCCAGATGCTCGGCGTGTTCTGCCTGACCGAGCCGCACGTGGGGTCGGACGCCTCGGCGCTGCGCACCACGGCCAGCAAAGAGGGCGATGAGTACGTGCTCAACGGCGTCAAGCAGTTCATCACCAGCGGGAAGAACGGGCACCTGGCGATCGTGATTGCGGTGACCGACAAGGGCGCAGGCAAAAAGGGCATGAGCGCATTTGTGGTGCCCACCAGCACGCCGGGTTATGTGGTCGCGCGGCTGGAAGACAAGCTCGGCCAGCACAGCAGCGACACGGCGCAGATCAATTTCGACAACTGCCGCATTCCGGCCGAGAACCTGATCGGCGCCGAGGGGGAGGGCTACAAGATCGCTCTCTCGGCGCTCGAAGGTGGGCGCATCGGCATCGCGGCGCAAAGCATCGGCATGGCGCGCAGTGCGTTCGACTGTGCACTGGCCTATTCCAAGGACCGCGAGAGCTTTGGGCAGCCGATCTTCAACCACCAGGCGGTGGGTTTTCGTCTGGCCGACATGGCGACACAGATCGAAGCGGCGCGAGCGCTCACGCACCACGCAGCGGCTTTGCGCGACGCGGGTCAGCCGTGTTTGAAGGAAGCGGCCATGGCCAAGCTGTTTGCCAGCGAAATGGCCGAGGCCGTGTGCACGGCGGCCATCCAGGTGTTTGGTGGGTACGGCTATGTGAGCGACTTTCCGGTGGAGCGCATTTACCGCGATGTGCGGGTGTGCCAGATCTATGAAGGCACGTCGGACATTCAGAAGATCATCATTCAGCGGGCTTTGGCCTGAGGTCTTGGGTTTTCTCCGGCTGCTCCGGTCATCGGCGACCACGGCGCACGGCTCCGCGAATGTCCCCCGGGGCCTTTGGCCCCTCCTCCTTTATTTCGCTGCGCCGTGCCCCGTGGCCGCCGATGACCTTGTTGGCACTCGGTCTGTGTGTGAGCCGAGAGCCCGCGAGGTCCATGCCAAAAAGCACAAGGCAGCCTCCACATCCCCTCGTATGATCGCGACACCATGAACATCATCATCCTGGGCGCCGGCCGAGTCGGCGAAAGCGTTGCCGAGAGCCTTGTCTCCGAACAGAACGACATCACCGTCATCGACATGGACCCCGCCCGGCTCCGCAGCCTGGAAGAGCGGATCGACCTGCGTGGGGTGGTGGGCAACGGCATCCAGCCCTCGGTATTGCGTGAGGCGGGCGCCAAGGACGCCGACATGGTGATCGCCTGCGCCGCCAACGATGAAACCAATCTCGTGGTCTGCAAGGTGGCGCACGACATCTTCAACGTGCCCAGCACCATCGCCCGCCTGCGCTCACCCGAGTTCATTGAAGGCGACGAGCTTCTGGGCAAGAACGGCTTTGCGGTGGACCACGTGATCTGCCCGGAAGAGTCGGTCATGCGTTACCTGCACCAGCTCATCAGCTACCCCGAAGCGCTGCAGGTGCTCGAGTTCGCTGACGGCCGTGCCAGCCTGATTGCGATCCGCGCCACGCACGGGGGCTCGCTGGTGGGCCACACCATCGGTGAGTTCCGCGAACGCTTTCCCCATGCCGAGATGCGCGTGGTGGCCCTCTACCGGCTCGACACCGAGATGGAGGCCACCAAGACCACGCGCATCCTGGCCGGCGACGAAGTCTTCGTGTTGGCCGACACGCGCAAGATCCGCTATGTGCTGGGCGCCATCCACAACATCGACGAACCGGTCAAACGCATCATGATCGCCGGCGGCGGCAAGGTCGGGCTTCGACTGGCGCGTTCGCTGCAGGGCCAATGCCAGGTGAAGATCATCGAGCGCTACAAGGGACGCTGCGAGTACCTGGCCAGCCAGCTGCCGTCGAGCATGCTCATCCTCAACGGGGATGGATCCGACGAAGACCTGCTGCTGGAGGAAAGCGTGGGCGAGATGGACATGTTTCTCGCGCTCACCAGCGACGACGAGGACAACATCATGTCGGCCATGCTGGCCAAGCGCATGGGTGCGAACCGCGTCATGGCCCTGATCAACCGCCGGGCCTACGCCGACATGATGCAAGGCAGCACCATCGACATTGCGATCTCGCCGTCGCAAACCGTCATCGGCGAACTGCTCACCCACTTGCGGCGCGGCGACGTGGCCGCCGTGCACAGCCTGCGGCGCGGCGCGGCCGAAGCGCTCGAAGGCATTGCGCGCGGTGATGTGAAGACCAGCAAGCTGGTGGGACGCAAGGTCGAGGAGCTCAAGCTGCCCAAGGGTGTGCGCATCGGCGCCATCGTGCGTGGTGAAGGCAGCAAGTCGGAGGTGCTCATGCCGCACCACGACATCGTCATCGAGGCCGATGACCACATCATCATGTTCATTCCGAACAAGCGCCTGGTGCGCGAGGTCGAAAAGCTGTTCCAGGTCGGCGCCACCTTCTTCGGTTGACGCCAGGACCTGTCTCCATGCCGCTGTTGCGTATCTTCCCGGTGCTGGGTGCCATCGTGATGGTGTTTTCACTCACCCTGCTGGTTCCCTGGCTGGTGTCCTGGTGGTCGCAGGACGGTGCCCAGGCCTCCTACCTGCCGGCCGTGGCCGTCACGTTTCTGGCGGGCCTGCTCCTGCGCAGCGCCGTGATCAAGGTGGGCCGCAAGGTGGAGCTGCAGACGCGCGACGGCATCCTGCTCGTGGGGTTGGTCTGGACCCTGCTGCCGCTGTTTGCCAGCCTGCCGCTGCTGCTGTACTTCGGCCAGACGGCCAGCCCCATCAGCGTGACCGACGCCTACTTCGAGGCCATGTCGGGCCTGACCACCACCGGGGCTACCGTGATCACCGGGCTGGACGCCTTGCCCGGCTCCATCAACCTCTGGCGCTGTTTCCTGCAGTGGCTCGGCGGCATGGGCATCCTGGTGCTCGCGGTGGCGATTCTGCCCATGCTGGGTGTGGGCGGCAGCCAGCTGTTCAGAGCCGAGGCCACCGGGCCCATGAAGGACGCCAAGCTCACCCCGCGCATCACCGAAACCGCCAAAGGACTGTGGACCGTGTACTGCCTGTTGTCGGCGGCGTGCGTGCTGGCGTATTGGCTGGGGGGTATGTCCGCGCTGGACGCCTGGGCCCACATGTTCACCACCATGAGTCTGGGCGGACTGTCGACGCACGACAGCAGCTTCGGCTTCTTCCAGTCACCCGCGCTGGAGTGGGTGGCGATCTTTTTCATGCTGGTGGCCAGCTGCAACTTTGCGCTCTATTTCGTGGCCATGGCCAAGCGCCAACCCGGGCGCATCTGGCGCGACGCGGAATGGCGCGGCTCCACGGGCTTGTTGTTGGGCGCCAGCGTGTTCGTCGCCGGGCTGCTGCTGGCCAAGGGCACCATGACCGATCCCCTGGAGACCTTGCGGGTGGCCCTGTTCAACGTGGTCTCCATCGGTTCGACCACCGGCTATTCGACGGTGGACTACACCACCTGGCCGGTGTTTGCGCCGCTGTTCATGATCATGTTGTCGGGCGTGGCCACCAGTGCGGGCTCCACCGGCGCCGGCATCAAGATGGCACGGGTGCTGATCCTGCTCAAGCAGGCGAAGAGGGAGATGTCGCGCATCATCCACCCACGCGCGGTGTACCCGGTGCACCTGGGTGGGCATGTGGTGCAAACCGGCACGCTGCTGTCGGTGCTGGGCTTCATGTTGGTGTACGGCGGCACGATCATCGGGTTGACCATGCTGTTGCTGCTCTCCGACCTGCCGTTCGATACCGCGTTTTCGGCGGTGGTGGCCAGCGTGAACAACATGGGCCCTGGTCTCAACGAGGTGGGGCCGGCGGGCAACTTCCAGGGCTTGACCGACTTCCAGACCTGGGTGTGCACCTTGGCCATGCTGCTGGGCCGGCTGGAAATGCTGTCTTTCCTGGTGCTGTTCACCCCCGGCTTCTGGCGCAAATAGACTGCCTGCATGCTGTTCACCCTGCTGCCCGTTCTCTCGGTGTTTTCGCGCATCCTGCTGGCATTCGCGCCCGCCTTCCTCGTTCCGCTGGCCTGGGCCTGGTTTCTGGACGCGCAGCACCACGCGCTGGTGTGGGCCTACGGCTTTGCCTTCACCACCGTCTGTGGTCTGGTGCTGTGGCGCAGCACCCACCGGTATCGCCGTGAACTGCAGGCCAAGGACGGTTTTTTGCTGGTCAACATGGTGTGGACGCTGCTGCCCGCGTTTGCGGCGGCGCCGCTCATGTTCACCGTGCCCGACATCAGCTGGACCAAGGCGTACTTTGAAGCCATGAGCGCGCTCACCGCCACCGGTTCGACTGCGCTGTCCGGCCTGGATACCTTGCCGGTGTCGGTGAACGTCTGGCGCTGCTTTTTGCAGTTGCTGGGAGGGCTGGGCATCATGCTGCTGGTGGTGGCGGTGCTGCCGTTGCTGGGCCTGGGCGGTGTGCAGCTCTACCGCGCCGAAACACCAGGGCCGATGAAGGACACCAAGTTCACCCCGCGCATTTCCGAAACCGCGCGCGGCCTGTGGGGCGTGTACGTGATGTTCTCGGTGGCCTGCATGCTGGCCTACCGCTGGGCCGGGATGAGCTGGGCCGACGCCTTCATGCACATGTGCACCACCATGGGCCTGGGGGGTTTTTCGTCCCACGACGCCAGCTTCGGCTATTGGGATTCCCCCAAGATCGAGGCCGTGGCCACCGTGTTCATGGTGCTGGCTGGTGTGAGCTTCATGCGCTATTTCATCGTTTTGCGTCAGCGCTCCCTGCGCCCGCTCACCCGTGACCGCGAGATCCGCACCTATGTGAGCGTGCTGGTGGTGTCCGTGCTGCTCGTGGCCATCCTGTTGACGGTGCACGGCGTGGTCGATGACCTGCCCGAGGCCCTGCGCACCAGCGCCTTTCATGTGGTGTCGGTGGCCACCACCACCGGTTATGCATCCACCGACTACGCGCAGTGGCCAGTGTTCGCGCCGGTGCTGCTCATGTTCCTGGGGTGTTTTGTGTCCTGCGCCGGTTCCACCGGTGGTGGCATCAAGCTGGTGCGCATGGTGCTGCTGATCAAGCAGGCGCGGCGCGAGCTGGTGCGCATCGTGCACCCGCGAGTGGTCAACCCCGTCACGTTGGGCGGCGCCATCATGCCGGCCTCGGTCATGACCGCCGTGCTCGGCTACATGCTCATCTATGGCGCGGCCACCATGGGGCTGACCATGTTGCTGCTGTTCACCGGGCTGGACATCGTGACCTCGTTTTCAGCGGTCGTGGCCACGGTCAACAACATCGGCCCCGGCCTGGGCCTGGTGGGGCCGTCCAGCAACTTCGGCGTGCTCAACGACTTTCAGATCTGGGTGCTGACGTTTGCGATGCTGCTGGGCAGGCTTGAATTGCTGACCGTCTTGGTTTTGTTCACTGGGCACTTCTGGAAGAAGTAGGCTTCCCGGTTCAACTGCGGGCCGGGATGGTCAGTCCGCGCTGCACTGCAGGCCGCTGCTCGAACGCCGCCAGCACACGAGGCAGCTCGGCAAAGTCTCCGAAGCTCACCAGATCGCCCGCGTCGTAAAAGCCCACCAGGTTTCGCACCCACGGCCAGACGGCGATGTCGGCAATGGAGTAGTTCTCGCCCATGATCCAGTCGCGCCCGGTCATGCGCTGGTTCAGCACGCCGAGCAGGCGCTTCGTCTCGGCGGCGTATCGGTCGCGCGGGCGCTTGTCTTCAAAGTCCTTGCCGGCAAACTTGTGAAAGAAGCCGAGCTGGCCCAGCATGGGGCCCACGCCTCCCATCTGGAACATCAGCCACTGCAGGGTCTCGTAGCGCCCGGCAGGATCTGTCGGCAGGAATTGCCCGGTTTTCTCGGCCAGATAGACCAGGATGGCGCCCGACTCGAACAGCGCCAACGGCGTCCCTCCGGGGCCGTCGGGATCGAGGATGGCCGGGATCTTGTTGTTCGGGTTGAGCGAGAGAAAGGCGGGCGACATCTGGTCGTTGGTCTCGAAGCTCACCAGATGCGGCTCGTAGGGCAGGCCGGTTTCCTCCAGCATGATCGACACCTTCACGCCGTTGGGCGTGGGCAGCGAATACAGCTGCAGCCGTTCGGGATGCTGAGCGGGCCACTTGCGGGTGATGGGGAAATGATCGAGTGAGGTCATGCAGGTTTTCTCCAGGTCAAGACCTCCATTGGAACACCCGCCCTGCGCAGCCCTGAAGCCGCGAGGGCATCGATAATTCGGTATTCACCGGAGACACCCATGCCCATCACCAAAGGCTCCCAGGCGCTCGTGGCCGAAGCCACCGCACAGATCACCACCCACAGCGTGGCCAACATCCAGGCCCGGCTGGCCGCAGGCGATCCTCGCCTGCAACTGGTGGACATCCGCGACATCCGCGAGCTGGAGCGTGAAGGTGTTGCAGTAGGCGCGCTGCATGCGCCGCGCGGCATGCTCGAGTTCTGGGTCGATCCGGCCTCCCCCTACTTCAAGCCCGTGTTCGCCGACGAGAACAAGGAATTCGTGCTCTATTGCGGTGCCGGCTGGCGCAGCGCGCTGGCCACCAAGGCCCTGCAGGACATGGGCATGACCAACGTGGCCCACATCGACGGGGGCTTCACCGACTGGGTGAAGCTTGGCGCACCCGTGGAGACGCTGGAGCAGCGCAAGGCAAAGAAGGCCGGATGAGAGACCCGTGTTCCTGTGGACGCGTGGCCGCCTTTGGCGCCTGCTGCGGCCGTTACCTGGGCACCGGTGTGCCAGCCCCCGATGCCGAATCGCTCATGCGTTCGCGCTATGCCGCCTTTGTGCGTGGCGATGCGGCGCACCTGCTGGTCACCTGGCACGCGAGCACACGCCCGACGTCGATCGATTTCGAAGTGGGCGTGAAGTGGCTGGGGCTGGAAGTGAAGCGGCACCGGCCCATCGACGACGCGCACGCCGAGGTCGAATTCGTCGCCCGCTCCCGGCTGCAAGGCCGTGGACAGCGCCTGCACGAGCGCAGCCGCTTCGTGCGAGATGGCGGGCATTGGTTGTATGTGGATGGAGACCTGTTGTGAAGCAGTTCGAGGGGATTCTTTTTGATTGCGACGGTGTGCTCGTGGACAGTGAGCCCATCACCAACGGCGTACTGCGTGAGGTGCTCAACGAGAGTGGCTGGGCACTCACCCAGGCAGAGTGCATGCAGATCTTCATCGGCAAGGCGGTGCGTGACGAACGTGCGCGCATCGAAGCCGAAACCAGACGGCCACTGACCGAAGAATGGATGCGTGCGTTTTACGCCCGGCGCGATGCACGCCTGCGCGCCGAACTGCAGCCGGTGCACGGCGCGCTCGATGTGGTGGTGGCCGCGCACCGGCACGCGGGAGGGCGCATTGCTTGCGCCTCTGGGGCGGACCGGCCCAAAGTGGTGATGCAGATCGAAATGGCGGGCATGCAGCCTTACTTCGGCGATCGCATCTTCAGCGGCCACGACCAACCGCGCTCCAAGCCCGCGCCCGACGTGTATCTGGCCGCTGCGGCACACCTGGGCGTTGACCCGGCAGGCTGCCTGGTGATCGAAGACACCAGCACCGGCGCGCAAGCCGGGCTGGCGGCGGGCGCCACCGTGTGGGGCTATTGCCCCGAGGGCCATGGCCGTGCGTTTGAAGGCTTGGCCGTGCACCGGGTGTTCCACCGCATGCACGACCTGCTGGACTCACTGGCTCCGGAAGTCCCCCGGTGAGCGTCCCGTCCACCCTTTGAAGGCGCGGATGAAGCTTTTCTCGTTCTGAAAACCCGCCGCCTCGGCCACCTGCTTGATCGGGCGCTGCGTTCGCAGCAGCAGGTCGCTGGCGAGCTGCCTGCGCACCTCGTCTTTCAGGCCCTGCAGTGACGCGCCTTCGTCTTTCAACTGGCGGTGCAGCGTGCGCGGTGAGGTGTTGAGCAGGGCCGAGAGCTCGGAGGCATTGTGCGCGTCCTGCGGGCGGCTGGCCATCACCTGGCGCACGCGCTGCACCAGCAGGCGGTCTCGCCGGTAGGAGCGCACGGTCAGCGGCAGGGCACGTTGCAGCAGCTGGTTCATGGCGGCTTCATCGCGCCGCACCGGCAGACTCAGGTATCGCGCGTCGAAGTGGATGGCGGCATGCCCGGCTTCAAAAAGCGCCGGGCCGTCGAACAGCACCCCGTACGCGTCGGCATGCGGTGGGGCTGGGTAGGCGAACTGCGCGCC
>JBBQKZ010000116.1:0-11986 GCA_038327405.1 Burkholderiales bacterium | reverse complement strand
GGTGATGCTGTGGGTGGGCATTGGCGAGGGCTCCAAGATCGCCATCATCTTCATCGGCACCTTTTTCCAGATGGTGCTGATGGTGGCCGAAGACGTGCGCCGCGTGCCGTCTGCGCAGGTGGAGGCGGCGCAGACCATGGGCGCCAACCGGCTGGAGCTGATTGAGAAGGTGATCTTTCAAAGCGCCAAGCCTGCGCTGCTGGACACCTTGCGCATCACCATGGGCTGGGCGTGGACGTACCTGGTGGTGGCCGAGCTGGTGGCCGCCAACTCGGGCCTGGGCTATGCCATCTTGCGTGCCCAGCGCTTCCTGCAGACCGACACCATCTTCGCCGGGATCATCGTCATCGGCCTCATCGGCCTGGTCACCGACCAGCTGTTTCGCTGGGGGCACCGCCGCGCGTTTCCCTGGCTGTATCTCAAATGAGCACCCCCTGCGCCGCTTCGCGTCTTCCCCCTCTCTGGCTTTCGGCCGGAGGGGGACCGCACCTGCGGCCTGGCAAAGCCAGTTCCGCGGTACGTCTGAAAGGCGTTCCTTCATTCGAGGCATCCACTCAAAAAGGCCGCTCATGAGCACTGCCCGCAACCCCCTGCCCAAGATCGCCATCCGCAGCCTCGGCAAACGCTTCGACGGCGCGCCCATCAACGCGCTGGAAGGCATCAACCTCGACATCGCCGAAAACGAGTTCGTCACCTTCGTCGGTGCATCGGGCTGCGGCAAGTCCACGCTGCTGCGCACCATTGGCGGGCTGGAAACGCAAACCACGGGGGACCTGCTGGTGGACGGCCGGGCGGTGGACGGCCCGGGCATCGACCGCGCCATGGTGTTCCAGCACTACAGCCTGTACCCGTGGATGACGGTGATGGAGAACATCAAGTTCTGCCGCCAGCTCAAGGCCCACACCGACGGCCGCACCTCGGCCGACGTGGAAGCCGCCTCGGGCCGGGCCGACGCCTTGCTGCGCCTCATGGGCCTGCAGCCCGTGGCCAACGCCTGGCCCAATCAGCTCTCGGGCGGCATGCAGCAGCGCGTGGCCATAGCGCGTGCGCTCATGGGCAAGCCCGACGTGTTGCTGATGGACGAACCCTTTGGCGCGCTCGACGCGCAAACCCGCGAGGTGATGCACGACCTGATCCGCTACGTGCACAAGCTGGAGAAAACCACCATCGTCTTCGTGACGCACGACGTGGAAGAAGCGCTGTACCTGGGCGGGCGCGTGGTGCTGATGGCGCCGCGCCCGGGGCGCATCGACACCGTGTACGACGTGCCCTTTGGCGACCAGCGCGTGCAGGACTTGAAGCACGAGCCCGATTTCGTGCGCCTCAAGCGCGACATCCTGGAGCGCATCCGCGAGACCTCGGGCATGAAGACCGATCTGGAACAGCTGCAACGCCTCTCGGGCGTGGGCGTTTGACATTTCAAAGGAGACAACCATGAACCCACAAGACATCGCCGATCCCCTCACCGTGGTTCCACCGAACCCGCCGCAGGCCGCGCCGGTGGACGCGCCCGCGTTGTGGCAGCGCTTCCCCGCCGCTGCGCTCGAAGGCGTGGACACGGCCCGCGCCATGTGGAGCGAGGTGGTGCCCGGCGGCAGCCACTGGAGCTGGCGCATGCCGCGGGGGAGTGCCATGCGTTTTGTGGCGCTGGAGGCCGGGGCCAACGTGAGCCTGGTGCTCTACAGCGCACTGGAAAAGCTGGAGCGCTACAACATGCCCGACAGCGTGAAGGCGCAGCACACGGCGCACTACACACAAGGCCACGTGCTCATGAGCGACATGGGCCGCAGCATGGCCAGCTTCACGGCCGACAGTGTGGGCTGGCACGACCCGTTCGGCGCGCTGCTGGACGCAGAACTCATGCTGGAGAAATACGGTGAAAAACGCTACGAGCATGCGCGCAACGCCATGCACCGCTCAGGCAAAGACGGCCTGCTGATCGAGATCGGCAAATACGGCCTGACCAAGCGCGACCTGATTGCCCCGGTCAACCTGTTCAGCAAGGTGGGTGTGGACGCGCAGGGCCGTTTTGCCTTTGTGCCCGAACACACCAAGGCCGGCGACTTTGTGGAACTGCGCTTCGACATGGACGTGATCCTGGCCATGAGCACCGCGCCGCACGGGCTGGACACCGCGCCCGCTTACAGCCCGAAGAAGGTGGGCCTGCTGGCCTGGCGCTGCGGCGCCGCACCTGCGAACGATGTGTGCCGCGCCTTCCGCCCCGAGAACGCGCGCGCCCTGCACAACACCGACATGCTGTACCTGTGAGGAGCACACGATGAACACCACCACCGCCACCGACATCCGCATTCTCGAGAGCCAGCTGGACCCAGCGCACGCCGTGATGGACCAGCGCCACCCAGCCGGCGAGCCCATCCTGTTTGAAGTGAAGCGCGGGCAGACGCTGCGCATCGTCGACCTCGAAGGCAACCAGGCAGCCGACGTGCTGTTCTACAACCGCCACGACCCGGCCGAGCACTACAGCGCCACCAACACCATGCAGCGCCAGGGCGGCATCTACCTCACCACGGGCTCCGTGATCCGCAGCAACGACGGACGCGCCATGCTCACCATCGTGGCCGATACCTGCGGCCGCCACGACACGCTGGGCGGCGCCTGCGCGGCCGAGAGCAACACGGTGCGCTATGCGCTGCAAAAGAAGTTCATGCACAGCTGCCGCGACAACTACCTGATCGCACTGCAACACGCCGACGTGGGCCTGGGCAAACGCGACCTCGTGCCCAACATCAACTTCTTCATGAACGTGCCGGTCACCGCCGACGGAGCGCTGAGCTTTGAAGACGGCGTGTCGGGCCCCGGCAAATACGTGGAAATGCGCGCCGAGATGGATGTGTGGGTGCTGATCAGCAACTGCCCGCAGCTCAACAACCCGTGCAACGCCTACAACCCGACGCCCATCCAGCTCCTCGTGTGGGATGAACAGTGAGTCCCCCCTGCGCCGCTTCGCGTCTTCCCCCCACGGGGGGACCACACCTGAGGCCCGGCAAAGCCGGTTCCTCGGTGTGTGCTGAACGAGTCCCCGGCACGCGAACGGCTTTATCAAACAACCAGCAGGACGACCTGACTGACTTCTCAGCACTGGCAGGACGGCCTGCACCGGAGTTCTTGTGTTCACCAAAGTCCTGATTGCCAACCGCGGCGCCATTGCCTGCCGCATCATCCGCACGCTCAAAACCCTGGGCGTGCAGAGCGTGGCCGTGTACTCCGAGGCCGACGCACAGGCCCGCCATGTGCGCGAGGCCGACGAGGCTTACTTGCTTGGCCCCGCGCCCGCAGCCGAGAGCTATTTGCGCGCCGACCGCATCCTGCAGATTGCCCAGGACTGCGGCGCGCAGGCCATCCACCCCGGCTACGGTTTCCTGTCGGAAAACCCGGCGTTTGCCGAAGCGTGCGAGGCCGCGGGCATCGCCTTCATCGGCCCCGCGCCCGAGCAGATGCGCGCCTTTGGCCTCAAGCACACGGCGCGCGATCTGGCCGAGCAGCGCGGTGTGCCGCTGCTGCCGGGCTCGGGCCTGTTGACGGACCTGGCGCAGGCACAGAGCGAGGCCACGCGCGTGGGCTTTCCGGTGATGCTCAAGAGCACGGCGGGTGGTGGCGGCATCGGCATGCGGCTGGTGTGGAACGCGACCGAGCTCACCGACGCTTTCGACTCGGTGGGCCGCATGGCGCAGGCCAACTTCAAGGACGCGGGTCTCTTCATCGAAAAATACGTGGAGCAGGCGCGGCACATCGAGGTGCAGGTGTTCGGCGACGGCATGGGCGGTGTGATCGCACTCGGCGAGCGCGACTGTTCGGTGCAGCGGCGCAACCAGAAGGTGATTGAAGAAACCCCCGCGCCAGGTCTGAGTGATGCGCAGCGCAGCGAGCTGCATGCCACCGCCGTGCGCCTGGCGCAGGCGGTGAACTACCGATCCGCCGGCACGGTGGAATTCGTTTACGACGCTACCTCCCGTGAGTTCTATTTCCTGGAAGTGAACACACGCCTGCAGGTGGAGCACGGCGTGACCGAGCAGGTGTGTGGCGTGGATCTGGTGGCGTGGATGCTGCAGCTCGCCGCTGGCGACCTGCCGTCCTTGAACACCTTGCAACCATCGCCACGCGGCGCGTCGATTCAGGTGCGGCTGTACGCCGAGGACCCGGCCAAAAACTTTCAGCCGAGTGCGGGCCTGCTCACCGAAGTGGTGTTCCCCAACGATGCAAGGGTCGACAGCTGGGTGGAGCGCGGCACCGAGGTGCCCGCCTGGTACGACCCCATGCTGGCCAAGCTGATCGTCACCGCCGACACGCGCGAAGAAGCGCTGAAGAAGATGGAAGACGCGCTGGACGCCACGCGCCTGGCCGGTATCGAAACCAATCTCGGCTACCTGCGCCAGGTGGTGCGCGACCCGGTGTTTCGGACCGGCAAACAGGTCACGCGCTTCCTCTCCACCTTCGCCTACCACCCCGCCACCATCGACGTGCTGGAGCCCGGCGTGCAGACCAGCGTGCAGGACTGGCCGGGCCGCCAGGGTTACTGGGACGTGGGCGTGCCGCCCAGCGGCCCCATGGACATGCACGCCCACCGTGCGGCCAACGCGCTGGTGGGCAACGCAGCCGACGCCGCCGCGCTGGAGATCACGCTGGCGGGGCCCACGCTGCGCTTCAACACGAGCGCGGTGGTGGCCGTGACGGGTGCGCCCGCACGGCTCACGCTGAACGGCGAAGTGGTTCCGATGTGGCGGGCGATCAACGTACCTGCAGGTGGCACGCTGGCCGTTGGCCGCTGCGAACACGGTGTGCGCCTGGCGCTGGCGGTAGCGGGCGGCCTCGATGTACCGCTGTACCTGGGCAGCCGCAGCACTTTCACGCTGGGGCAGTTTGGTGGCCATGCGGGGCGGCATCTGCGCACGGGGGATGTGCTGCACTTGGTGGATACCGTTCGCCCTGAGCCTGTCGAAGGGTTCGCGCGCACTGGGCTTCGACAGGCTCAGCCCGAACGGGTGGAATTCGCGATCCCCGAGTACGCGAACCACTGGGACATCAACGTCCTCTACGGCCCGCACGGCGCCCCCGACTTCTTCACGCCCGACGACATCACCATGTTCTTCGGCACCGACTGGAAGATCCACCACAACAGCAGCCGCACCGGCGTGCGCCTCATCGGCCCCAAGCCACAGTGGGCGCGCACCGACGGCGGCGAGGCGGGCCTGCACCCATCGAACATCCACGACAACGCCTACGCCATCGGCGCCATCGACTTCACCGGCGACATGCCGGTGATCCTCGGCCCCGATGGCCCGAGCCTGGGCGGCTTTGTGTGCCCGGCTGTGGTGCTGCACGACGAGCTGTGGAAGGTAGGGCAGCTGCGGCCTGGAGACACGGTGCGGTTTCACCGCCAGGCCGGTTCTCCGGCCAGCCCCATCCTGGACGACCGTGCCGCCGAAGGCGACCGCCCGCGTCGCGTGATCCGCCAAGCCGGTGACCGCTACGTGCTCATCGAGTTCGGCCCGCTCACGCTCGACCTGGAGCTGCGCATGCGTGTGCAGGCCTTGCTGCACGGCCTGAAAGCGAAACAACTGAAGGGCGTGATCGACCTCACCCCGGGCATCCGTTCGCTGCAGGTGCACTTTGACCCGGCCCTGCTGCCGCGCAGCGAGCTGCTGCAGGTTGTCAGCGCGGTAGACGATGCACTGCCCCCGGTGGACGAGATGGTGGTGCCTTCGCGCACCGTGGTTTTGCCATTGAGCTGGGACGATCCGCAGACGAAACTCGCCATCGAGAAATACATGCAGTCGGTGCGGCCGGACGCGCCCTGGTGCCCGAGCAACATCGAGTTCATCCGCCGCATCAACGGACTCGACAGCATCGAGGACGTGTTCAAGATCGTGTTCGATGCGCGCTACCTCGTGCTCGGCCTGGGCGACGTGTACCTGGGTGCGCCGGTGGCCACCCCGCTCGATCCGCGCCACCGCTTGGTGACCACCAAGTACAACCCCGCGCGCACCTGGACGCCGGAGAACGCGGTGGGCATCGGCGGCGCCTACCTCTGCGTCTACGGCATGGAAGGCCCGGGTGGGTACCAGTTTGTGGGCCGCACGCTGCAGATGTGGAACCGCTGGCGCCACGGCGCGCCGGGCTCCGATTTTGAACAGCCCTGGCTGCTGCGCTTCTTTGACCAGATCAGGTTCGAAGCGGTGAGCGAAGAGGAACTCAAAACCATCCGCGCCAACTTTCCGCACGGCGGCTACGCGCTGCGCACCGAAGAAAGCACGTTCAGCCTCAAACAGTACCGAAGCTTCCTGGCCGAGAACGAAGCCAGCATTGCCACTTTCAAGGCCACACAACAAGCCGCCTTTGAAGCCGAGCGCGAACGCTGGGTGGCCGCTGGACAAAACGACTTCACCAGCGACGACGCTGCGGCGAGCGCGGGCGTGGCCGATGAGATCGACCTGCCCGAGGGCGGGCGCGTGCTGGCCACCAGCGTGCCGGGGAACGTGTGGAAGGTGGCAGTGAGCGTGGGCCAGCAGGTGCAGGCCGGCGACGTGCTGCTGGTGATCGAATCCATGAAGATGGAATTCAACTTGCTGGCACCGGCCAACGCCAAGGTGCACAGCCTCATGTGTGCCCAAGGTGGTGCGGTCTCGGCAGGGCAGAACGTGCTGGTGCTGATCGACGAAACCATCTGAACACGAAGAACAACAACGGAGTGATTTCATGTCCTTGATCCAGCCCTCTTTGAACCAACTCTCTTTCGACCTCGCCAGCCTGCAAACCGCCTACCGAAGCGGCACCACCGTGCGCGAGGTGATCGCCGAGGCGCTGGCGCGCTGCCGCGCCGACACGCACCACGCGTTCATCCATGTGCTGTCTGACGCCGAGGTGGCACCCTTGGTGGCTCGCCTCGACGGCGTGGACCCGGCCAGCCTGCCGCTGTTCGGTGTGCCGTTCGTCATCAAGGACAACATCGACCTCGTCGGCATTCCCACCACCGCCGGTTGCCCCGAATTTGCCTACACGCCCACGGAGAACGCTTTCCTCATCCAGCAGCTCCTGGCCACCGGTGCGGTGCCGGTGGGCAAGGCCAATCTCGACCAGTTCGCCACCGGCCTCAACGGCACACGCTCACCGTATGGCGCGTGTCAAAACGCATTCGACCCGAACTTCGTTTCGGGAGGTTCGAGCTCGGGCTCGGCCGTGTCGGTCGCCAAGGGCTATGCGACGTTTTCGCTGGGTACCGACACCGCCGGTTCGGGCCGTGTACCCGCCTCGTTCAACAACCTGGTGGGCCTCAAGCCCACGCTGGGTTTGCTTTCGGGCAGCGGCGTGGTGCCGGCCTGCCGTTCGCTGGACACGGTGTCCATCTTTGCGCTCACCGCTGCCGATGCGCAAGCCGTGCTGGGTGCGGCCGCCGCGTTTGATCCGAGCGATGCCTACAGCCGACCAGCCCAGCCCTTCGGCGTGGACTTCTCGGTGGGTGAGTTCCGCTTCGGCGTGCCCCGCCCGCAAGACCTGGAGTTCTTTGGCAACGCAGCCGCTGCGCAGCTGTTTACCACCTCGGTGGAGCGCCTCACCGCACTGGGCGGCACGCCAGTGGAAGTGGACCTCACACCCTTTCTCGAAGCCGCACGCCTGCTGTACGACGGCCCGTGGGTGGCCGAGCGGTATGTGGCCATCCAGGACTTCATCAACGCGCAACCCGAGGCCGTGTTTCCCCCGGTGCGCACCATCATCGAAGGCGGCCGCAACGTCACCGGCGCGCAGGCCTTCGCCGCGAGCTACCGGCTCAAGGCCCTCAAGCGCGTGTGCGACGCGGTGTGGAGCGAGATCGACTGCCTGCTCACGCCCACCGCCGGCACCATCTACCGCATCGACGCCATGCAGGCCGACCCGATCCAGCTCAACTCCAACCTGGGCAGGTACACCAACTTCATGAACCTGCTGGACTACAGCGCGGTCGCCGTGCCGTCGGGTTTCCTGGCGGGCGGCCCTGCACAAGGCCTGCCCTGGGGCGTGACGCTCGCCGCACCCGCGTTCAAGGACATCGCCCTGCTGCGCCTGGCCGACCGCCTTCACCGCGCCGACACCGCCACTCTCGGCGCCACGCCCACGCCCCTGGTCGGCACACCCATCTGCACCGGCCTCCCCTCGGGCGAAGTGGGTGCGGCCGGCAGCGGCACGGTGCGCGTGGCCGTGTGCGGCGCCCATCTCTCGGGCCTGCCACTCAACCACCAGCTCACCTCACGCGGCGCGCGCCTCGTCGGCAGCCCACAGTCGGCGCCCGACTACCAATTGCACGCGCTCGCTGGCGGCCCGGTGCAGCGGCCCGGCATGGTGCGCGTGGCCGAGGGCGGCTCGGCCATCGCGCTGGAAGTGTGGGAACTGCCCGCTGCCCACTTCGGCGGCTTTGTCGCCGGCATCCCGGCGCCGCTGGGCATCGGCAAGGTGAAGCTGGCCGATGGCAGCGAAGTGCCCGGCTTCATCTGCGAGGGCCTGGGTGTTGCAGGCGCCACCGACATCACGCACTTTGGGGGCTGGCGGGCCTGGCTCGCGGCGGGTGCGCCGCGCTGAGGCTGGTGCGCGGGGCGAATGCGTGTGACCTGCCCACCTGGCATTCCCGAGAAGAATTTCACGGCATGCGCGAAGCGTGGACGGGCCGGCATTCCCCCTGTCACACAGCTGTGCCAGCATGGGCCTCAGGTCATGGATGACGTCCCTGGATCGTCGGCGAGGACGGGTGCATAACCCAGATCCCGGCGCGGTGGAAACGATCTTGCATGGCCCATTAAAGAAGGGGGGTTTGCATGTTCACCTACTTGATCTTCGAAGCAGTCCGAGGTACCCGCGAGGGGCTGATGTTCCACAGCTGTGTGCCCGACCTCGGGCGCCACCCCGAGCTGTGGGCGGACGAATGCCCCTTTCGTATCGCCAGCCTGGCGCAGGCACACATCGAGCTGGTGAGCTACCCGCAGCAGGCCGAGGGCGCCCGGGCTTCTCAAGCGCTTCACGCGGCCTGAACGCGCTGGCGCGCTTCGATCAGCGCGAGGGTCGGCGCACCAGATGGTTCACCACCCATCCTTCGCACGCGTCCTGAAGGCAGGCCAGAGTGCGCGCGTAGCCGGTGGCTGCCGGGTCGGGGATGGTGGTGACTTTTTCGCGCCGCGCGAACTGGGACAGGTGACCGACCTTGTGGCGATGTTCGGGGGGCGCCATGGCCTCGGCCAGGGCGTGGCTGTCCCAGTCCATCGCGAGGATCGCGTCGTGTTGCTCAAAATCGGCTTCGGTCAGTTCGCGCGAACGCAGGTGAGCAATGTCCACACCGGCCCGCGCAGCCTCGAAGATGGCCTCGCGCTCGGGCGGCTCGCCTCCCGGCCAGACGTTGGTGCCAGCGGAATCGACTTCCACGTGGCTCAACCCGGCGGAGTCGAGCTCGGCGCGCAGGAAACCCTGCGCCAGCGGACTGCGCACACGGTTGCCTATGCACACCAGCAGGATGCGGCGAGGGGTGGGTTCGGTCATCAGAAGTCCAGTGTGGCCTGCGCGGGTGCTCGCACTGCGCGCGGCTTGGTGATGTTTTCAGCGCTGCGGTTGCGCGAGCCGTGGCGCTTGACGATGCTGGCCTGCACCGCAGCCACGGCTGGGTCGGTGCGCAGCGCGTAGACACGCTCCTTGGCCGCGCGCGTGGCCAGTTCCAGATCCACCAGCGGCGCCGCGATGTCCTCACCCACCACCACGCCGCAGCGCGCCTGCAGCTCGGGCGGCATGAGCCAGGGCTGGAACAGCCAGGTGTCGGGCACACGCCGCATGGCCGGCAGCCAGCGGCGCACAAAGTGGCCGTGCGGGTCGTGGTCCTGCGCCTGTTTGATGGGGTTGTAGACGCGGGTGGTATTGATGCCGGTGGTGCCGCTCTGCATCTGCAATTGGCTCCAGTGGATGCCGGGCTCGTAGTCGATGAACTGACGCGCGAGCCACTCGCCCACCGGGCGCCAGTGCAGCCACAGCGGGTACGCCGCCACCGACACCAGCATGGCGCGCATGCGGAAGTTGATCCACCCGGTCTCGCGCAGCATGGCCACGCAGGCGTCCACCAGCGGCCAGCCGGTGCGCCCATCCATGAGGGCTTGCAGGTGCGCCGGGTTGTGGTCGTGCTCGCGCAAACCCGTGTAGCCGGGGTGCATGTCGAGGTGTTCGATGGCCGGCTCGGTCTCCAGCTTCTGGATGAAGTGGCAATGCCAGTGCAGCCGGCTCATGAAGCCTTCCAGCCCCTGGCGCTGGCGGGCCGGCAAGGCAGGGTCGTCCAGGCGGTGGCGCGTGGCCTGCACCACCTCGCGCAGGCTGAGGTTTCCCCATGTCAGGTACGGCGAAAGGCGCGAGCATGCGCTGGGCGCCGAGAGGGGTGAGGAGATGCCGCCGCGGTAGCTCGCGCTGCGCTCGTTCAGGAAGCTTTGCATGACCTCAAGGCCTTGCACGCGGCCGCCGCGTTGGCGTTGGGGTGGTTCGTGGGTGGCGAGGCCCAGCTCGTCCGCGCTCGGCCAGGCGTTGGTGAAGCGCGGAACATCGGCCGGCTGCAACGCGGGCACTGGCGCCTGCTCGGCGTGGGTGTGCTGCTCCCATTGCCGCACCCAGTGCTTGCGTTCGCGCAGGCCACGCACCACGCCGAACTGGCGGAACTCGCGCCAGGGCACGGCGCGTTCAGCACACCAGTGCTTCACGCGGCGGTCACGCTCGTAGCTCGCGGCGTTGCCGGTCTCTTCGTGCGAGAGCAATTCGAGGAAAGGTGCTTGCTGGTGCAGACGGTCCAGCACCTCCACGGCGTCGCCCACCGCCAACTGCAGTCGTCCGCCGAGGCGTTTGATGTCTGCCTGCAGGTCCTTCAAGCTTTCCTGAATGAAACCGAAGTGCTGCCGGGCGGCATCGGGTTGGCGCCACAGCGCGGGCTCGAGCACATACAGGCACAGCACCCGGCCCAGGCGCGCGGCCTCGGCCAGCGGCGCGTGATCCCACACCCGCAGATCGCGCTTGAACCAGACCACCCGATACGTCATCGTTCGATTTTGATTCGTGCGGCCCCCTGTTGCGTGGCTGGGGGCTTTGCGGTTTCAGTTATGGGCAGACGAAAAAAAACCAGACCCGAAAGTCTGGTTCTTTTTTGGTCAGGCCGGTAAGGCCTGAGCTGGCTCAGCGCGGGCTGCGGCGGGCCATGGGGCGCGACGGGGCGCCTTCAGGGCGGCGCGGTGCGAACTCACCACCGCGCATGGCACCGCGCTCGGCGTTGCCACGGTCGCTGAAGCCACCACGGTCACCACCACGCTCGGCACCACGGTCACCCATGGGCTTGTCGCTGCGGCCGAAGCTGTTGAAGCCACCGGGCTTGGGGCCGAAGCCGGGGCGTGCGGGTGCACGGTCGGCGAAGTTGCGGCCAGCGGCAGGGCGCGTGTCGGGGCGGTAGCCACCGGCTTCACCACGGTTCTCGCCGCGGTTGTCGCCACGGTCACCGAAACGGTTTTCGCCACGGTTGTCGAAACGGCCTTCGGGGCGCTGTGGCTCGGCACGGCCTTCGAAACGCGGGTCAAAGCGCGTGCCGGGACGGCTGTGGTCCACGCGGGGTGCTTCAGCGCGGGGTTCGAAACGCGGCGCTGGGCCACGGCGGTCGTTGTTGCCGGCAAAACGGTCGTTGCCACCGAATCGGTCGTTCGAACGACCGGCCGGGCGGCCGCCACGGCCGAAAGCTTCGTTCTGCGGAGCGCGCTGGCGCGGCTCGAGGCCGGTCACGGTTTCCACGTTGATGCGCTGGCGCGTGTACGCCTCGATGTCGAAGATCTTGCGGCGGTCGCGCAGTTCGGCGAAGGTGATGGCCAGGCCATCGCGGCCGGCACGGCCGGTGCGGCCAATGCGGTGCGTGTAGTCCTCGGCCTTCATCGGCAGGCCGAAGTTGAAGACGTGGGTGATGGTGGGCACGTCGATGCCGCGGGCGGCAACGTCGGTGGCG
>JBBQKZ010000115.1:0-11997 GCA_038327405.1 Burkholderiales bacterium | reverse complement strand
AGCCGACGACTGGTACCGCGTGCTCCACCAGGGCCGCGAAGCCCTGCACACCTTCGACGCGGTGCTCATGCGCAAGGACCCGCCGTTCGACAGCGAGTTCTTCTACGCCACGCACCTGCTGGAGCAGGCCGAGCGCGAAGGTGCGAAGGTCTTCAACAGCCCGCGCGCGCTGCGCGACCACCCGGAAAAACTCGCGCTCATGGAGTTCGCCGAGTTCGCGCCGCCCACGCTGGTGACACGCTCGCCCGAAGCCATCCGGCACTTCCACGCCGACCACAAGGACATCATCTTGAAGCCGCTGGACGGCATGGGCGGCATGGGCATCTTCCGCGTCGGGCCCGACGGCATGAACCTGGGCTCCATCACCGAAACGCTCAACCAGGGCGGTGCCACCAGCGTGATGGTGCAGGCCTACCTGCCGGCCATCGTGCACGGCGACAAGCGCCTGCTGCTCATCGGTGGCAAGGTTGCGCCCTACGTGCTGGCGCGTATTCCACAAGGCACCGAGCTGCGCGGCAACCTGGCGGTGGGTGGCAAGGGCGTGGCCCAGCCGCTGAGCGACACCGACCGCGCCATTGCCGAGGTGGTGGCGCCCATCCTGGCCGCGCGTGGCCTGCTGCTGGTGGGGCTGGACATGATCGGCGACAAGGTGACCGAGATCAACGTGACCAGCCCGACCTGCTTTCAGGAAATCCAGCAGCAGACCGGCTTCGATGTGCCCGCGATGTTTGTGGATGCGCTGGAAGCGGCGATGGCATGAGCGAAGAAGACGACGCAGCGGCCGCTGTGCCAGGCCAACCCAGGAACCCCTTGCACGGGTTGACGCTGGAAGCCATCGTCACCGCGCTGGCGGACCACTACGGCTGGGAAGAGCTGGGCCAGCGCATTCCCGTGCGTTGCTTCAACGTGGACCCCAGCGTGGGCTCGAGCCTGCGTTTTCTGCGCAAGACACCGTGGGCGCGCGAGAAGGTCGAGGGCCTCTACCTTTTCATGCTGCGCGAAGAGCGCCGCGCCGGCCGGGGTTGAAAGCCAACTTGGCGCTCAGTGCGCCGTTGCCTTGGAAAACACGTTGAGCACCACCACGCCGGCGATGATCAGGCCCATGCCGACCAGACCGGCCAGGTCGATGCGCTGCCCGTAGAGCAGCCAGGCCACGGCGGTGATCAACACGATGCCCAGACCCGACCAGACCGCGTACGCAATGCCCACCGGCACACTCTTGAGCACCAGCGACAGGCAATAAAACGCCACGCCATAACCCACCACCACGATCAGTGACGGCGCAAGTCTCGTGAAGCTTTCGCTTGCTTTCAAGGCGGTGGTGCCGATCACCTCGGCCACAATGGCCAGCCCCAGGATCATCCAGGCATTCAATCGGTGGTCTCCTCGCGATGCGTGTTCTGCTGAAAAAGGACCACTCTGCCACAGGCAGACGCTGTGCGTCGGTGCGCCGTGGTTCAGGTGCTCACCGGCAGATGCGGTAGGGCCCCTGGTCGAGGTGAAAGTGGTCGCGGTGGGCCGCGTTGTAGTCCGGCCCCAGCGTGCCCTTGAAGAAGCGGCAGGCACCGTCGCGCACCTCGCGCAGGAAGGCGGCCTCGGCGGCCTCGCCGTCCCAGTCATTGACCAGGCTGATGCGCCGACCGTTGCCCAGGCGGAAGCCGGCCACGTCAAACGCGTTGGCGCCGGCGTGCTGGCTGCGCCGCTCGCCTTCACCCCCCGCGCCGCGCACGTTGCGGCAGGCGTAGCTGCCGAAGTGGTCGATGCGCGCCACGGGCTGGTCAAAGTGCGTTTGCGCAGCGGGCTGCAGGGCATGGCGCTCCCACATCGCCAGCGACAAGGCCGCGCTGCAGGTGAGCGTGAACGCGGGCGCAAAACGCGCGTCGTTCACCCGCACCGCCGCCGCCCAACCACAGCCATCGCCCGTTGCGTTGTCGGGTATCGCGGTGTGCTTCAGGGTCGAGGCCGCGAGCGCGGCGCTGCACAGCACGGTGTCGGCGGCTGTGCGTTGCAGCTTGTAGCCCGTGAGCCAGTTCCGCGGCTCGGCCACGCTCAGCGGTGCCCAGGGGTTCCAGTGCGGCGGAACGTCGATTCGACCGCCGTGAACGCCCCAGGCCAGCAGCCCAGCGGCTGTCATTGCGAAGGCCAGCGAAATTCCGGCCTTGGTCATGTGGACGGCAAGGTTGGTGCGGCTGGATCGGTTCGATTGGGAAGATCCCAAGCCGCGGCACTCACAGCTTCTCGGTCTCCCCCACCTTGGGCTGCCACTTCATCAACCGCTTTTCGATCTTGCCCACCACCGCGTCGAGCACCAGCGCAAACGCCGTGAGCACCACGATGCCGGCCATCACGGTGTTGATGTCGAAGCTGCCTTCGGCCTGCAGGATGAGGTAGCCCACGCCCTGGCTCGAACCCAGGTACTCGCCCACCACCGCACCCACGAAGGCCAGGCCCACGCTGGTGTGGAGCGAACTGAACACCCAGCTCGTGGCGCTGGGCAGGTACACGTGGCGCAGCAGCTGCTTCTGGCTCGCGCCCAGCATGCGCGCGTTGGCCAGAATGACCGGGCTCACTTCCTTCACGCCCTGGTAGACGTTGAAGAAGACGATGAAAAACACCAGCGTGACACCCAGCGCCACCTTGCTCGCAATGCCCAGCCCGAACCACACCGCAAAGATCGGCGCCAGGATGATGCGCGGCATGGAGTTCATGGCCTTGATGTAGGGCTCCAGGATGGCCGAGGCCATGGGTGAGAGCGCCAGCCACAAGCCGCCGCCGAGCCCGCCGAGCGCGCCGATGGCGAACGCGAGCACGGTTTCGGTGAGGGTCACGCCCAGGTGTTTGTAGATGTCGGCGTCGGTGATGAACCAGACCCAGATGCGCTCGGCCACGCGCACGGGTTCACCGAAGAAGAACGCCGCCTGGCGGTCGTTCTCGAACATGAAGTTCGGCAGCAGGCCGGGCGTGGTCATGGCGTACCAGAACACGATGAGCGCCACCAGCAAGCCCAGTTGCCACAGGCGCAGGGTCTTCGGCTGCGGTTTGATCAGGTTCCACATGGATCAGGCCACCTTCAGTTGTTGCTGGTAACCCTTGAGCACTTCCTCGCGCATCACGGCCCAGATGGCGGCGTGCAGTTCGATGAATCGGGCGGTGGTCTTGATCTCGGCCACGTCGCGCGGGCGCGGAATGTCGATGTTGAATTCACCGATGGGGTGGCTGGCCGGGCCGGCGCTGAGCACCACCACGCGGTCGCTCATGGCAATCGCCTCGTCGAGGTCGTGGGTGATGAAGAGAACGGCCTTCTTTTTCGCCGCCCACAAATCCAGCACTTCGTTCTCCATCAGCTGCCGGGTCTGGATGTCGAGCGCGGAAAACGGCTCGTCCATCAGGATGATGTCAGGGTCGAGCACCAGCGTTTGCGCCAGGCTCGCGCGCTTGCGCATGCCGCCGCTCATCTGGTGCGGGTAACGGTCGCCGAAGCCGCCCAGGCCCACGCGGCGCAGCCAGTCTTCAGCCTGCGTTTGCGCATCTGCGTCACTCGCACCCCGAAACGACAGGCCCGCCATCACGTTGCCCAGCGCGGTGCGCCAGGGCATGAGGCTCTCGGTCTGGAACATGTAGCCCGCGCGCGTGTTGATGCCGGCCAGCGGCTCGCCGAACACGCTCACCGTGCCGGTGCTCGGCGAGAGCAGGCCGGCCGCAACGTTGAGCAGCGTGCTCTTGCCGCAGCCGGAGGGCCCCACCACGCTCACGAACACACCACCGCCCACGGTCAACGTCACATCGCGCACGGCGGTGTAGCGTTGGCCTGGGTCGTCCTTGCTGATGAAAGTGCAGGACACACCCTGCAGGTCGATCGCTGGACTCGTCACATCATCCCTTCGGGTACTTCGCGTTGGCTTTTTGCACGAAGGCATTGGTGTAGACCGCGTTCAGGTCGAGCTTGGCAGCGGCGAGTTTGTCGTCCACGCTGGCCAGTGCGCGGAAGGCCGTGTCAGCGCCCTTGACCGGGAAACTGCCGTCGGGCGAGAGCGCGCCCTTGGCGGCCATGAAGGCATCGATGTAGACCGCACGGTCGCCGAGCAGGAAACCCTCGGGCACGGTCTTGATGATGTCGGCCGCGCCAGCGGCCTGGATCCACTTGTTCGCGCGAACCATCGCGTTGGCCAGGGCCTGTGTGGTGTTGGGGTTCTTGTCCAGGAAGGGCTGGGGTGCATACAGGCAGCCTGCGGGCATGGGGCCGCCGAACACTTTCTCGGACTCGGCCACGATGCGCGTGTCGGAAATGATCTTGAGGTCGCCCGAGCGCACCAGCAAGGTGACCACGGGATCGAGGTTGCTCATGGCGTCGATCTGGCCCGAGCGCATGGCGGCCACCGCACCACTGCCCGCGCCCACGCCGACGATGCTCACGTCGCTCGGCTTCAAGCCGGCCTTGGCCAGCACGAAGTTGACCATCACGTTGGTCGAGCTGCCCGGCGCGGTCACGCCGATCTTCTTGCCCTTGAGGTCGGCAATGGTTTTGTAGCCAGCCATGGTCTTGGGGTTGATGCCCAGCACGATCTGCGGCGCCAGGCCCTGCAGCACGAAGGCGCGCATGGGCTGGCCCTTGAACTGCATGTTGACCGTGTGCTCGAAAGCACCCGACACCACGTCGGCACTGCCGCCCACCACCGCGGCCAGCGCGCGCGATCCACCGGCGAAGTCGGCGATGGTCACATCCAGGCCTTCGTCCCTGAAATAACCCAGCTGCTCGGCGATGGTCAGTGGCAGGTAGTACAGCAGGTTCTTGCCGCCCACCGCAATGCTGACCTTGGGCTTCTCGACGCCTTGAGCGAATGCGAACGGGGGCAGGACCGCAGCGGCGATACCGCCGGCCACGAGGTGTCTTCTTTGCATGGGTTTGTCTCCTTCGTTGAGGGGGTGAGCGTCGGGTCGCGCGCAGCGCCCGTGTCTGTGCATGGTAGCCCGGGGGAGTACCCGGCGCCATCCGGGGAATCACGGCAATGGCAGGCCGTCCACAAACACCTTGAGCTCGTCGGGCTTGAACGGCGTCCACTGCTCGTTGCTGGTCAGCGGCGTGGTCACCACCACCGCGGCGCGGTCGCCCGGGTGGTTCAGATCGGCGAAGTTCACCGTCCAGTCCTGGTCCATCAGTGTGGCCTGGGCAAACGGGTGCTGGCGCACCAGCCAGTGCAGCTTGGTGCTGCAGTGCGCCCACAGCGCTTCACCGTTGGAGAGCAGAAAGTTGAAAGTGCCAAAGTGTCGCACCTGCGGAATCAGCTCGCGCAGCGTGAGGGTGAGTTCTTCCACGCTGGGCAGGGATGCGTGCGACTTGGCCAGCTCCTGCATCAGCCAGCAGAAGGCCCGCTCGCTGTCGGTGGTGCCCACCGGGCGAAAGTGGCTGTGCAGGTTGGGGAAGTAATCCTTCAGATCGCCGTTGTGTGCGAACACCCACTGGCGGCCCCAGAGTTCGCGCACGAAGGGGTGGGCGTTTTCCAGCGACACCTCACCGATCGTGGCCTTGCGCACGTGGGCAATGATGTTGCGGCTCTTGAGCGGGTAGCCCTGCAGAAAGGTTGCCATGGGCGACTGCGCAGCGCTCGCATGGTCCACAAACAGGCGCAGGCCCTTGCCCTCAAAGAACGCGATGCCCCACCCATCGGCGTGGTGGTCGGTGTTGCCACCGCGCTGGCAGAAGCCGGTGAAGCTGAACGAGGCGTCGGTGGGGGTGGCGCAGTTAAGGCCCAGAAGTTGACACATGAAGGCATTGTGCCCCCACGCTCCGACGCTGCGCGGGTCGCTTCCCCCCAGGGGGGCTGATTCGCCTCGGGGCGTCTCAGCGCTCGCGCAGCTTGAGCGCGGCCACCACAGCCACGGCACAGATGGCGGCCAGCATCAGGAAGGTTTCATCAAACGCCGCGATACGGGCCGGGCTGGTGGTGCCGGTATCGAGCAGTGCGCCGTGTGCCGCCACGCGCCATTCGAGCACGATGCCGCACAGGCTCACGCCCGCCGCGCCGCCGAGCATGCGCAGGAAGTTGATGACGCTGGAGCCTTGCGGGATGTGGGCGTGGCCCAGGCCGCGCATGGCACCGAGGTTGAGCGAGGGCAGGATGAAGCCCAGCCCGATGCGCCCCAGGATGGCCCAGACGATGAGCAGCGGAATGATCTGCGCCGGGCGGCCCAGGTCGATGGTGACCATGAGCGCGAACGACGCGGCCAGCAGCACCAGGCCGATGCTCACCAGCCGGTGCGTGGGTTGCCTGTCGGCCAGCCGCCCCACCACGGCGATGGTGATGGCCAGCACGAGGCCTGCAGGCAGCAGTATGGTGCCCACGTACGACGCCGACAGACCCAGCCCCATCTGCATGTAGACCGGCAGCAGGTAGGTGGAGCCGAACAGCGCGATGCCGTAGATGAAGGCCACGATGCTGCCCATGGCAAAGCGGCGGTCCTTGAACAGCGAGAGGTTCATCAGTGGATCGACGCCCCGGTCGGGGTGGCGTTGGCGGTTCTTCAGCGTGCGCCGCTGCAGCACCACAAAGGCCACCAGCAGCAAAGCCGCGCCACCGAGCAGCACCGCAGCGCTCAGCGCGGTGCCGCCTTGCAGATCCACCAGGCCATTGAGCAGGCACAGCGTGCCCGCAGCGGCCAGCAGCAGGCCGCGCCAGTCCAGGTGGGCGCCCTGGCGGTTGGCGGCGAGACCCCCAGGGGAGGTGGTGGGCACATAGCGCCGCGCCAGCCACAACGAGGCGAGGCAGAACGGAACCACCATGAAAAAAATCGAGCGCCAGCCAAAGCCGTCCACCAGAATGCCGCCAATGCTCGGGCCCAGCGCCGGGGCGAGCACCACGCCCATGCCGAAAATGCCGCTCGCGCGGCCTTGTTCGTGCGGCTCGAAGGCACGCAGGATGATGATGGCCGGGATGGGCTGCACCACACCGGCGGCCAGACCTTCGGCCACCCGCGCGGCCATCACCAGCGGGAACGAGTTGGCAAAGCCGCCCGCCACGCCGCCCACCAGCAGCAGCCACATGCAGCCGGCGTAGGTGCTGCGGTACCCGTAGCGCGCCAGCAGCCAGGGCGTGGTGAGCATCGAGACCGTCATGGCCGCCATGAAGCCCGAGGTGGCCCACTGCGCACGCTCCTGGCCCAACACGAAGTGCTGGCTCATGTCGGGAATCGCCACGTTGATGATGGTCGACGACATGATCGACGCCATGGTGCCCACCATCACCGAGAGCAGCAGCAGCCAGCGGTAGCGTTCGCCGTAGCGTGCGCGCAGCGCGGGCAGGGTGTGGTCGGCCGGGTCAGCCATGCGGGCCCGCGGCAGCGGCCGCGCAGCGCGCGCAAATGCAGGCCTTGCCCGCGACCGCGGTGGGCACGCGTTGCAGCAGCTCGGCGCTGAAGGTGGCGCCCAAACACCAGCACGGGCCCTGCTTCAGGCCGGTCTCGCGTTCGATCTCCATCGCGCAGCGGTTGTCCTGGCCGCACAGCGGGCAGCGCGTGGGGTCGATGTCGGGGGGCGTGGGGGTCATGGGGGTGGGGGTACTGGTGAGCCGGGGGAGTGCAGCGCTGAGGCTATGGTAATTTCAAAGCCTCCAGCTGTGCCGAGGCCACTGTCGGCCCGCGTCATCCGGCCCGGCGCACCCCATTCCCATGTTCCTGTCTTCGTTTCTTCGCCGCACCGGCGCCTTGCTGGCATTGTGTCTGCCCGCAGCGTTTGCGCTGGCCGCCGGCCCCACCCCCCACACCGTGCCCGACACCATGGCCCAGCGTGTGCTGGCCTGCACCTTGTGCCATGGTGCCCAAGGCCGATCCACCAACTCGGGCTACTTTCCGCGCATCGCCGGCAAGCCCGTCGGTTACCTCTACAACCAGCTGGTGCACTTTCGCGCCGGGCGCCGCAACAACGTGGGCATGACCGCGCTGCTGGACACGCTGAGCGATGACTACCTGCGCGAGATTGCGGCGCACTTTGCCAGCCTCGACCTGCCTTACCCGCCACCGCTGGCCAGCGACGCGGGACCCGCCGCGCTGCAGCGCGGGCAAGATCTGGCGCTGCGTGGGGACAAGGCGCGCGATGTGCCCGCCTGCGTGGCCTGCCATGGCCAGACGCTCACTGGTGTGAACCCGGCCATCCCGGGCCTGCTCGGCCTGCCGCGCGACTACCTCATTGGCCAGCTCGGTGCCTGGCAGACCGGCCTGCGCCGCGCCAGCGCACCCGACTGCATGGGCCATGTGGCGCAGCGCCTCACCGGGGGTGACGTGAGCGCCGTGGCCAGCTGGCTGGCCGCGCAACCGTTGCCGGTCAACACCCATCCCGCGCCAGCCACGGCACAGCCGCTGCCCCTGCGCTGCGGCAGCGAGGGTTGAGCATGGGCCGCATGATCACGCCCTTGCGCGTTGCCCTGGTTGTGTTGCTCGCCGGCCTGGGCGCGCTGGCCCTGGCGGTGTTGCTGCAACTGCGCGGCGCACCGCTGGACAACACCACCACCAACCTGACCAGCACGCCGCAGCTGGTGGAGCGCGGTGCCTACCTGGCGCGCGCCGGCAACTGCATGGCCTGCCACACCGAGCGGGGTGGTGTGCCCTACGCGGGTGGCCGCGCCGTGCCCACGCCGTTCGGCGCGGTGGTTTCGACCAACCTCACGCCGCACAAAGCCACGGGCATCGGCGGCTGGAACGCGGCCGAGTTCTGGCGCGCCATGCACCACGGCCAGTCGAAAGACGGCCGGCTGCTCTATCCGGCTTTTCCGTACACCAGCTTCACGCTGGTCACGCGCGAGGACAGCGACGCGCTCTTTGCCTTCCTGCAAAACCAGCCCGCGGTCGAGCAGGTCAACCGGGCGCACGGGCTGCGTTTCCCGTACAACACCCAGGCTGCCCTGGCGGTGTGGCGCGCGCTGTATTTCGAACCCGCCACCTTCCAGCCCGAGCCTGCACGAGACGCCGAATGGAACCGGGGCGCTTACCTCGCACGCGGCCTGGCGCACTGTGCCGCCTGCCACACCGAGCGCGACCCCCTGGGTGGCAGCAGCGATGCGCAGGCTTTCCGTGGCGGGCTCATGCCTGCGCAGGACTGGTACGCGCCGTCGCTGCGCTCCGCATCCGAAGCAGGCGTGGCCGACTGGGACACGCAGCAGGTGGTGACCCTGCTCAAGACCGGCGTGGCCGACGGCGCTTCGGTGGCCGGGCCCATGGCCGAGGTGGTGCTCAACAGCACCCAACACCTCAACGACGCCGACCTGCGCGCCATGGCGGTGTTTGTGCAGGCCCTGCCGGCACACGGCGTGAAACCCCCGGCTTTCCAGGCCGCCGACCCGCAGCAGATGGCGCGCGGCGAGAAGCTGTATGCGCAGCAATGTGCGCAGTGCCACGGCGACAGCGGTGAGGGCGCCGCCGGTGTGTACCCGCGCCTGGGCGGCAACCGCGCCGTCACCCTGGGCGCACCGCACAACGTGGTGCAGGCCATCCTGGGTGGCGGCTTTGCGCCCGCCACCGCCGGCCACCCGCGCCCCTACGGCATGCCGCCGTACCGCACGCTGCTCAGCGACGAGGAGGTGGCTGCGGTGGCCACCTTCGTGCGCCAGTCGTGGGGCAACCAGGCACCTGCCGTGTCGGGTCTGGCGGTGCAGCGGATTCGATAGCTTCACGTCAAAGGAGTCATCTCATGCCCAAACGATCCTGGCCCGTCGTCTCCGCCGTGGCTCTGGCCGCGGCCGCCGCCCTGCTCGTCACCTCCGGTTGCGCTGCATGGCGCATCGGGAAAGCGGCCGAGCTGGCGCGCCAGAGCACGCCTTACCAGCAGAGTCCGCCCGACGCCGTGCTCAGCCTGCTGATCGTGGGCGACAGCACCGGTGTGGGCACCGGTGCCAGCGCGCCGACGAACAGCCTGGCGGGCCTGCTGGGAAGCGCGTATCCCCGCCTGCGCATCGACAACCGCGCCCGCGACGGCGCCACGTTTGCCGATGTGGTGCGCCAGTTCGACGGCACGCAGCGGTACGACCTGGTGCTGGTGCAGGCCGGCGGCAACGACGTGATCCGCCTGCGTTCCGACGAGGACGTGCGCGCCGACATCGACCGCGTCACGGCACTGGCTCGCTCGCGTGCCGAGCGTGTGGTGCTCATGCCGGCGGGCAACGTGGGCAACGCGCCATTCTTCTTTCCACCGGCCTCCTGGCTCATGACGGACCGCGCCCGGCGCATGCACGGCTTTGTGCGCGAGTCCACCGCGCGGCATGGCGCCGTGTACGTGAGCCTCTTCAAGGACAAGGCCGACGACCCGTTCGTGCAGACGCCCGGTCTGCACGCGGTGGACGGCCTGCACCCCAGCGACGCCGGTTACCGGCTGTGGCGCGACGAATTGCTGACCCAAAGTGGGTGGGCTGAGGCGCTCGACAGCGCCCGGGCCCGGTGATGCGCGAAATCTGTCGGGAAAACTGACAGTTCGTGCATACCCCGGGGAGCTGGCCTTTACAGATCAATGACTTGCCTCGGTGGCCCGCCTCTTGCTACCTTAATTGCAGCAAACAATTGAATTGTGGCAGGCCCTCCAAGGGCGTGACATAAATCACACCCCAACCAACACCAAGCCATCCATGATCCGTTTTCTTTCCCGCTTCGCCGCTCCACTGACCGTTGCAGCCCTGATGGCCGCCGCTCCCGCCGCCCACGCTGGCGTGATCTTCAGCGACAACTTTGACACCCAGGGCAGCGACAACGCCCTGAGCTTCAACGGCTTCACAAACTGGACCGTGACCGATGGCACGGTGGATTACATCCGCAGCGGCGTGCAATACGGCATCAACTGCGTGGGCAACACCGGTGGCTGTGTTGATCTGGATGGCAGCACCATGAACGCCGGCGTGATGTCGAGCAAGACG
This sequence comes from Burkholderiales bacterium, assembly GCA_038327405.1. GTDB lineage: Bacteria > Pseudomonadota > Gammaproteobacteria > Burkholderiales > Burkholderiaceae_C > Hydrogenophaga. The sequence continues at coordinate 1,108 of JBBQKZ010000115.1, read as the reverse complement.
GTCTACAACCTGCTGGCTGGTTCGACCTACCTGTTCTCGCTGGACCTCTCGGGCAACCAGGTTCGTGACGAGCGCAACACGGTGAACTTCGGCTTCGCCCTGGCCGGCAACGTCGGTTCCTTCCTGGCGTTTGAAGCGGTTACCCTGGGCGAGACCAATCCGTTCGGCACCTACACCGTGGCCTACACCCCGGGCAGCAACGTGAGCGCGCGCCTGGTCATCGGCAACAGCGGCGGTGACAACGTCGGCCTGATTGCCGACAACGCCCGCCTGGAAGTGCCTGAGCCCGGCACCTTGGCCCTGGTGGGTCTGGGCCTGGCCGCCCTCGGCCTGCGCCGCCGCCGCGCCGCCTGAGCCTTCCGCGCCACCAAAGAAAAACCCCGCTACGAATCACTTATTCCATAAACATACATTGGATGTGGGCGCCTGGAAGTAACCGCCTTTCAGCGCTCAACTTTTCGGAACCACTCATGCGATGTACAGATACATCGAAGTGCATCGAGACTTGAAGTGCCCACGGCTACGGCGGACTTATACGACTGTCGATTTCCGATCCGAATCTGGGCAGGCCCAAAGGTACTAGGAGTGTGTTGCGGCATCAGTGGTGCGAGCACTTCGACCGCTGAAGACTTCGCTGGGGTCGTTGGGGACGCTGCAAAGGTGCGGTCATCCCAGGGCCGCTGAGTGCTGGCGCTAAGGGCTGCCTTGCAGCGACAGCTGTCACCCGCGTTCGCCAAAATCGTCGAGGCACATTGCTGAACTGCAGCCTTCCAGATCTTTGCGTACTTGAGGATTCGATGTCAGGTTTCAGAGGCATTGCCGACATGAGCGAACTGTGGCGGAGGGACGCATCCGTCGCCTTCACCCGTATCGTCGTTGCCGATGCGCCACGTACCCTGGCCGAGGGCCGCAACAAGTTCGCCACAGGGAAGCGGTACATGTTTCATGGCACCAGTATCACCGGCCATGCGCCGTTCGGCGTACTACACCGGGGCACTCTGATTAAGGCCTCCTTCGCCAACCCATGAACATCACCAACGCGGCCACAACCAGGCCGCTGCCCAGCCACTGAAGCGCAGTGACCGTCTCGCCCAGCAACACGATGGCG
>JBBQKZ010000114.1:0-12006 GCA_038327405.1 Burkholderiales bacterium | reverse complement strand
GCCCGACGTGATCATTCTGGTCTTCAACGACCACGCCACGGCCTTCAGTCTGGACATGATCCCCACCTTTGCCATCGGCACCGCCGCCGAGTACCAGCCGGCCGACGAAGGCTGGGGCCCGCGACCGGTGCCCAAGGTGATCGGTCACCCGGAACTGTCGGCGCACATCGCCCAGTCGGTGATCCAGCAAGATTTCGACCTCACCATCGTCAACAAGATGGACGTGGACCACGGCCTGACCGTGCCGCTCTCGCTCATGTGTGGTCAGCCCGCGGCATGGCCCTGCCCGGTGATCCCTTTCGCGGTCAACGTGGTGCAGTACCCGGTGCCGAGTGGCCGGCGTTGCTACAACCTGGGCAAGGCGATTGCCAAGGCGGTGGCGAGTTTTGACGAAGACCTCAACGTGCAGATCTGGGGCACGGGCGGCATGAGCCACCAGCGGCAGGGGCCGCGCGCCGGCCTCATAAACAAGGACTTCGACAACGCGTTTCTGGACAAGCTCATCAACGACCCTGAGGCTGCGGCCAGCATCCCGCACATCGACTACGTGCGCGAAGCCGGCAGCGAAGGCATCGAGCTCGTGATGTGGCTGATCGCGCGCGGCGCCATGGCCGATTCGGCCGGTGGGCCGAAGCCCAAGGCCGTGCGCCGCTTCTACCATGTGCCTGCGTCGAACACGGCGGTGGGGCACCTGATCCTGGAGAACACCTGACATGAGCAAAACCATCAAAGTCGCCCTCGCCGGTGCCGGTGCCTTCGGCATCAAGCACCTGGATGGCATCAAGAACATCGACGGCGTTGAAGTCATTTCCCTGATCAGCCGCGACCTGGAGAAAACGAAGGAAGTCGCGGCCAGGTACGGCATAGGCCACGTCACCACCGACCTGGCCGAGAGCTTGGCGCTCAAGGATCTGGACGCCGTGATTCTCTGTACGCCCACGCAGATGCACGCCGGGCAGACGTTGGCCTGTCTGAGAGCCAGCAAACACGTGCAGGTCGAGATTCCGCTGGCTGACAGCCTGGCTGGTGCACAAGCCGTGGTGGACGAGCAGAAGAAAACCGGGCTGGTGGCCATGTGCGGCCACACGCGCCGTTTCAACCCCAGCCACCAGCACGTGCACAACGAGATCACGGCGGGGCGTTTCAACATCCAGCAGATGGATGTGCAGACCTACTTTTTTCGCCGCACCAACACCAACGCGCTGGGCCAGGCGCGCAGCTGGACCGACCACCTGCTGTGGCACCACGCTGCGCACACGGTCGATTTGTTCGCCTACCAGTGTGGCAGCAAGGTCGTGCAGGCCAATGCCATCCAGGGCCCGATCCACCCGGCGCTGGGCATCGCCATGGACATGAGCATCCAGCTGAAAGCCGCCAACGGCGCCATCTGCACGCTCAGCCTGAGCTTCAACAACGACGGCCCGCTGGGCACCTACTTCCGCTACATCGGCGACACCGCGACCTACCTCGCGCGTTACGACGACCTGTTCACCGGCAAGGAAGAAAAGATCGACGTGTCGAACGTGGCGGTCAGCATGAACGGCATCGAGCTGCAGGACCGCGAGTTCTTTGCTGCCATTCGCGAAGGTCGAGAGCCCAATGCCAGCGTGGCCAGCGTATTCGCCTGCTACGAAGTGCTGCACCAGCTCGAACAACAACTGAACGCGAACGGCTGACACCATGCAACAACGACAACTCGGTCCCTTCAAAGTCTCGGCCATTGGCCTGGGCTGCATGAACATCTGCCATGCCTATGGCGCACCTGTGACGTCCGATGAGGCGGAGCGCCTGCTGTTGACCGCGCTGGACCAGGGCGTCACGCATTTCGACACCGCCGCGCTCTACGGCTTTGGCGTGAGCGAGACGCTGGTGGGCAAGGCCTTGTCAAAGCGCCGCAGCGAGTTCACGCTCGCCAGCAAGTGCGGCATGCAGGGCGTGGACGTGGCCGGCGACGGCAAGCTGGTGCGCGTGATCGATGGCCGCCCCGAGACCATCCGCGCCACCTGCGAGGCCGCGCTCAAGCGCCTGAAGACCGACGTGATCGACCTCTACTACCTGCACCGCTGGGACAAGCAGGTGCCGATTGAAGACAGCGTGGGTGGGCTCAGCGATCTGGTGCGCTCGGGCAAGATCCAGAACATCGGCTTGAGCGAGGTCTCGGCCACCACCTTGCGCCGTGCGCACGCGGTGCATCCCATCACGGCGCTGCAGACCGAGTACTCGCTGTGGACGCGCAACCCCGAGATCGCGGTGTTGCAGGCCTGCCGCGAACTCGGCGTGGCCTTCGTGGCCTTCAGCCCGGTGGCGCGCGGTTTCCTCTGTGGCGAGATTGATGTGGGAGCGCTCGACGCCAAGGACATCCGCCGCACCATGCCGCGCTTTGCTCCGGACAACTACGCGGCGAACTTGAAGCTGTTGGCGCCGTTCCAGGCCATCGCGCGCGAGGTGGGTTGCAGCCCTGCTCAGCTCGCCATTGCGTGGCTGCTGCACCTGGGAAACGACATCCTGCCCATTCCCGGCACCGCCCGCGAAGACCACCTGCGCGAGAACATCGGTGCGGCGGATGTGAAGCTGGATGCGGCCACCATGGTGAAGCTGGACACTTTGATCAACCGGCAGACAGTGCTCGGGAACCGCTACAACGAGCAGGCCAACCGCGAGGTGGACACAGAAGTTTTTTGAGCGTCAGGCGCCGCCGCGAAAGAGTGAGAATCCCCAAGCCGTGAACTTGAACGGCAGGTGGTAGTGCTGTTTCGCATCTGCGATGTGGAAGCGGTAGGGCACCGTTTCCAGAAAGGCCGGCGCGGACTCCGCTGCGCCCTGGCTTCTGTAGAAATCGCCCACTTCAAAGCGCACTTCGTAGCCCCCGGCTGAGATGGCATCGCTCATCAGCGCCGGATGTTGCAACAAACCGCTTGCATTCACCCGACCTTCCAACAGCAAGTCGATCTGCGGCTGACCGTCGGGCTGTAGTCGAACCACGCTCACCCGCAGACCTGCAGCGACGCGACCACTGGCCACGTCCACGCAATGGATGGAGAGTCCGCCGCTCATGGCGTTCAGTTCAGCCTGGCGCCAGAAGCTTTGACGGCGGGTGCCCACTCGTTGACCTGGTCGGCAACAAATCGGGTGAACTGGGCGGATGTCATGGCCTCGGACTCGACGCCCAGTTCGCTCAACCGCTTGGCCACGTCGGGCCGCGCAACCACCTCGCCCACCGCCTTGTTGATCTTCTCGACCACATCGGCCGGCGTACCGGCAGGCGCCGAGATGCCCAGGAAGTTGTCGGCAACCAACTTGGGGTAGCCTGCTTCCAGCACGGTCGGCAGGGTGGGCGACATCGGAGCGCGCGTGCGAGAGGTGACAGCGATACCCACGAGCTTGCCTTCCTTCATGAAGGGCACGTTCTGGGTGAGGGTGTCCACGGCGAATTGAAGGGTACCGCCAAGCAGGTCGTTGTGCATGGGCGACGAGCCTTTGTAGGGTACGTGTTCCATGTTCAGTTTGTATTGCTGCTTGAACATCTCACCCACCACATGGCCGATGGAGCCCACACCGCCCGAGCCGTAGTTCACCGGCTTGGCCTGCGCATTGATCCACTTCACCAGTTCGGGCATGGTCCTGGCCGGTACCGAGGGGTGCACCACAAACACGTTGGGTACTGCGCCGATGTACGCAATGTGTGCGAACCCCTTGACCGGGTCGTAGGGCGGCTTGTCCATCATGAAGGGAGAAATGCTGATGGGCGCGGTGTTGGACAGCAGCAGGGTGTAACCATCGGGTGCAGCGCGCGCGACTTCGTTGGCGCCGATGGTGCTGCCCGCACCGGGCTTGTTTTCCACGATCACAGTCTGGCCCAGCTTTTCCTGCAGGCCAGGCTGCAGCAAACGCGCCACGATGTCTGACGAGCCTCCAGGCGAGAAGGTCACGACGATCCGTATCGGCTTTTGCGGCCAGGCCTGGGCCTGGGCAAACAAGGGGAACAGCAGTGCTGAGAGCGTGCTGGTGGCCAGAATCAGGCGGCGTGAGGTGTTCATGTGGAGCTTTCTGCAAAAGTGGTGACAGTGGGCGGGTTGGCGGGGTGGGGTGAGACGGTCTGCGCAAGTCGCCCGCGCATGACTTCGCAGATCTGGTGCAGCGCATGGTGGCGCTCGGTCTGCGCGTCCTGGAGCAGTCGCGCTTCACCGGAAAGCAGCACAGAGTCCAGCGAGTCGTGCAGGCGCAGAGCAGCAATGAACGGAAAGCCAAAACGCTCGCGGTAGCGCTGGTTGAGCGCCTCGATGCGTTTCACCGTGGCGCCCTCCAGGCACAGCAGGCCCAAGCGGCCCTGCTCGCTCACAGAATCGGACGTCATGGTGCCGGCCCGCGCCTCCTGGCCGGCGAGTTCGGGGTGGCTGCGCAGCAGGGCGAGCTGGCGTGCTTCGGAGGCTTCCTGGATCACAGCCGACATGGCTTCGAACAGCGCTTGCCAGTGGGCGAAAGGACGCCGGGCCCAGGCTTGTCGGGCCACCCAGGGAGAGTGCTCCACCACCGCACCCAGGCGTGCACAGAACGTGGCCTCATCGAGCGATACAAGTTCCGTCCAGTCCATGGGTCGGGATGTCGGGGTGTTCATGGTGGATCAGTTTGCGGCGCTCTTGTGTTGCTGTCCATCGCATAATTCGGCATGTTGCGTTCGAATTTTCAGCACACATGAGCTCTCTTAATCAGCTCCTTCATCCCAAGGCTCTGCGCTACCTTGCAGCGGTTGCACAACTGGGCTCGGTGCAGGCGGCTGCGCGCGAGGTGTCCATCTCGGCTTCGGCGATCGACCGCCACATCCTGCTGCTGGAGCAGGACCTCGGGCTGCCGCTGTTCGAGCGCCAGCCTCGCGGCATGCGCCTGACCGCCGCTGGCGAATTGCTGCTGGCCCTGTCGCAGCGCTGGAAGGCCGACCTCAACCGTACCCTGTCTGATGTGAAACACCTGCAAGGCGTGAGTCAGGGGCAAGTGAGGCTGGCGGCGATGGACAGCCACGTGAATGGTTTCCTGCCGGAGTTCGTGCTGGCGGTGGCAAAGGAGCACCCAGGCATCGTGCTGGAGGTCGACATCGTGAGCCCTGATGAGGCCGTGCAACGCCTGCGCGCAGGCGATGTCGATCTGGTGGTGGCCTTCAACCTGAAACCAGGCCGCGAACTGCACATCGTCACCAGTGCCGAGTTGCCGCTGGGCTGCGTGGTGGCGCCCGATCACCCGCTGGCCGCGCAGCCGCACGTCACCTTCAAGGACGTGGCTGCCTGGCCACTGGCCGCGCAAAGCCGGGTGCTCTCGATTCGCCGCTACCTGGAACGGCGCCACACATGGCTGCTGGAGGAGGCGCGACCACCCTTGGTGACGAACTCTTTGCAACTGGTCAAAAGTCTGGTGCGCAGCGGCAGCCATGTGGCGTTGACCTCCGAGCTGGATGCAGGCCCCGAGATCCTGGCAGGCAGCCTGCGGTTTGTACCCCTCAAGGACAAGAGCGCACAACCACAGAGCGTGGCGGTGGCCATCAGCGCGGGGCGCTCGCTGCCCCACATTGCGCGCATGGTGGCTGAACGGCTGGGCAACCACCTGAACGAATACCTCTTGCGCGTGCGCGCGGTAGGGGCAGATACAAAACGAAAAGAACCGAAACTGCGCTGAGACCCTTGTGGGTCTCGTCGTCGGCACCATGGCGGTCATGTTCAACAGTCCTGAAAGGACCCCGTCATGAAACCCTGGATCAAACGCTCCCTCATCGCCCTCACAGGCATCACCATCGCCGTGGGCGGCCTCACCGCCTGTGGCACACGTGGCCACCACGAGCAAGGCCCCATGAGCGCCGAGCGCATGACCGAGATGCGTGGCAAGGTGATCGAACGCGTGACGAAGAAGCTCGACCTCACTGCCGAGCAACAACAAAAACTCGGCGTGCTGGCCGACAAACTTCAGGCCCAGCGCACCGCTTTCATCGGCCAGACCACCGACCCGCGCGCTGAAGTGCGCCAACTGGTGGCCGGCGAGAAGTTCGACCGTGCCCGCGCCCTGAGCCTGCTCGACGAGAAGACCCGCGTGGTGCAGGTGAGCAGCCCCGAGGTGATCAACGCGATGGCCGATTTCTACGACAGCCTCAACCCGACGCAGCAGACCGAGGTGCGCGAGATGATGAGCAAGCGCAAGGGTTGGTTCGGTCGCAGCTGAGTGGTCTCGCCGTCGCCAGCAACGCAGTGTGAGAATGCCGCATGCACCGTATCCTGCTGATCGACGACGACACACAGCTCGGGCCGCCGCTGGCCACTTACTTCCTGCGGTTCGAGCTCGAGCTCACACACGCACTCAAACCCAGCGAAGGCCTGGCGCGCTTGCGCAGCGGCGTGTTCGATGCCGCCATCCTCGACGTGATGCTGCCCGAGATGGACGGCTTCGAGCTCTGTCGAACCATTCGCAAGGAAAGCGACATCCCCATCGTCATGCTCACCGCGCGCGGCGACGTGATGGACCGTGTGGTGGGCCTTGAGCTGGGTGCCGACGCCTACCTGCCCAAGCCCTTCGAGCCGCGCGAGCTGGTGGCACACATCCAGACCCTGCTGCGCCGCCGCCTGGGCCACAACGGTCCGGCCAACGGTGCACCGGCGCCGGAGGTGCTGGCGTTCGAGGGCCTGACCATCGACCCGGCGCGCCGCAGCGTGGTGCGCCAGGGCGAAGCGGTGGAGCTCACCGGCACCGAGTTCGAACTGCTGTACCTGCTGGCGCGCGAGAGCGGGCGGGTGTTCAGCCGCGACGACATCCTCAACACGTTGCGCGGCCACGAGGCCGACCTCTACACCCGCGCGGTGGACATCGTGGTCAGCCGCCTGCGCAAGAAGCTGGAGCCGCTGGACTGCATCAAGACGCTGCGCAACGCGGGCTATTCGCTGGCGCTGCGCCGCATCGGACCCACAAGCCCATGAGCTGGCTGCGCCGACTGCGGCACTCCATCAAGCTGCGCCTGCTGGCCGTGTTTCTGCTGCTGGCGCTGTCGGTGGCGTTCATCTTCATCAGCGGCGCGCAGAAGGCCTTTTCGCTCGGGTGGCGCGAAGCCGCGCGCCCGCTGCTTATGGACTACGTGAGTCGCCTGGCGGCCGACGTGGCACCCACAGGAACGCCCGAGGTGCAGCGTGCGCAGGCCATCGTGTCGCGCCTGCCGGTGATCGCCATCGACATTGCCGGCCCGCAGGTGAACTGGCGTTCGCACCCCGAAGCGCAGGGCCCGCGCGGACCGCGCAAACACCTGCGCGGAGAGGACCGAAACGACTGGGGCGATGACCGCGACTGGGACTCGCTGCTACAGCGCACCAGCGCCGACGGGCACACCATCACGTTTGGTCTGAACGAGACCGCGTTCGAGCGCCGCCCACGCTTCTTCGGCTTCGCACTCGCCGCCCTGCTGCTCATGACAGGCCTGGCCTGGCTGTATGTGCGCCGGCTGCTGCGCCCGCTGGACGACATCCGCGCCGGCGCCATGCGGTTTGGCGCCGGCGAGTTTGGTCAACCCATCGCATTGCCGCCGTCGCGTCGCCACGACGAGCTGGGTGAGCTCGCCAACACCATCAACACCATGGGCCACGACATCGAGCAAATGCTCGAAGCCCAGCGCGCGCTGCTGCTGGCCATCAGCCATGAACTGCGAAGCCCCTTGACCCGCGCCCGCCTGAACACAGAGCTGCTGCCTGAAACCATTGAGGTTGCGCCGCAGCGCGACGCCCTGCTGCGCGACCTGGCCGAGATGGCCCGCCTCATCAGCGATTTGTTGGAGAGCGAACGCCTGGCCGGTCGCCATGCCGCATTGCACCGGGAATCCACCGACCCGGCAGCGTTGGCCCGCGAAGTGATCGACGAACTCACCACCACCCAGCCTGCGGCCCGCCACATCCTCCTGCACGCCGCAGCGCACCTGCCCGCGCTTTCGCTCGACCGCATCCGCATGAAGCTGCTGTTGCGCAACCTGCTCGACAACGCGCTGCGCCACAGCGCCGACGCACCGCTGCCGGTGGAACTGCACCTTCGCCGCAGCGGCGAAGCAGGGCGGGGCATCGAACTCAAGGTGCGCGACCACGGCCCCGGCGTGCCCGAAGACCAACTGCCCCACCTGGCCCAGGCCTTCTTCCGCCCCGACAGCGCCCGCTCGCGCAATGCCGGCGGCGTGGGCCTGGACTTGTACCTGTGCCGGCTGGTGGCGCAGGCGCATGGGGGCACGTTTGCCGTGCGCAATGCGAAACCGGGCCTGGCGGTAACGGTGACGCTGCCGGGCCATTGACTTGCCCTGAACTCGCAAGATGACTAAAGTAAGGATTCCTTGCTTTGGAGATCGCCATGTTGGCCAAACTGACATCCAAAAACCAGCTCACCTTGCCCAAGGCCGCCACCCAGGCGGTGGGTGCTTCCGAGTACTTTGAAGTGGAGACCCGCGCCGGCCAGATCATCCTGACGCCGGTGCGGCTGCAGCGCGCCGATGCCGTGCGAGCCAAGCTGGCCGAGCTGGATCTGACCGAGCTGGATGTGGCCGATGCGGTGGCCTGGGCTCGTTCGGGGGCGCTGCAAGCGGCCGAGCCTGCTGCGGTGTACGCCGCCCGGCCCGCCAGGAAAGTTGCGAAAAAGGCTGCGAAGAAGGCGGCCCTGAAGACCTCGTCGCGCAAATGAGCTCGCCGCCTCGCGTGGTGCTCGACACCAACGTGGTGTTGTCCGCGCTGCTGTTTGGCGGCAAGGCTGCCGGCGTCTTGCGCCTGGGTTGGCAACAAGGCGCTTTCACCCCGCTGGTGAGCACCGCCACCGTGCAGGAGTTGATGCGCGTGCTGGCCTACCCCAAGTTCCGTTTGATGGCGGGTGACCAGCAGGAGCTGTTGGCCGACTTCCTGCCGCACACCACCGCTGTTCGAATCCCGCAGCCTCCACCGCCGGTGCCGGATTGCAGAGACCCGTTCGATCTGCCTTTTCTGCACCTGGCGGTGGCCGGCAAAGCGCGCTGGCTGGTGTCGGGCGACCGGGACCTGCTGGTGCTTTCCGAAACGTTCGATACGCAAGGTGGATGCCGCGTCTTGACCATGGATGCTTTCGTGCAGTCCCGCGCAATGAGATAGCGTCGGCTGCAAGCCCAACCGGGTGCGCACCACCTTGATGCGGATCAGCCCGCTCCGGGTCGGTTGGTGCCATGCTGCATGCATGAACACCGTCATCCTGCCCGGCTTCGTCGCCACACCCACCCGTTTCCTGTTTTTCACCGGCAAGGGCGGGGTGGGCAAAACCTCGCTGTCCACCGCCACCGCCATCGCTCTGGCCGACGCGGGCCAGCGCGTGCTGCTGGTCAGCACCGACGCCGCGTCCAACCTCGACGACATGCTGGGCATCACCCTCTCGAACCAGCCGGTGGAGGTGCCCGGTGTGCCCGGCCTCTCGGTCATCAACATCGACCCCGACGCCGCCGCCGAGGCTTACCGCCTGCGCGTGCTCGCGCAGCTGGGCAGCAACGCCACCGAGGCCGAGCGCCACACCGTGCGCGAGCAACTATCGGGCGCCTGCACCACCGAGATCGCCGCCTTTGACGAATTTGCCGCGCTGCTGGCCGGCGAGGGTGATGGCGCGCGCTACGACCATGTGGTGTTCGACACCGCGCCCACCGGCCACACGCTGCGCCTCTTGAGCCTGCCCAAGGCCTGGAGCGGCTTTTTGGCCGACAACGATCGCGGCGCCTCGTGTCTGGGGCCACACTCCGGCCTGAAGATGCAGGAGACCCGCTTCAACGCCGCGTTGCAGGCCCTGAGCGACCCTGCACTCACCACCGTGGTGCTCGTCACCCGGCCCGACCCTCGCCCCATGCAGGAAGCGGCGCGCACCGCTGAAGAGCTGCGCAGCCTGGGCCTGGCCAACCAGCGCCTGGCCATCAACGGCGTGTTCCACGCGAGCGACCCGAGTGACCCGATTGCACAGGCCATCGAAGCAATGGGCATTGAAGCCATGGCCACCATGCCCGACGCACTCGCCCAGCTGCCGCGCGACGAAGTGCCGCTGCGTGCCTTCGACACCGTGGGTCTGCCCGCGCTGCGAGCATTGCTGGGCGGCCCCGTTCGCCCTGAGCCCCACCCCGTTCACCCTGAGCCTGTCGAAGGGCCTGCAAGGTTTCGGCAAGCTCAACCCGAACGGACCTTCTCCCTGCCTGCAGAGCCGTTGTCCAGGATGGCCGACGAGCTCGCCGCCAAGGGCCACGGCCTGATCATGGTCATGGGCAAAGGCGGCGTCGGCAAAACCACCATCGCCGCCGCCCTGGCCGTGGGCCTGGTGCAGCGCGGCCACAGCGTGCACCTCACCACCACCGACCCGGCCGCCCACGTGGCCGACACCCTGAACGGCAGCCTCGAAGGCCTGAAGGTCGGGCGCATCGACCCCAAGGCCGAAACCGAGGCCTACATCGCCAAGATCATGGCCAGCAAAGGCAAGGATCTCGACGAACAAGGCCGCGCCCTGCTGCTGGAAGACCTGCAGTCCCCCTGCACCGAAGAAGTGGCCGTGTTCCACGCCTTCAGCCGCGTGGTCAACACCGCGCGCAGCGCCTTTGTGGTGCTCGACACCGCGCCCACCGGCCACAGCCTGCTGCTCATGGACGCCACCGGCGCCTACCACCGCCAGATTACGCAGCAATACGAAGCCAAGGCCGATGGCAGCAGCGCCAGCGGCCTGCACATCGTCACACCACTCATGCGCCTGCAAGACGCCAGCCTGACCCACGTCGTCATCGTCACATTGCCCGAGATCACCCCCGTGACCCAGGCCGCCGCACTGCAAGACGACCTGCGCCGCGCCCACATCGAACCCTGGGCCTGGGTCATCAACAAAAGCATCGCCGCCAGCGGCACCACCGACCCGTTGCTGCAGGCGCGGCTGGAAGGGGAGCGCACGCAGACGCAGCGCATTGCCGATGGACTGGCCAAACGCACGTTTGTGTTGCCTTGGCTGGCGCAAGCGCCGGTGGGGGTGGAGGCGTTGGGGGCGTTGGTGTCTCCGACGGCAAAGGCTGGCTAACCCGCGTTTCGCCAAAGTCAGGTGGAGTTTTGGTGGCCACCCCTAGAATGCAACAAGAGGAAACAACGATACCCACCACCGCATGACGCCCGAGGCCCGTGCCCGCCAGACCATCGATGCGCTGCTCATGCAGGCGGGCTGGCACGTCTGCGATGTGGCCAACGCCAACATCCACGCAGGCACCGGCGCCGTCAAAGGGGTCGCCATCCGCGAGTTCCCGCTCAATGCGGGCCACGGCTTCGCCGACTACCTGCTCTACGTCAACGGCAAAGCGTGCGGCGTGATCGAAGCCAAGAAGGCCGGTGCCACGTTGGGCGGTGTGGGTGTGCAAAGCGCTCGCTACGCGCAGGGCCTGCCAGCTGCCTTGCCCGCCTGGCGCCGGCCTCTGCCCTTTGTGTTCGAGTCCACCGGGGTCGAAACCCGCTTCACCAACGGGCTGGACCCAACACCCCGCGCCCGCCCGCTGTTTGCCCTTTTTCCGGCCCGAGCTGCTGCTTCATTGGCTAGACACATCCAGGGCTGAACTCACATCCGCTCGGGCTGAGCCAACTTCCGTTCGGGCTGAGCTTGTCGAAGCCCACCCTTCGACAAGCTCAGGGCGAACGGCGGAAGAGCCAGCGGCCACCTACGGTGCATCAGGCACCTTCCTTGCCCGCCTGCAACACATGCCCCCGCTCGTGACCGAATGGGGTCAAGGCGGCGCCAGCTTTCAGCTCTGGCCGGCGCAGATCACCGCCATTGAAAACCTGGAGAAAAGCCTCGTCGCCAACAAGCCACGGTCTCTCATTCAAATGGCCACCGGCAGCGGCAAGACCTTCACCAGCATCAGCTTCATCTACCGGCTCATCAAGTTCGCCGGTGCACGGCGCGTGCTGTTTCTGGTGGACCGGGGCAACCTCGCGCGCCAGACCAAAAAAGAGTTCGACGCCTACGCCAGCCCGCACAACGCCTACA
>JBBQKZ010000113.1:0-12056 GCA_038327405.1 Burkholderiales bacterium | reverse complement strand
GCACGTGGCCAAGAAAAAAGACGGCACCGAAGACCTGAAGATCCTCAAGGAGTGCACCTTGCCACTCACCGGCGTGGGCGTGGTCAACCGCATCATCACCGACCTCGGCGTGATGGACGTGACCCCTCAGGGCTTGAAGCTGGTGGAGCTGGCGCCGGGCGTAACGCGCGAGTTCATCCAGTCCAAGACCGGGCCCACCATGATCTGAGGGGCTAAACTCCTGCTTGTCCAACGCCCGCCACGAGCGGGCGTTTTCTTTTTTCGAATGAACCCCTCCCTTGGAAGCCTTCCTCATATCCACCGGCATCGTTGCGCTCGCCGAAATGGGCGACAAGACGCAATTGCTGGCCCTCGTGCTGGCCGCGCGTTTCAAGCGCCCCTGGCCGATCGTCTGGGGCATCCTCGCCGCCACCTTGCTCAACCATGCGCTGGCTGGTCTGGCGGGCGCCTGGATCATGGCCACCGTCGGGCCCGACGTGATGCGCTGGGTGCTCGGCGTGTCCTTCATCGCCATGGCGCTGTGGATGCTGATCCCGGACAAGCTCGACGACGACAACGCCGTGCCGCAGCGGCGCATGGGCGTGTTCTTCATCACCACCTGGGCCTTCTTTCTCGCCGAAATGGGCGACAAGACCCAGATCGCCACCGTAGCGCTCGGCGCGCAGTACGAGCCCCTCTACGCCGTGGTGATGGGTACCACCTTCGGCATGATGCTGGCCAACGCGCCGGTGGTGTTCTTTGGCGACAAACTCACCCGGCGGGTGCCCATCAAGCTGGTGCACGCCATCGCTGCCCTGATTTTTGCGGTGCTGGGTGCGCTGACATTGCTGGGTGTCGGCAAGTCGTTCATCGGCTGAGCAGAAAAAAGGCCCCGAGAGGGGCCTTTTTGCATGTGTGGAGCGGGTGAAGGGAATCGAACCCTCGTATGAAGCTTGGGAAGCTGCCGTTCTGCCATTGAACTACACCCGCAGAGCGGACGAGTTTACTTGAGGATGTCGCCCACGCAGAGGTACTTGATTTCCACATAGTCGTCCATGCCGTGGTGCGAACCCTCGCGGCCCAGGCCGGACTGCTTCACGCCGCCAAACGGCACATGCTCGGTGGCCAGGATGCCCACGTTGATGCCGACCATGCCGTACTCCAGCGCTTCGCTCACGCGGAAGATACGGCCCACGTCGCGGCTGTAGAAGTAGCTGGCCAGACCGAACTCTGTGTTGTTGGCTGCATCGATGGCTTCCTGCTCGGTGTGGAACTTGAAGACCGGCGCGAACGGGCCGAAGGTTTCTTCTTTGGCGCAGAGCATGTCGGCGGTGGCGTCGGCCACCACGGTGGGCTCGAAGAACTGGCCGCTGCCGATGTTGGTGAGGCGCTTGCCGCCGGTCATCACGCGTGCGCCCTTGGCCACGGCGTCGTCCACGTGGCGCTGCACCTTCGCCAGCGCCGCCTCTTCAATCAGCGGGCCCTGGCTCACGCCGTCGTCGAATCCGTTGCCGACCTTGGTGGTCTTCACCTTGGCAGCGAATTTCTCCACGAAGCTGTCGTACACGCCGGCCTGCACGTAGATCCGGTTGGAGCACACGCAGGTCTGGCCGGCGTTGCGGTACTTGCTGGCAAAGGCGCCTTCCACCGCGCTGTCGACGTCGGCGTCGTCGAACACGATGAAGGGCGCGTTGCCGCCGAGTTCGAGCGACATCTTCTTGACCGTGGGCGCGCACTGCGCCATGAGGATGCGGCCGACTTCGGTGGAGCCAGTGAAGCTGATGTGGCGCACCACGTCGCTTTCGCACAGCACCTTGCCCACGGCGATGCTGTTGTTGGCGTCGGCACACAGCATGTTGAGCACACCGGCCGGAATGCCGGCGCGGATGGCCAGCTCGGCCGCGGCCAAGGCAGTCAGTGGCGTGAGCTCGGCGGGTTTGATGATCACCGGGCAGCCGGCGGCCAGCGCGGGCGCGACCTTGCGCGTGATCATGGCCAGCGGGAAGTTCCACGGCGTGATGGCCGCGCACACGCCGATGGGCTGCTTGAGCACGATCAGGCGGCGGTTGTTGTCGAAGGTGGGCAGGGTCTCGCCGTTGACGCGCTTGGCCTCTTCGGCGAACCACTCCACAAAGCTCGCGCCGTAGGCGATCTCGCCCTTGGCTTCAGCAAACGGCTTGCCCTGCTCGGCGGTGAGGATGCGCCCCAGGTCTTCCTGGTTGGCCATCAACAGATCGAACCACTTGCGCAGGATGGTGCTGCGTTCCTTGGCGGTCTTGGCTTTCCAGGCGGGCCAGGCGGCGTTGGCCGCGGCAATGGCCGCTTCCGCGTCTTTGGGGCCGAGGTTGGCCACGTCGGCGAGCTTGTGGCCGGTGGCCGGGTCGAGCACGTCGAAGCGGCTGGCACCCGCGACCCACTGGCCATTGACCAGGCCGTCGGTCTTGAGCAGGGTGGGGTCCTTGAGCAGGGCGAGGGGGGATGTCTTCATGTCCATGGGGAGTCTCCTGTGTTCGGTGCGCCAGGTTGGCAAAGCAGCGGGAAAGCATAGCCCTTTGGGGGGTGGAGTGCAGTACCGCTGGTGACCTTGGCCCCTGGTCCACCCGGGCAATCGCGCCTTGAAAGCCCGCTCTGGAGCTACCTTCCCGTCATGTTGGAAAATACGAGGTTTCGCGCGTCCGCGCGCCGCCCGCATCTTTCGACCGAAAACCACAAGGCCACCATGACCCGCCCCGCCACTGCAGTTGTTTCCGTTGCCGACATCCGCAAGAGCTTTCTGGACTTCTTCGCCTCCAAGGGCCACACCGTGGTCGCGTCCAGCTCGCTGGTGCCGGGCAACGACCCCACGCTCATGTTCACCAATTCGGGCATGGTTCAGTTCAAGGACGTGTTCCTGGGCACCGACAAGCGCCCTTACGTGCGCGCGGCCTCGGTGCAGGCCTGCCTGCGGGCCGGCGGCAAACACAACGATCTGGAAAACGTGGGCTACACCGCGCGCCACCACACCTTCTTCGAGATGCTGGGTAACTGGTCGTTCGGCGACTACTTCAAGCGCGAGAGCCTGATGTGGGCCTGGGAACTGCTGACCGAGGTTTACAAACTGCCCAAGGAGCGCCTGCTGGCCACTGTGTACGAAGAGGACGACGAAGCCTACGACATCTGGACCAAAGAGATCGGCCTGCCGCCGGAACGCGTGATCCGCATCGGCGACAACAAGGGCGGGCGCTACAAGAGCGACAATTTCTGGATGATGGCCGACACCGGCCCCTGCGGCCCGTGCTCCGAGATCTTTTACGACCACGGCGACCACATCCCCGGCGGCCCCCCGGGCAGCCCCGATGAAGACGGCGACCGTTTCATCGAGATCTGGAACAACGTGTTCATGCAGTTCAACATGGACGAGACCGGAGCCGTCACGCCGCTGCCTGCGCCCTGCGTGGACACGGGCATG
Organism: Burkholderiales bacterium; assembly: GCA_038327405.1. GTDB lineage: Bacteria > Pseudomonadota > Gammaproteobacteria > Burkholderiales > Burkholderiaceae_C > Hydrogenophaga. Next base: position 8,629 of record JBBQKZ010000113.1, on the reverse strand, counting down.
GGCCTTGAGCGCCTGGCTGCCATCCTGCAGCACGTGCACAGCAATTACGAGATCGACATTTTCGATGCGCTCATCAAGGCCGCTGGCCGCGAGACCGGTACGGCCGACCTGAGCAATCCGTCGCTCAAGGTGATCGCCGATCACATCCGCGCCACGGCCTTCCTCATCAGCGACGGCGTGATCCCCAGCAACGAAGGCCGTGGCTACGTGCAGCGCCGCATCGTGCGTCGCGCCATCCGCCACGGCTACAAGCTCGGCCAGAAGACGCCGTTCTTCCACAAAATGGTGCCCGACCTGGTGCGTATGATGGGCGAGGCTTACCCGAACATGGCGAGCCAGGCGCAGCGCATCACCGAGGTGTTGCGGGTGGAGGAAGAGCGCTTTTACGAGACGCTGGCCAACGGAATGGAAATCCTCGACGCGGCCCTGGCCGATGGTTCCAAGGTGCTGCCGGGTGACGTGGCCTTCAAGCTGCACGACACCTACGGCTTCCCGCTCGACCTCTCGGCCGACGTGTGCCGCGAGCGCGGCTTGAGCGTTGACGAGGCCGGCTTCCACGCCGCCATGGAAGCGCAAAAAGCCAAAGGCCGCGCAGCCGGCAAGTTCAAGATGGACAAGGCGCTCGACTACACCGGCGCAGGCAACACCTTCGTGGGTTACGAACAGCTCGACGCCACCGCGAAGATCGTCGCGCTGTACCTCGACGGCACGCCTGTGACGGAACTCAAGACCGGTCAACAGGGCGTCGTGGTGCTCGACAGCACGCCGTTTTATGCCGAGAGCGGTGGTCAGGTGGGCGACGAGGGCGTGATCACCAGCAGCTCGGCGCGCTTCGACGTGGGCGACACGCAGAAGATCAAGTCCGACGTGTTCGGTCACCACGGCACCGTGGTGCAGGGCACGATCAGCGTGGGCGACAGCGCGGCGGCCCAGGTGAACACGGCGGTGCGCGCCGCCACCGTGCGCAACCACTCTGTGACCCACCTGATGCACAAGGCCCTGCGCGAGGTGCTGGGCGATCACGTTCAGCAGAAAGGCAGCCTGGTCGACGCCGACAAGACGCGCTTTGACTTCACGCACAACGCGCCCGTGACAGACGCGCAGATCCGCGAGATCGAGCAAAAGGTGAACGCCGAGATCGTGGCCAACGCGCCGACGCAGGCGCGGGTGATGGACATCGAAGCGGCACAGAAAACCGGCGCCATGATGCTGTTCGGCGAGAAGTACGGTGAGTCGGTTCGTGTGCTCGACATCGGCACCAGCCGCGAACTTTGCGGCGGCACGCACGTGCAGGCCACGGGCGACATCGGTTTCTTCACCATCACCGCCGAAGGTGGCGTGGCCGCCGGCGTACGCCGGGTGGAGGCGGTCACTGGCCTGAACGCGCTGGCCTATGTGCAGGGCATGGAAGAGACGCTCGGCGGCGTGGCCGGCACGCTCAAGGTCACGCCGGGCGAGGTGCCTGCGCGCGTGGGTGCGATGCTGGAGCAGATGCGCGATCTGGAGAAAGAGATGAACGCGCTCAAGAGCCGCTTGGCCTCCGCGCAGGGCGACGAGCTGGTGAGCCAGGCGGTGGATGTGAAGGGCATCAAGGTCCTGGCCGCGGTGTTGAACGGTGCCGATGCCAAGGCCCTGCGCGAAACCATGGACAAGCTCAAGGACAAGCTCAAGACGGCAGTCATCGTGCTGGCTGCCGTGGACGGCAACAAGGTGCAGATTGCAGCGGGCGTCACGGCCGACAGCACGGGCAAGGTCAAAGCCGGTGAGCTGGTCAACTTTGTGGCTCAACAGGTGGGTGGCAAGGGCGGCGGCAAGGCCGACATGGCCATGGCCGGTGGCACCGACCCCTCCAACCTGGACGCTGCGCTGAAGTCGGTGCAGGCCTGGGTGGCCGAGCGGGCCTGAGGCCCCACGCGCCTCAGGATTCTGCGATCACGCCCTCGGCCAGGAGGGCGTCGATCTCCGCCTCCGGCAAATCAAATTCGCGCAGCACCTCGCGCGTGTGCTGACCCAGCAGGGGCGCTGGCGTGCTGCTGCGATCGGGCGAGGCCGAAAAGTGGATCGGGCAACCCACGGCGCGCGTGGCGCCGGCCTGCGGGTGGTCGAGTTCCACCACCATGCCGCGTGCCAGGGTCTGCGGGTGGCTCAATGCCTCGCCGATGGTGTGTACCGGGCCGGCGGGGACACCCGCCGAGTCAAACGCTGCTTGCCATTGCTCGCGTGTTCGCGTGCGCACCACGGCATTCATCAAACCCACCAATTCGCTCAGGTGCGCCATGCGGTTGCTGTTGGTGGCAAAGCGCGCATCTCCCTTCCATTCGGGGTGGCCCAGCACGTCGCAGATGCGTTCCCAGTTGGTCTGGTTGGCACCGCCGATGTTGATCCACCCGTCGCTGGCTTCAAACGCCTGGTAGGGCGCGGTGAGGATGTGGGCGGAGCCGGTGGGCTCGGGTGACTTCTGCGTCGCGAACCACACCGCTGCGTGCCAGTAGGTCTGCTGCAGTGCAGCGTCGCTCAGCGAGGTGTCCACCACCTGGCCTTCACCGGTCTTGAGCTTGTGGATGTAGGCGGCGAGGATGCCGAGCGCCGCGAGAATGCCGGCGTTCATGTCGGACACCGCGCTGCCGCTCTTGGCCGGTGGGCGGCCCGCTTCGCCGGTGATGGACATGAGGCCTGCGAAGCCCTGCGCGATGAGGTCGAAGCCGCCTTTGTCGGCGTAGGGGCCGGTGCGGCCGTAGCCAGTGATGGCGCAGTAGATGAGGCCGGGGTTCTCGGCTTTCAGGGCCTCGTATCCGAGACCCAGCTTGTCCATGGTGCCGCCGCGAAAGTTCTCCACCAGCACGTCGGCGTTGCGCGCCATCTTCAGCAGCAGCGCACGGCCTTTGGGGCTCTTGAGGTTGAGGGCGAGACCGCGCTTGTTGCGGTTCATCATCATGAAGGGTGCCGAGACGCCGCCCACCTGCGGATCGCGGTAGCCGCGGGCGTCGTCGCCGCCGGGGATCTTCTCGATCTTGATCACGTCGGCGCCCATGTCGGCCAGCAGCAGCCCGCAGGTGGGACCCGACATGATCTGGGTGACTTCGAGCACGCGCAGGCCCGCGAGCGGGCCGGTTGGTTGGTTCACTGGCCGCTCCACACAGGGGGTCGTTTGGCCACGAAGGCAGCCACGCCCTCGTGAAAGTCGGCGCTGCCGTAGGCAGCGCGGATCAGGTCGTCTGATGCCGCCAAGTCATGCGTGGCCAAGCGCTCAAGCGCCACCTTGCTCACGCGCTGCGTCACTGGCGCCAGCGCGGCGAGCCTTTGCACGAGCGAAGTGGTGACCGCCTCGATGGTCTCGGGAGACTCGACAGCGTGCAAGAACCCGCAGGCCATTGCCTCGTCGGCACCGATGAACTCGGCCAGCACCAGCATGCGTTTCACCCGCTGGTGCCCGAAGGCTGCGCGCAGCCGCGCCACGTTCTGGATCGACAGGCAGTTGCCCAGCGTCTTGGCAATCGGCACACCGAACTTCGCGCCCGGCCCGGCCAGGCGGAAGTCGCACGCGGTGGCAATCGCCAGGCCGCCACCCACGCACCAGCCTTCCACCACCGCCACGGTGGGCATGGGCAGGCTGCACAAGAGCTCGATGCAGGCTTCGATCTGCCGCTCGTAGGCCACACCGTCTTCGCCAGTTTTGAAGGCGGTGAACTGCTCGATGTCGGTGCCGGCCACAAAGGCCTGCCCACCCGCGCCGCGAAACACCACACAGCGCACCGTGGCGTCGGCCTTGAGCTGGCCGGCCATCGCCGTGAGCTGCTCGTACATGCCCCAGGTCATCGCATTGCGCGCCTGCGGCCGGTCGAACACCACCGAAGCCACACCGGCCTCGAGGTGCAGGGTCACTTCACCAGCATCGTTGCTCATGTTCAACGGTAGAAGTATTCAACGAGGAACATCGGGATCGCGGGGATGTAGGTCACCATCAGCAGCAGCGCCACCAGCACACCGATGAAGGGCAGGTTCACCCGCGTCACTTTCCACATGTCGGCCTTGGCAATGGAGCAGGCCGTCATGAGCACGCTGGCCACCGGCGGCGTTTGCTGGCCGATGCCCAGGTTGAGCGTGACGATCAGGCCGAAGTGCACCGGGTCGATGCCCACCGCCAGCACCAGCGGCATCACGATCGGCACCACCAGGATGATGGCCGCGGCCGAGTGCAGGAACAGGCCCACCACCAGGAAGAAGATGTTGAGAATGCCGAGCACCGCGTACCGGTTGTCGGTGAGTGCCGAGATCCATGCCGCCAGTTGTTGCGGAATCTGTTGCTCGGTGAGCAGGTGACCCAGCAACGCAGAGGCGGCCACCAGCAGCATCACCACCGCGGTCTGGATGCCGCCTTCGAGCATGGAGTCGTACAGGTGCTTGAAGTTGAGTTCGCGGTAGATCACGCCGCCGATGAACAGCGCGGCCAGCACGGCCAGGGCTGCGCCTTCGGTGGCAGTGACCACGCCGCCGAAGATGCCGCCCAGGATGATCATGGGCAGCATGAAGGCCCAGGCCGCGTCCTTGAAGGTGGATCGGAACCGGGCCCAGCTGAACACCTCTTCCACCGGGTAGTTGTAGCGCTTGGCGTACCAGTAGGCCAACGCCATCATGCCGCCACCGCCCAGGATGCCCGGTACGATGCCGGCCACAAAGATCTGCACCACCGAGGCCTCGGCCATCACCGCGTACAGGATCATGGGGATCGAGGGCGGGATGATGATGGCCAGCGTGGCCGACGATGACGTGACCGCTGCGGCGAACTCTTTCGGATAGCCCTTCTTCTTCATCGCGGGGATGAGGATCGAGCCCATGGCGGCCACGTCGGCCACGGCGGAGCCGGAGATCTCGGCGAAGAACAGCGAAGTGCCGATGTTGACCATGGCCAGGCCGCCCTTGATGAAGCCGAAGCAGGCCGAGGCGAAGGCAATGAGCCGGCGCGACAGGCTCGACGAATTCATGATCGCGCCGGCCAGGATGAACAGCGGAATCGACAGCAGCGGGAAGCTGGTGGCGCCGGAGAACATGGTGATGGCCGCGCTCAGCAGCGAGTCCATGCCGCCGTGGAACACCATGGCGATCATGGCGACCACACCCAGCGAGACGCCAATCGGCACATTGATCAGGATGAGGGCGATCAGGCCCAGGAACATGAAGAGCGCGGTCATGACTGCATCGCCTTCTGGATCTCTTTTTCCATTTCCTGCTTTTCTGCGTCGATCACGCCGGCGCCGCGCGCCTGCGCCAGCAGTTCGGGCAGGCTGAGGAGCTGTGCCAGGATGAACATGGCCGACCCCACGGGGATCACCGATTGCGTGAGCTGCGTGGGCACCCAGGGCAAACTCACCATGGTGTCGCCCTGCAGGATGTCGAGCACCTGGTAGCCGTACCAGGCCAGCACGGCAAAGAAGCCGATCACCACCGTTTCACCGAACAGCACCACCGGCACCCGCCACACCGGCGGCATGGCGTTGACCAGGCCGGGAAAACCGATGTGCGCCCGTTTGAGGGCAGCCAATGCGGCGCCGTAGTAGGTGAGCCAGGCCAGGGCGATGGAGGCGACTTCGTCGTACCAGACCATGGCGATGCCCAGCTTGCGGTAGGTCACGCCCATGAGGACGATGACCGCCAGCGAGGCCAGCAAGAAAATGACGAAGGCCGTCAGCGTGCGGTCGAACGCGGTTCGCAGGGTGAAGAACACGGGGAATCCTTGAGGGGGAAAAGAGGGTGCACACGCCTCGGGTGGTGCTTGGCCCCACCCGAAGCATGTGCAGTGCGGTCTCAGAGCGCCGCGCCCAGGGCCACAGCCTTGTTGACCAGGTCGGCGCCGCCCGGCACTTCCTTGCCGAACTCTTCATAGACCGCCTTGCTGGCTGCGATGAAGGCGTTCTTGTCCGCTTCGTTCACCTTGGTGCCGGCGGCCTTGATCTTGTCGACCAGCTCACCGTCGAGCTGGGCGGCTGTCTTGTAGACGAAGGGCTGCACGTCCTGTGCCGTTTTCTCCAGGATCTCGCGCACGTCGGCCGGCAGCGACGCGAACTTGCGCGAACCCGCTGTGAGGAAGGCCGGCGTGTAGACGTGCCCCGTCATTGACATGAATTTCTGCACTTCCTGGAACTTGGACGAGTAGATCTGCGTGAGCGGGTTCTCCTGCCCGTCCATCACGCCGGTCTGCAGCGCCACGAACACCTCGGACAAGGCCATGGGCGAGGGATTCGCGCCGTAGGCCTGGAACATCTTCACGCGCCACACGCCCGGCGGCACGCGCAGGCGCATGCCCTTCAAGTCTTCGGGCTTCACGATGGGTTTGGTGTTGCTGGTGATGTGGCGAAAGCCGTTTTCCCACACGCCCAGGATCTTGTAGCCCTTCTCGTCGGCCATGGGCAGCATGGTCGGGCGCAGGATGTCCGTCTCGATCTTCTTCATGTGATCGCGGTTTTTCACGAGGTAGGGCATTTCGAACATGCCGAAGGCCGGCACGTTGGACGACATGATGGTCGACGGAATCGACAGTTCCAGCGTGCCCAGGCGCAGCTTCTGCATCATTTCCGAATCGCCGCCGAGCTGGCTGGAGCCGAACACAACGACCTTGGCCTTGGTGCCCAGGCGCTCGTTGGCCAGGCGCGCGTATTCGTTGGCAGAGCGCTCGAACAGTGAGCCCGGGCCCCCCACGTGGCCCAGTTTGATTTCCATCTGCGCGTGCGCGGCACCCGTGGCCAGCAACAGGGCGCAGGCGCCCATCGCGGTGGCGAGGGTTCGTCGGGTGAAGGCTGCCAGGGTGTTGTGGCGTGTCTGCATGCTTGTCTCCTGTGGTTGTTGTCCGCTCGAAATACATGCCCCGCCCGCGGACGCTGCGGCGCACGGTGAAACGCTCAGGCCTTGGCGATGCCGCCCGGGTGCGCGCTGAAGTGGTCCATGATGGCTTGCACGCCCGAGCCGGCGAGCTTCACGCCGGCGAGCTTCAGGCCCATTTCGCAGCCGGCCACGGTGGCCACCAGCGTGAGGTCGTTGCTGTCGCCCAAGTGGCCGATGCGGAACATGCGGCCCTTGACCTTGCCGAGGCCGGTGCCCAGCGAGCAGTCGAAGCGCTCATAGATCACTTTGCGAACCGCGTCGGCGTCCACGCCTTCGGGCGTCATCACACCGGTGAGGATGGGCGAGTACACCGACGGGTCGGCGCACTGGATCGGCAGGCCCCAGGCCGTGACGGCGGCGCGCACGCCCGCGCCCCAGCGGCGGTGGCGTGCGAACACGTGGTCCATGCCTTCGGCCTGCAGCATGTCGCAGGCCTCGCTCAGGCCGTACAGCAGATTGGTGTTGGGCGTCGAGGGCCAGTAACCGTTCTTGTTCATCTCGATCATTTCGCCCCAGGCCCAGTAGCTGCGCGGGGCCTTGCAGGCTTTGCCGGCTTCGATGGCCTTGGGCGACAAGGCGTTGAAGCTGATGCCCGGCGGCAGCATCAGGCCCTTTTGTGAACCGCTGATGGACACGTCGATGCCCCAGGCGTCGTGCTCGTAGGGTGCGCCGGCCAGGCCCGAGATGGTGTCGACCAGCAGCAGGGCGGGGTGTTTGGCTGCGTCCATGGCGCGGCGCACGGCGGCGATGTCGCTGGTCACACCGGTGGAGGTTTCGTTGTGCACGACGCACACGGCCTTGATGCGGTGGCCGTTGTCGGCCTTCAGGCGTTGTTCGATCAGGTCGGCCTGCACGCCGTTGCGCCAGCCTTCCAGGCCGGGCAGGCTCAGCACCTCGGTTTTCAGGCCGAGCTGGGTGGCCAGCTTGTTCCACAGAAACGCGAAATGGCCGGTTTCGTACATCAGCACGTGGTCGCCCGCCTGCAGGGTGTTGACCAATGCGGCCTCCCAGGCGCCGGTACCTGAAGCCGGGTAAATCATCACCGGGTGTTTCGTCTTGAAGATGGCCTGCATGTCGGCCAGCACCTTCAGGCCCAGACGGCCGAACTCGGGGCCGCGGTGGTCGATGGTGGGCAGGCTCATGGCCCGCAAGATGCGGTCGGGCACCGGGGAGGGGCCGGGAATCTGCAGGAAATGGCGCCCGGTCGGGTGGGAGTTCGTCGTCATCATGCGAAAAAGACCTTTCTTGAAGAGGCCCATTTTTTGTATTCAAAATACAAGTGTCAAGGGCAATCACCCCTAGAATCCTCTTTTCTCCCAAGAAATCTGAATACAAAATTGACGCCATGACCGCAGACATCGTCTCCATCCAGCGCCCTGTGTTGCACGACCAGGTGGCCAACCGGCTGCGACAGATGCTGGTGGAGGGGCGCATCGCGCCCGGTGCCAAGCTCAACGAACGCACCTTGTGCGAAGAACTGCGCATCTCCCGCACACCGCTGCGCGAGGCCATCAAGATGCTGGCCGCCGAGGGTCTGGTCGAGCTGCTGCCCAACCGCGGTTCGGTGGCGGTGCAACTCAGCGAGGCCGATGTGCACAACACCTTTGAAGTGATGGCCGGGCTGGAAGCGCTGTCGGGCGAACTGGCCGCGCAGCGCATCACCGACGCCGAGCTCGCCGAGATCAGGGCCTTGCATTACGAAATGCTGGCCGCCTACACGCGGCGCGACCTGTCGACCTATTACCGGCTGAAC
>JBBQKZ010000112.1:0-12198 GCA_038327405.1 Burkholderiales bacterium | reverse complement strand
CTCAGTTGAGTGTTGAGCGATTCACCTTCGCGCAGCAGATCGGCCACGGCCTGCGCGGTCACATCACTTAGCTCATGCGGCTGCAGGGCGGGGCTTTTCTGGAGGACGGGCAGGTGCATGTTCAGGGCAGGGTGACGAATGGAGTTTTATCACACATACTATGTATTAATATATACAAAATAGCAAGATAGATCGCGATAACAATCTCTTATCGCGAGTAATTTACAGCACGGAGCAGGGCGATGCAAACGAAAAGTACGAGAGCCTCCCGAGGCGTGCAAGTCGATGAGGTTTGGGCTGCGGCCGACGCCGTGCTCGCCCAAGGCGAGCGGCCCACGATCGAGCGCGTGCGCACGCACCTCGGCCGAGGATCACCAAACACCGTGGCGCCAATGCTCGATGCCTGGTACGCGTCGTTGGGGCGGCGCCTTGACAAAGACAACGGCGAAGATGGCGCCGGCGAGCAGGGCACCCTTCCCGCACCAGTGCTTCGAGCGGCCAAGGCACTGTGGGGGCGGGCGCAGCAACATGCCAAAGAACAGGCAGCCGAATCGTTGCGCATTGACCGATCCATGCTGGAGCAACAAGTGGAACGACTGGCGGCCACACGTAATGCGCTTGATCAAGAACAGCAGAAGCTCAAAGAGCGCTCCGAGGCGTTGGATGCAGCCCTTCAGGCGAAAGACCAACAGATCGCAGACCTGGTGCGTCAACTCACCGCGCTGCAAAAAAGCATGGTCGGCCGCGAAGTTGAAGTCGAGCAGTTACGAACTCAAATTGCCGCGACGACAAGCGCGCTGCAGGCCGAGCGGGGACGCCTGGATTCGCTTACCGAAGAACACAGGCAGGAGCGGGGGCGCCTGGAGCAGCGCGCTCACGACCAAGAAAAACGCCTGCTCGAAGAAGTTGATCGCGCACGGCAGGAAACCAAGCGTTTGAAGCTCGTGCAGGAAAACGAGAGCCGACAAGCCACCCAGGAGTTGGCAAGCGCGCAAGAGCAGGTTCAATCGCTCCGCGTCGAGGTTGGAGCTTTGCGCTCAGAGAATGCTGGTCTTGCCCGAGAAGTTCTTTCAGCCCGAGAAGACCTCCGCACGGCGCAATCTCAACAGGAGCAGTTCCGAAAGGACACCACTACGTTGCTGGCGGACCTCAACTCGCGTATACCCAAGAACGTTGCAACCGCGTTACCTGCGGCCGCGAGACGATCTAAACTGAAGGCCACGCCAAGTCGCTAGGTTAACGAATCCAGCCGGCGCGCTCATCATGGTCTCTCTGCAATCTACTGGGCGCGTTCCCTCCAACCGTGGAATGTCAAGCACGAGCTCTTGATGCATTCATGCTGCGTTCGGCCTCGTCGACAAAGTGCTCTGCACCAAAATTCATTTGCGCTTCTTGGCGATTGCGGAGCAATTTGAAGACAAAGTCGAAAACGGGTGGATTGCGCTTTCGTCCGTCGAATATCTCACCTTGCAAAGAACAAGCGTCATTCTCAAGGTTGGGTTCGGCAGGATTCTTGATGGCATAACACCACACCCGTTAGGCATGCTCGCGCAGTCTACTTTACGAACTTGACGAATCATTCGGAGTGATCTAAAGTTCGATAATGCGCAGTAATAAGGGGGCTCGTGAAAAGGAATCCAACATGCTGACGTGGAACGACACTAAGGACTTTGGCTTCCCTGAGAGCTCCAGTACGGTCGACCCTTACGCCAGTGAGGCACAGACATCTGTGTTGCTGCGCCGTGGGGCCGAGTACAGACGCCAACGCATCAACGCCTCGGACATGATCACGACTGAAGGGGCGGCTGACTTGAGCGGGACGACCCGTGTGACGATCAATGCTTGGATCAAGAGTGGTCGCTGCATTGGAGTTACGCATTTGCGTCGAGGCTTCAAGATCCCGAAATGGCAGTTTGAGCCCTATGTATTCCCGGTGATTCAGGCATTGGCTGAAGCCTTGAAAACAACAGATGGGTGGATAATTCTGTCGTTTTTGGAAACCCCGCACGAGGCACTTGACTGTTTAGCGCCTCGCATCGCACTTGAGCAGGGCGTGCCAGGCTGGCGCATTGTTGCTCTGGCAACAGCAGAAGGACATTGAGGATGACTGCCCATTTTCCCGGTTAAAGAAACTGCCTCAGTCAGCCGACTTCAATGCAATAAAGACTGTTTTGAGGTGTTGCGTTAATTAGCTCATTAGAGTCCATTGATGGTATCCGCGACCGTGAGATCAAAAGGACGATTAACCCTACCTCCGAAGGTGCGTCAAGCACTTACTCTTAAAGCAGGAGATGGGGTTGATTTTGTAGAACTTGTAAAGGGCCAATTTCTCATGGTGGCCTCGCTTCGCTCCGTCACCGACTTGAAAGGCATGTTCGGCAAGCCTGGCAAGGCCATCACCATCGAGGAAATGAACCGTGCGGCGTCTGGAATCGGACATACTGGTTCTTGAATGCTGCGGCTGCAACAAACCTAGCCTCGTACCGCGAGAGGTCGCGAGTTGGCTAGTGAAAGTTTGGTAGTCCGGACGGTTGGGGCGGGCGGCAGTTCCACTTTCTTTTATTGACCAGTTCAACTTTCTTTGTCCGGACGAAACAAGAGCGAAGGCCTTGGTCCAGCACGCCTTGGCTAAGCAGCTGCGTGGCCATCTCGTGCGCGAGATCGGGGCGGTGGTAGATGGGACTCATAGTCAAAGTTATTCAGATGGGCTAACTAGCGATTTTGCCTAACTCGGCCCAATTTCAAGTGCCGCCCCCTTGGAGAAGGCCGCGCGGTGTCGGGACGGGACCTTCCGGTTCTTGAGGGGTGCGACTGCAATATATCTAGCCTCGTAACGCGAGAGGTTGCGAGTTTGCTAGTGGCAGTTGTCTGCTGCCGGCGCCAGGGTTAACTGACGTAGAGAGCTGCCGGGAGCTTGAAAGGTGCGAGCTGCGGGCCATTCCGGGGACCGTAGGCTGAGTCTGGTCTGGCAGGTAGCTCGTGCGGTAGAAGTTTACAAATTTACTGGTCTTAAGGGTTACAGATTTAGTTGTCTGGACGGATGAGATCGCGTCAGGTTGCTCGGTCCATTCTTAACTATACATAATATACATCGTAGAATATCAAAGCCAGGACCCATGGTTGGTCCCTGAGCATGCGAGCGCTCCGAGTTCGTGCCCGTCCTGCCGCGCAAAGCTTTGACTCTTGCGATGTGTCTCGCCAAAAAGGAAAACCCGACGCTGGGCCGGGCTTTCTTCGGTATGTGCATCAGCCTGCGGTCATTCCTCGACGAAGGCTTCCTCTCGCTTCTTCTTGATCGAGGGCAGCAACACGATCGCCAGCAGCAGCAGGGCCGCTGCCAGCAACGAAGCGGAAATCGGGCGGGTCACGAATACCGACCAGTCGCCGCGTGAGATCAACAGGGCACGGCGCAGATACTCTTCCATCATGGGCCCGAGGATCAGACCCAGCAGCAAGGGCGCTGGCTCACACCCGAGCTTGATGAAGCTGTAACCGATCAAACCAAACACCGCCACCATCCAGATGTCGAAGCTGTTGTTGTTGGTCGAGTAGACGCCGATCGCGCAGAACATCAGGATGGCCGGGAACAGCCAGCGATAAGGCACGGACAGCAGCTTTACCCAAAGGCCGATGAGAGGCAGGTTCAACACCACCAGCATCAGGTTGCCGATCCACATCGAGGCGATCAATCCCCAGAACAGTTCCGGATTGGAGGTCATCACCTGCGGGCCGGGCTGGATGTTGTGGATGGTCATCGCGCCGACCATCAGCGCCATCACGGCGTTGGGTGGGATGCCCAGCGTCAGCAGCGGGATGAACGATGTTTGCGAGCCGGCGTTGTTGGCCGACTCAGGCGCCGCCACACCGCGGATGTTGCCCTGACCGAAAGGCACTTCGCCCGGCTTGAGCTTCGTCTTCTTTTCGATGGTGTAGGCCGCGAACGAGGACAGCAACGCGCCGCCACCTGGCAGGATGCCCAACACCGAGCCCAGGGCCGTGCCCCGTATAACAGCGGGCAACATGCGTTTGAAATCTTCCTTCGTGGGCATGAGACCATGCACTTTGCCGGTGAAGACTTCGCGCTTGCTTTCGTCTTGCGACAGGTTGCTGATGATCTCGCCGTAGCCAAAGATGCCCATGGCAATCACAACGAAGTTGATGCCGTCGGTGAGCTCGGGAATGTCGAAGCTGAAGCGGGCAACGCCGGAATTGACGTCGGTGCCGACGAGGCCAATCAACAAGCCCAGCACAATCATGGCCAGGGCCTTGAGCAGCGAGCCCGAGGCCAGCACGACAGCCCCGATAAGACCAAGCACCATGAGTGCGAAGTACTCGGAGGGCCCAAAGCTCAGGGCCACTTCGGTCAGCGGCGGCGCGAATGCCGCCAGCACCAAAGTGCCGACGCATCCGGCAAAGAACGAGCCCAGACCCGCTGCTGCCAGTGCCGGACCCGCCCTGCCCTTGCGGGCCATCTGGTAGCCGTCGATCACGGTCACGACCGACGAGGATTCGCCAGGCAGGTTCACCAGAATGGCGGTGGTGGAACCACCGTACTGCGCGCCGTAGTAAATGCCTGCCAGCATGATGAGGGCAGCCACCGGCTCCAGGCCGTAGGTCACGGGCAGCAGCATGGCGATGGTGGCCAGCGGGCCAATGCCCGGCAGCACGCCGATGAGCGTGCCCAGCAGGCAGCCCACGAAAGCGTAGAGCAAGTTTTGCAGGGTGAAGGCGACACTGAAGCCCAGTGCGAGGTTGTCAAAGAGTTCCATGAGTGCGGGTCTCCGGTCAGGCGGTCAGGAAAGCAGGCCACACCGGGAACTGCAGGTTGAGCATGTAGACGAAAGCGCCGTAGCTGCCAACGGCCAGGAGGGTCGCCAGGATCAAGGACTCCTTGATGCTCGAGTTGGGTCGCGCGAATCCGGAGATGATCACCAGACCAAAGATCGCCACGATGAAGCCCATGGCGGGAATGCCGAGCGAGGGCAAGCCAACCAGCAGCACGCCGAAAGCCAGATTGGCCCCCAGCACAAAGCCCAGCGGGCGCCAGGCGATGGCCCCGATGGGGTCTCCGTCAGGTGCCTTGCTGCGGAAGGACTGGAGCGTGATCACAACCCCGAGGACCGTCAGCAAGATGCCGAGCAGCAGCGGGAAATAGCCAGGGCCCATGCGGGCAGCGTTGCCCACTTCAAAGTTCGTTGCGCCCACCGCGAACGAGACGCCCACGATGGTGAACATCAATCCCGAGAAAAAGTCTCTTTGACTTGGCAGCTTCACAGTGTCTCCTCCGACTTGTTGGGTGTCGAGATTCTGATCCGCCCGGGACGAATGCCCCATGTGGGTTACACCTATTCCTCAGTGTCGCCAAGGTGCCTTGCTCTGGCCTCTGATGGGGGGTCCTGGGTCGGTGAACTACCAGCGTCCTTTGGGCTGCCTGGCCCGCACAAAGGCGGCGATGATCTCCGCCGACTCGGCGCGCTGGGCCCTGTTGGCAAAGTCGATCGCAGACAGCCCCTGCTGGTTCTTGAGCAAGGGATCGGCGCCCTCTTCCAGCAACAGCTTCACCACACCTGGGGAGCCGTAGTGGGCCGCCATCATCAGCGGCGTGGTGCCGTTGGGCGAGGCTGCATCGATGTAGGCATGGTGCTCCAGCAACAGGCGCACCATGGTCACGCTGCCTGCGTCGGCGTTGGTGGCTGCGTAATGCAGCGGCGTCCAGCCGGGCTTGTTCACCTCGGCCTTGCGCTCGATCAGCCGCCTGGCCGCCGTCAGCTGCCCTTTGAGCGCGGCCATCATCAGCGGGCTTTCGTCCATGCTGGTGCGCACCTCAACCTGCACTTTCGCCTGTTCCAGCAAAAAGCCGGACACTGCCGGCGCTTCATCGCGCAGCGCGAGAAACAGCGCATGTTCACCCGCTGCGTTGCGTGTGTTCAGATCAAAGCCTCGCTGGGCCAGTTGGCGCACGGTTGCGACGTCGTCGCGTTTGACCGCGGCGAAAAAGTCGTCGAACGAGTTCGCCCATGCGGCCATGCAGACCGCAGAAATAGCAAAAACAATGCATTTAAAAACAATGTTCTTTAGAGCTTTATTCATGTAATTTCTCTGACTTCAGGCGGCCTTTGGTGCCACCACCCTGTCAAACAGTTGCTCAAAATTGGCGCTGGTTTCGCGCGCGACATCGGCCACCGCCAGGCCCTTGATGAGTGCGATCTGCTCAGCCACCCAGGGTACGTAAGCGGGTGAGTTGGTTTTCCCGCGGTGGGGCACTGGCGCCAGGTAAGGGCTGTCGGTCTCGATCAGCATCCGGTCCAGGGGCACGAAGGCGGCCACCTCCCGGATGTCGCTGGCGCTGCGGAACGTGAGGATGCCGGAGAACGAAATATAGAAGCCCAGATCCAGCGCGGCCCGCGCCACTTCGGCGGTTTCCGTGAAGCAGTGAAACACGCCCCGGGCCACCGGCAGAGGCCCGCGTGCACCCTCAAAGCCGCCCGACTCCCGCAGGATGGACAGGGTGTCGTCCGATGCACTTCGGGTGTGGATGACCAAGGGCAGATCGGTCGTGCGCGCAGCCTCGATGTGCGTGCAAAAGCGCGTGCGCTGCCAGGCCATGTCGGCCACGGTGCGTTCGCCCAGGCGGTAGTAGTCGAGGCCAGTCTCGCCAATGCCCACCACCCGGGGTCGCGCCGCACGCTCCAGCAGATCGTCCAGCGTGGGCTCTTGCACACCTTCGTTGTCGGGATGCACGCCCACCGTCGCCCACAGGTTGCCGTGGTCGCGCGCCAGACCGTGGACCTCCTCGAACTCTTCCAGGGTGGTGCAGATGCACAGCGCGCGGTCGACCTGGGCGGTGGCCATGGCGCTCAAGATGTCGGGCAAGCGGCTTCGCAGCTCGGGAAAACTCAGGTGGCAGTGGGAATCGGTGAACATGCAGGCCCTGGAAAGGGGGCAACGGCTTGAAGGCCCGGGAAGGCCAGCTCAACGGCGTCGCGCGGGTGAGGCCGACTCAAAGCGTCTGGGTGGCGCGGTCGGAGCCGAGGTTGGCGCCGAGGATTTCTTCGATCTTCAGCTTGAGCATGCGGGATTTCTCGTCGGCCGGGAAGCGGATGCCGACTCCCTGGGTGCGTCCGCCAGAGGCCTTGGCCGGCGTGACCCAGGCCACCTTGCCTGCCACCGGATAGCGCTGCGGATCGTCGGGCAGGCTGAGCAACACATAGACGTCGTCGCCGAGCCTGTATTCGCGTGAGGACGGGATGAAGATGCCACCGTCGGCAAACAAGGGGATGTAGGCCGCGTAGAGCGCTGCCTTCTCCTTGATGGAGAGCTGGATCACGCTCGGACGCGCTGTGGCTGCCGAGGGAGAAGGATTTGTGCTCATCGCGTTGAGTTTAGCGGCATTCCAGGGCCCGGTGCGCTCTGTTGCAACGCTGCAAGGGCAGACCGCAGGGGCTCTTCACTCGACGTCTTCGAGCCGCAACGGGGTGGATCACGGCGCCCGTGCCGCGAGCACCTGGCGGGTGCGGGCCGCCCACGCTTCCTGCATGAGGCCGGCGTTGTAAGGGTGCTCGACCGATCGCGCGGCCTGCATCAGTTCGCGGGACCACGCGGCCAGCACCGTCCAGCGCGGCGCAGCAGGCAGTTCGGTCGCCGGGAAAAATCGGGCGGGTGCACCGCAGGCATGGGCCATCAGGTCATGACACAACTTTTGCAGCACGGCCAGCTGTTGCGCAGCGGGCCACGCAACCAATGCCGACCAGTCGCCGCGCGCCAGCGCTTTGGGCAGTCCGGACCATGCTTGGGCATCCAGCCCGCTCGCGGCCCAGGCAAGGGCGTCGTCCGGCCGTCCCCCAGCGGCTTGAAACCAGACCGAGGCCTGGGCCTGCGTGGGTGAAGGCGCGGGGAGCCTGGCGCCCGCCTGCGCCGCCGAGACCTCAGCCACCAACCAGGCGAGGGACTCCTCTTTACCCGGCCAGACCATGGCGTGGGTCTGGCAGCGGCTGCGAATCGTGGGCAGCAGTTGGTGGGCCGACTCGCTCGCCAGGATGAAACGAACCTCGCCCACGGGCTCTTCCAGCGTCTTGAGCAGGGTGTTGGCCGATTCGATGTTCATGCGCTCGGCCGGGTACACCAGGATCACCTTGGTGTTGCCGCGCGAGCGTGTCGTCTGGGTGAAGGCGACGGCATCGCGCGCTGCCTCCACGCGGATCAGCTTGCTGGGCTTGCGCTTCTTGTCGTCAATGTCCTTCTGCGCGCTTTCGTCCAGCGGCCAGCCCAGCTCCAGGCTGAGGACTTCGGGCATGAGGGCACACAGGTCGGCGTGGGTGCGCACGTCAATGGCATGGCAACTGCCGCACTCGCCGCAGGCGCCTTGTGCTGTGGGTTGCTCGCAGAGCCACGCTCGTGCGAGGGCCAGCGCCAGATCGTATTGGCCGAGGCCGGATGGACCCGCCAGCAGCAGCGCGTGGCCGCGCTGGGCGAGCAGATCCTCCAACTGGCGCTGCAGCCAGGGAGCCAGCGAGGTCGCAGCGCTCAAGGGGCCACCGCCGCGCGAAGCCAGCCGCGCTGTTCGAACGCCTGCCGCACCGCCTGCCACACCTGCTCCCTGGGTTGATCGGAGGGTACGCGGGTGAATCGATCCGGGTCTTGCTGCATTCGATCACCATACCCCGCCGCCACCCGTTCGAAGAAAGCCAGCGGCTGGGACTCGAACCGGTCGGGCACACGGGCGCCCGCCAGCCGCTCTGCGGCCACGGCGGGCGGCAGGTCGAACCAGACTGTCAGATCGGGTTGACGCAGAGGTGCGCCTTGTTCCGGCAGGGCTTGCACCCAGCGCTCAAGCTGGCGCAGCACGGCGATGTCAAAACCCCGGCCCGCCCCCTGGTAGGCAAAGGTGGCGTCGGTGAAGCGGTCGCACAGAACCACATTACCCCGCGTCAGCGCGGGCTCGATGACTTGCTGCAAATGGTCTCGCCTGGCCGCAAACATGAGCAGCGCTTCACACAGGGGATCCATCGGGTCATTGAGCACAAGGTCGCGCAGCTTTTCGGCCAGCGGTGTTCCACCGGGCTCGCGCGTGAGCACAACCCCACGGCCCTGCGCGCGAAAGGCGTCGGCCAGGCCGGCGATGTGGGTGGATTTGCCGGCACCGTCGATGCCCTCGAACGTGATGAAAAGACCGTTGGTCAGCATGGATTTCGAGGAGTTCGAGCGGCCTTCAGCGGCCCAGGATGTAGCGGCGCACAGCGGCATTGTGCTCTTCGAGCGTGGCGCTGAACTGGCTGGATCCGTCTCCCCGGGCCACGAAATAAATGGCGTTGGTGTCTGCGGGCTGAACGGCAGCACGCAGCGAAGCGGCACCTGGCATGGCGATGGGGGTGGGTGGCAGCCCGGCGCGGGTGTAGGTGTTGTACGGCGTGTCGGACTGCAGGTCGACGCGGCGCAGATTCCCGTCGAAAGCCTCCC
The DNA here is from genome assembly GCA_038327405.1 of Burkholderiales bacterium. Taxonomy (GTDB): domain Bacteria; phylum Pseudomonadota; class Gammaproteobacteria; order Burkholderiales; family Burkholderiaceae_C; genus Hydrogenophaga. The sequence goes on along the minus strand of JBBQKZ010000112.1, from coordinate 2,742 downwards.
CCAGTCCGTAGATGACGCTGGGATCGGTCTGCAGGCGCATGCCGATGCGCAACCGGTTGGTGAACACCCCGCCGATGCGCCGGCGATCGCTCTCGAGACCGGTTTCTTTCTCGATGATGCTGGCGAGGATGAGCGCGTCGTCCGGGGTGCGCAGGGGCGTGGCGGCGTCGCGCTGCGCCCAGGCCTCGGTCAGGCGCTTGTCCATGGCCTGGGCGGCCTGACGCAACACGCTGGAGGCGGCGGCGCGTTTGGCCACGCGGTAGGTGTCGGGAAAGAACCGGCCTTCCGGGTGGCGACCGGGGTAGCCGATGAGGGCCATGACGTCGGCTGTGCTCAGGCCTTCAAGGTCCTGCGTCAGGTCGGGTGAGGCGCGCAGCATGTCGAACACCTGCCGATGGTTCCAGCCTTCCACCATCGTGATGCTGCGGACCGCCTGCTCGCCCCGGACCAGTTTTGACAGCAGGGTTCGAGGGGTGGTGCCCGGCGCGAATTCGTAGCTGCCCGCCTTGATGTCGCGCGATCCACCCGAGATGCGGAACCAGCCGTAGAGCAGCACCCAGGGCGTCTGAACACCAGCGGCCGACAGGTTTTCGGCCACGCCGCGCGCCGATTGACCCGGCGCAATCTCCACATCCAGTGGTCTTTGCTCGCTCACGCCCGAAGGCAGGCGCAGGGGTTGATCGACCCACCACACGCCGTAGGCCCCCACGATCAACAGGGCGACCAGAGGCGTCACAAACAGGAATTTGAGCAGGCGCAGCAAGGGGATGAGATCAACAGGGTGAAGGGCCGGACGGCGTGTCTGGACGAAAGCAGCCGATGATAATCGGGCACTCCCAAGGCGCTGCCTGCCGCTCGCTCGGCCGCCGGTGCCTTGCATCCCTTGCGACGCCCGACATGAACACTTCCGTATCACCCATGACCCCACTTTCAGCTGCTGCCGCCACCACCGCCGTTCAAGGTGTGGCCCGATTGACGCACCTGGGGGTGATCCAGGTGGACGGGGAAGACGCGGCGAAATTTCTCCACGGCCAGCTCACGCACGACTTCGCCCTGCTCGGACTGTCCGAGGCGCGGCTGACCGCTTTCTGCTCGGCCAAAGGCCGCATGCAGGCGAGTTTTGTCGGATTCAAACGCAGCCACGACCAGATCCTTCTGGTCTGCAGCCGTGATCTGTTGTCCGCCACACTCAAGCGCCTGTCGATGTTTGTCCTGCGCGCCAAGGCGAAGCTGAGCGACGCCAGCGAGGCATTCGTCCTGTGGGGCCTGGCGGGCAGTGCCGTGCCCGCCAGCCTGCCTGCTGCGCCTTGGTCGCAGGCGCGGGACGGGGACGCCAGCGTGGTGCGCCTGTACCCGGCCGACGGCGTCGGCCGCGCCCTGTGGGTGGCCCCCGCCAGCGCGGCTGCACCTGCGGGCGAGGCATTGAGCGAAGACTTGTGGAACTGGCTGGAGGTGAGGAGCGGTGTCGCCACGCTGAGCCAGCCGGTGTTCGAAGCCTTTGTGCCCCAGATGCTCAACTACGAGTCGGTGGATGGCGTGAACTTCAAGAAAGGCTGTTACCCCGGCCAGGAGGTGGTGGCACGCAGCCAGTTCCGCGGCACGCTCAAGCGCCGGGCTTACCTGGTTCACAGTGCCGAGGCCCTGAGCACGGGCATGGAGGTCTTTCACAGCAGTGACGCCGAGCAGCCTTGCGGCACGGTCGTGCAGGCGGCCAGCCACCCCAGCGGGGGTCATGACGCGATCGTTTCCATGCAGACCAGCGCCGCCAGCGACGGCACGCTGCATGCTGCGGCAGCCGATGGCCCGGTCCTGAGCCTGCTGCCCCTGCCCTACCCCCTGCTCGACGACATCTGATCCGCGCGCGCCCATGTGCCTGATTGCTTTCGCGCTGAACGCCAGTCCGGCCAGGCCCTTGCTGATCGCCTCCAACCGGGACGAGTTTTTTGACCGACCCACCGCGCCGCTGCACCGCTGGCAGTTGCCCGATGGCACGGTGGTGGTGGGCGGGCGCGACCTGCGCGACGGCGGCACCTGGCTGGGCCTGAGCCTGCAAGGCCGGGTCGCGATGCTGACCAACGTGCGCCAGCCCTCGGCCGCCGAGGCCCGACGCAGCCGTGGCGAACTGGTCACACGATGGCTGCAGAGCGACGGCGACACCGAGCGTTTTGCGGCGGGCGTCGAGCCCGAAGCCTTTGGTGCTTTCAACCTGGTGGTGGGTGATTTCCACACCCGCGCCTGGCACTGGCTCAGCAACCGGGACCCGCAGGCGCCGCATGGTGAGGTCGACAGCGTGCTGCACCGCAGGGCGCTCGGTGCCGGCGTCTATGGCCTGTCCAACGCCAGTCTGGACACGCCGTGGCCCAAGACCCGGCAACTGAAGGCGGCGCTGAGCGAGTCGCTGTTGAGCCAGTCTGACTGGCTGTCGCCCTTGTCCCGCGCCTTAACGGACCACCAACAGGTGCAAGACGGGGAGTTGCCACGCACAGGCGTGCCAGACGATTGGGAGCGGGCCCTGTCCAGTCCGTTTGTGCGCATGGCCGACCGTGCCTACGGCACGCGCGCCAGCCAGGTGGTGAGTGTGCAAGCCCAGACCCAGGGGTTTGCCGTGACGGTGCGTGAATGGACCCACGACCACCTCACCACGGCAGTGGGACTGGCGCCTGAACAAGCCCGTTGCGAAACGCTGCTGTGGTGAGCCTCAGAGTCGTTTGAACATCGTCACGTGCGGGATGCCGGCTTCTT
>JBBQKZ010000111.1:0-12211 GCA_038327405.1 Burkholderiales bacterium | reverse complement strand
CCGGCGGCGCGACGCCGCCGCGGCTGCAGCAGAACTGGTTCTGGCCGTTGAAAAACGCGCTGCCGTGGTGCCTAACCTGGTGGGCACGGTGGGCATGTTGGAAGTGCCGAACGGTTCCATGAACGTGGTCCCGGGTCGCTGCAAGTTCAGCCTGGACATTCGCGCCACGACCAACGCGGTGCGCGACGACTGTGCCCATGACATCCGCGCCGAGTTGCAAGCCCTGTGCGAACGCCGTGGCGTGCACTTCAAGCTCGAAGAGACGATGCGTGCCGCGGCAGCGCCCAGTGCGCCGGCCTGGCAACAGCGCTGGGAAAGCGCCGTCGAATCACTGGGCCTGCCGTTGTTCCGCATGCCCAGCGGCGCCGGCCATGACGCGATGAAATTGCACGAAGCCATGCCGCAGGCGATGCTGTTCATGCGTGGCCTGAATGCGGGCATCAGCCACAACCCGCTGGAAGCCATCACCAACGACGACACCGAACTGTGCGTGCGTGCATTCCAGACCCTTCTTGACCAACTGGCCTCGGAGCTTTCATGACCGCGACCACCCCGTACGACGCGCTCGACGCCTGGGTCGACGCCCACTTCGACGATGAAGTGCGCTTCCTGCAAGAACTTGTGCGTGTGCCCACCGACACGCCGCCAGGCAACAACGCCCCGCATGCCGAGCGCACGGCTGAACTGTTGGAAGCGATGGGACTGCACGCCGAGAAGCACGCGGTGCCCGCCGCCGAGGTGCACGCCGCAGGGCTGCAGAGCATCACCAACCTCATCGTGCGCCGGCCTTACGGTGAGGGCAAGACCATTGCGCTCAATGCCCATGGCGATGTGGTGCCGCCGGGCGAAGGCTGGACATACGACCCATACGGCGGCGAGATCGTGGACGGCAAGATGTACGGCCGCGCCACGGCAGTGAGCAAGTGCGACATCGCCAGCTTCACTTTCGCGATTCGAGCACTCGAATCGCTGAACGCGAAGCTCGCCGGTGGCGTGGAACTGCACGTGACCTACGACGAGGAGTACGGCGGCGAGGTCGGCCCGGACTGGCTGCTGAAAAAGGGCCTGACGAAACCTGCCCTGATGATCGCCGCGGGCTTCAGCTACCAGGTGGTGGTGGCGCACAACGGCTGCCTGCAACTCGAAGTGACGGTGCACGGCGACATGGCGCACGCCGCCATTCCCGACAGCGGCACCGACGCGCTGCAGGCCGCCACGCACATCCTGAATGCGCTCTACGCACTCAACGCCGACTACCTGAAAGTCACCTCCGGCGTCGAAGGCATCACCCACCCTTACCTCAACGTGGGCCAGATCAGCGGTGGCACCAACACCAACGTGATCCCCGGCAAGGTGGTGCTCCGGATCGACCGCCGCATGATCCCCGAGGAAGACCCGGCCGAGGTGGAAGCCGCGCTGCGCCGCACCATTGCCGATGCTGCGGCCAGCTTCAACCCGCCGCGCGGCGGCCGCGCCATCAGCGTCGATGTGAAGCGCATCCTGCTGGCGCGCGCGCTCAAGCCTTTGCCCGGCAACCAGCCGCTGGTGAAAGCGATCCAGAAGCACGGTCAGGCTGTCTTTGGTGAAGCCATACCCGCCGTGGGCACGCCGCTCTACACCGATGTACGCATCTACGGCGAGCACGGCATTCCGGGCGTGATCTACGGCGCAGGGCCGCGCACGGTACGCGAATCGAACGCCAAACGCGCCGACGAAAACCTGGTGCTTGAAGACCTGCGGCGTGCCACGAAGGTGATCGCGCGCACCCTGTTCGACCTGCTGCAACCCGGCTGAAACCCGAATGGCGCGAGCCCTGGCCGGGGGCACAATGAAATTCACAACAACAGCCACTGGAGACAACATGACACCCGCCGAAGAAGCGCTGCGCGATGCCGCGTTCGAATACCACCGCCTGCCGCGCCGCGGCAAAATTTCTGTCAACCCGATCAAGCCCCTGTCCAACCAGCGCGACCTCTCGCTGGCCTACTCACCCGGCGTGGCCTACCCCTGTCTGGCCATCGAGGCCGACCCCAGACTGGCGGCCGAGTACACCAGCCGGGGCAACCTGGTCGGTGTGATCACCAACGGCACCGCAGTGCTCGGCCTGGGTGACATCGGCCCGCTGGCCGCCAAGCCGGTGATGGAGGGCAAGGGTTGCCTGTTCAAGAAGTTCGCCGGCATTGATGTGTTCGACATCGAGCTCGATGAAAAGGACCCGGACAAGCTGGTCGAAATCATTGCGGCGCTGGAGCCCACGCTGGGTGGCATCAACCTGGAAGACATCAAGGCGCCCGAGTGCTTCTACATCGAGAAGAAGCTGCGCGAGCGCATGGGCATTCCAGTGTTTCACGACGACCAGCACGGCACCGCCATCATCTCGGCCGCCGCCCTGCTCAACGGACTGGAGCTGGTGGGCAAGGACATCGGCTCGGTCAAGCTCGCCGTCAGTGGCGCGGGTGCGGCGGCCATCGCCTGCCTGGACGTGATGGTCGGCCTGGGTGTGGCGCGCGCGAACATCTTCGTCTGCGACTCCAAGGGTGTGGTGTACGAGGGCCGCCCCGGTGGCTACGACGAATCCAAGGCTCGCTTCGCACAGAAGACGGCACTGCGCACGCTGGCCGATGCGGTCAATGGGGCCGACGTGTTCCTGGGCTGTTCGGCCCCGGGCGTGCTCACCGCCGAGATGGTCAAGACCATGGGCCCCCAGCCCATCATCCTGGCGCTGGCCAATCCCGAGCCCGAAATACGCCCCGAGCTGGCCAAGGCCGTGCGGCCCGACTGCATCATCGCCACAGGCCGCAGCGACTACCCCAACCAGGTCAACAACGTCCTGTGTTTCCCCTACATCTTCCGGGGCGCGCTGGACTGCGGCGCCACCAAGATCACCGAAGAAATGAAGCTGGCCTGCGTGCGCCAGATCGCCGATCTGGTCAAAAGCGAGACCAGCGAAGAAGTGGCCAACGCCTACGCCGGGCAGGAACTCAGCTTCGGCCCCGACTACATCATTCCCAAGCCATTCGACTCGCGCTTGATTCTGCGCATTGCCCCGGCCGTGGCGCAGGCTGCGGCCGACTCCGGCGTGGCCACGCGTCCCATCCAGGACATGGACGCCTACCGCCAACAGCTCGGCCGCTTCGTCTACCAGACCGGCATCCTGATGCAGCCGATCTTCAACGCGGCCAAGGCCTTGCCGGACAAGGCGCGTGTGGCCTACGCCGACGGCGAGGACGAACGCGCGTTGCGCGCCGCGCAAATGGCGATCGACGACCAGCTCGCCGTGCCCATCCTGATCGGCCGCCCAGCCGTGATCGAGGCGCGCATTGCCAAAGCGGGCTTGCGCATGAAGCTCGGGCAGGACGTGCAGAACGTCAACCCCGAGGACGATCCGCGTTTTCGCCAGTACTGGGAGCATTACCACCAGCTCATGGGCCGCGAAGGCGCCACACCCGAGGTGGCCAAGGCCGCGGTGCGCCGCTCCAACACCATCATCGGCTCGCTCATGGTCTCGCTGGGTGATGCCGACGCGCTCATCTGTGGTCTGGTGGGCGGCTACATGACGCACCTGGAGCGCATCGACCACGTGCTCGGCCGGCGAAAGGATGCAGGGCTCTACGCCTCGGTGAACGCGCTCATGACGGACCGGGGCCCGATCTTCATCGCCGACACCTACGTGAACGAGCTGCCCAGCGCCGAAGAGCTGGCCGAGATCGCCTGGATGGCGGCGCAGGAAGTGCAGCGCTTCGGCCTGCCGCCCAAGATCGCATTCCTCTCGCACTCAAGCTATGGGTCAAGCAAGCGCGCGTCGGCCCGCAAGATGGCTCACGCACGCGACCTGTTCGTGGCCGCACACCCCGACATCGAGTGCGACGGTGAACTGCACGGTGACGCGGCACTGCAGCCCGAGATCCGCAGCGCCTACCTGACCGACACCACGCTCTCGGGCTCGGCCAACCTGCTGATCTGCCCCAACCTGGACGCGGCCAACATCCTCTACAACGTGATGAAGACAACGGCCAGCGGCGGCGTGACGGTGGGCCCCATCCTCATGGGCTCGGCCGGCACGGTGCACATCCTCACACCGGCGGCGACGGTTCGGCGTGTGCTCAACATGACCGCACTGGCAGCGGCCAGCAAGGCTGTTCGGTCCTGAGTCTGTTTGGCCCGCCTTGAGGGGACGCCGTGGCGTCCCCTCGTTGTTTCTGGCCTGCAAGCAAAAACCACCGAATCAGGCAGCGTCCCGCAAAGACTGCTGCCGAGCCCGCCAGGCCCCGAAGATGGCAATCAACCCCGGAATGAAAATCATCGCCCAGATGATCTTGCTCAGGTTGGCCTGCACCCACGGCAGGTTGCCGAAGAGGTAGCCGGCACCCACCAGCCCTACCACCCAGATCAACGCGCCCACCACGTTGTAGGCGGTGAACTTGGTGCGCGTCATCTCGGCCACACCGGCCACAAACGGCGCAAAGGTGCGAACGAAGGGCATGAAGCGCGCGAGGATGATGGTGATGCCACCGTATTTTTCGTAGAACGCGTGCGCCTGGTTGAAGGCATTGCGGTTGAAGAGCTTCGAGTTCTCCCACTGGAACACCTTCGGCCCGAAGTAGCGACCGATCGAGTAGTTCACCTGGTCTCCCAGGATCGCCGCCGCCACCAGCAGTCCCATGGCCAGCGGCAGGCTCATCAACCCGGCCCCACACAAGGTGCCCACCACAAACAGCAACGAGTCGCCCGGCAGGAAGGGCATGACCACCACGCCGGTCTCGGTGAAGATGATCAGGAACAACAGGGCATACACCCAGGCGCCATAGTTCTGAACAAAGGTCTGCAGGTGCTGGTCAACGTGCAGGATGAAGTCGATGAGAAAGGCGATGAATTCCATGGAGGCCGATTATCCCTGCGCCCTACAATTTGCCCGTGACAACCCCACCCAGCACCCTCCCCCGCCGGCCCATCCGCGAACTCCCCGATGAATTGATCAGCCAGATCGCGGCCGGCGAGGTGGTTGAGCGTCCCGCCTCGGTGGTGCGTGAACTGGTGGACAACGCACTGGACGCCGGGGCCACCCAGATCACATTGCGCCTGCAGGCCGGTGGCGTGCGGCTCATCAGCGTGGAAGACAACGGCAGCGGTATCTTGCGCAGCGAGTTGCCCAACGCCCTCAAACGCCACGCCACCAGCAAGATCGCCAGCCTGGCCGACCTCGAATCGGTCGGCACCATGGGCTTTCGCGGTGAAGCGCTGGCCGCCATCTGCTCGATTGCCGAGGTGTCGCTGCTCACGCGTGTGGACACGGAAGACGAGCCACACGGCTGGCTGCTCGACGGCCGCAGCGGCGAATTGCAACCCACGGCGCGCGCCCCCGGCACCACGGTGGAGGTGCGCGAACTCTTCTTCGCCACGCCGGCGCGTCGCAAGTTTCTGAAGACCGACGCCACCGAACTGGCGCACTGCATCGAGGCGGTGCGGCGCCACGCACTCGCGCGACCCGAGGTTGGTTTTGCGATCTGGCACGAGGGCAAGCTGGTCGCGCAGTGGCGCGCAGTGGCCCATGGTGGCATGGAGGCCTTGAGGCAGCGCCTGGCCGATGTGCTGGGCGAAGACTTCGTGCAGCAGGCGGTGGCGCTGAACTGGCCGCTGGATGCGACCGACGACGACGGCCCGCAGCGCCTTCGCGTGTGGGGCTTTGCGGGTGTGCCCGACGCCGCGCGCTCGCGCGCCGACTGGCAGTTCGCCTACGTGAACGGCCGCTACGTGCGCGACAAGACCATCACCCACGCAGCGCGCAGCGCGTACGAGGACGTGCTGCACGGCCACCGGCAGCCGGTGTACGCACTCTTCGTCTCCATCGACCCGGCGCGGGTGGACGTGAACGTGCACCCAACGAAGATCGAAGTGCGGTTTCGTGACGGGCGCGAAGTGCACCAGGGCGTGCGGCACGCGGTGGAAGCGGCGCTGGCGGTGCCCCGCTCGGCCGCGTCGCCTGAGCCAGCGAACGTAGAGCCTGCACCAGCGTTGACACCGCCCGCACGGCAGGCGCCTTTCTCATTTGCGCCGCGGGAGCCGGGGGTGGGGCACCGGGTGAGTGACGTGGGGGCCTTGTGGGGTTATGGCTCTGGAGCGGCTTCAATCCTTCGACAAGCTCAGGATGAACAGGTTTTGGTTCGAACGGAAGTCGGATCGGCCGAACACATCAATCCCGTTCGGGCTGAGCCTGTCGAAGCCCCTGCCCATCCTTTGCCGTTGCCCCCAGGCGACTGGCCCCTCGGCCGCGCCGTCGCCCAACTGCAAGGCGTCTACATCCTGGCCGAGAACAGCCAGGGCCTGGTGGTGGTGGACATGCACGCTGCCCACGAGCGCATCGTGTACGAGCGCCTCAAGCAACAGCTGGATGACCAGCAAGTGGCCAGCCAGCCGCTGCTGATCCCGGCCACGTTCGCTGCCACGCCCGACGAGGTGGCCACCGCTGAAGACTGCGCTGAAGTGCTCAGGACCCTGGGCCTGGAAATCACCGCACTGTCTCCCAGAACACTCGCGGTGCGCGCCGTGCCCACCACGCTGGCCCAGGGCGATCCGGTGGAGCTCGCCCGCAGCGTGCTCGCCGAACTGGGCCAACACGATGCAAGCACCGTGGTGCAACGCGCCCGCAACGAGCTGCTGGCCACCATGGCCTGCCATGGCGCGGTGCGCGCCAACCGTCGCCTGACGCTGGACGAGATGAACGCGCTGCTGCGCCAGATGGAAGTGACCGAACGCTCGGACCAGTGCAACCACGGCCGCCCAACATGGCGCCAGGTGGGCATGAAGGAACTGGACGCGCTGTTCCTGCGCGGACGCTGAAGCGGCCCGCCAGGGCCTTTGGTCGGGAATCTGGCGAGGAATCGGGCCACCAGCCATGATGGCGCTACCCGCTGGCACGGAACGTGCGCGCAGCGATGTCTGAACTTTTTCCCCTGCGAGTCGCTCCATCCCTGCCATGAAACGCTTGATCGCCCTTCTGCTGGCCGCCGCTGCCTTGCTGGCTGGCTGCGCCACGCTCGACGAGAAGCAGCGCGCCTGGATCTTCCAGCCGTCCGACCGCAGCTGGGCCGGTGGCACCTACGCGGCCGAGAGCATGGAAGACGTGTGGATCGACTTCACGTCCCGGGTGACCGACAGGCCGGTGAAGCTGCATGGCCTGTGGGCGCAAAACGAAAACTTCACCGAGCGCGCCGATGCACCGGTGATGCTCTACCTGCACGGTGCACGCTTCAATGTCACGGGCTCGGCCTTCCGCGCCCAGCGCATGCAGGAACTGGGCTTTTCGGTGCTGGCCATCGACTACCGCGGCTTCGGCAAGAGCACCAACGAACTCCCGTCTGAAAAGCTCGCTTACGAAGACGCCCGCGTCGCCTGGGAATGGCTGGGAGACAAGTACCCCGGCCGGCCACGCTACATCTTCGGCCATTCACTGGGTGGCGCCATCGCCATCGAGTTGGCGGCGCAGGTGAAGGACGAAGCGGGCACGGTGGTTGAAGGCACCTTCACCTCCATCCCCGACGTGGTGAGCACCTTCAAATGGGGCTGGCTGCCACTGTCGCTGCTGATCACGCAGCGCTTTGAAGCGGTCAAACGCGTGCCCGACATCGGCTCGCCGCTGCTGGTGGTGCACGGCGGCGCAGACCGGCTGATCCAGCCCGAGCTCGGGCGCAAGCTGTACGAGGCGGCGACCGGGCGCAAGGCCTTCGTGCTCGTCGAGGGGGGCTCCCACCACAACACCAATTCGGTCGGCCAGGCGCAGTACCGCACGGCGCTGGCCGAGCTCTTCGGCCTGCACGACGCGGTGCGCGTGGTCACGCGCTGAGCCCGTCTGAAAGACGCAGGGAGGGAAAACCCCGGGGGGCTTCTGCTACCCTCGACCCGATGCCTGCAACGCCATCCACCACCGCCATGTCGCCCGCGCTCGTGGTGCTCCTGCTCTCGCTGCTGCTGGGCCTGCAGCCCATCGCCACCGACCTCTACTTGCCGGCCCTGCCCGCGCTGACCACCGGCTTTGGTGCCGCCATGTCGCAGGCCCAGCTCACGCTCACCGCACTGCTGCTGGCGTTCGGCGTGTCGCAGATGTTCTGGGGCCCGCTGTCGGACCGTTTCGGCCGCCGCCCCATCTTGCTGGCCGGCATGGGCGCCTTCGTGGTGGCGTCGGTGGGCAGCACCTTTTCACCCTCCATCGAACAGCTCATCGCCTGGCGCGCCATTCAAGGCGCGGCCATGGGCGCGGGGGTGATGTGCGCGCGTGCCATCGTGCGCGACCTGTACGCCCCCACCGAAGGCGCCCGCATGATGTCCAAGGGCCTCACCGGGCTGGGCGTGATCGCCTGCGCCAGTGCGCCGCTGGGGGGCTTCCTGTCCGACCTGCTGGGCTGGCGCCTGTCGTTGATGGCGGTGGCCGTGTTCGGCGCCATCACGCTGGGTGTGATCGCCTGGCGCTTTGAAGAGACCCTGCGCGCGCGCAACCCGCGCGCCCTGCAGCCGGGCACCCTGCTGCGCACCTGGGTGCAGATCGCGCGCCACCCCACCTTCTGGGCGTTTGCACTGCTCTCCGCCACCTCGTATTGCGGCCTGTTCACCTTTCTCGCGGCCTCCTCCTTCGTGTTCATCCAGGTGCTGGGCCTGTCCAAAACGGCCTATGGCCTGGTCATGATGACGATGTCGTTCAGCTACATCATGGGCACCTTCATCTGCCGCCGGCTGCTGCTGGTGCTGGGTGTGCGGCGCACGGTGGCTGTGGCTGGGGTGTTCACGCTGGTGGGGGGCACCAGCATGGGGGTGATGGCACTGCTGGGCATGCAAAGCATCTGGGCCATCATGCTGCCGTTCTACCTGTTCATGATGGGCCACGGCGTGCACCAGCCCTGCGGCCAGAGCGGCGCCGTGGGCCCGTTTCCGCAGGCCGCCGGCGCAGCCTCGGCGCTGGCCGGTTTCATCATGATGATCGCGGCCTTTGTGGTCGGCGGCTGGCTGGGCAACAGCCTGGCGGCCATCCAGGCCGGCAGCGGCACCGTGCTGCCACTGACCAACGGCATCTGGTTCTGGAGCGTGCTGATCGCACTCACCGCCTGGACGCTGGTGCAACGTTTCGGTGAGAGCAAGCCCGGGCCGGAGCGTGCGACCCCCCCCAAGGCAGCGCAAGGCTGACGCGGTCCATGGCGGTGCCTCCTGTCTTGTGCATCGGCCTGGCCGGGCCCACCGCCAGCGGCAAGAGCGCGGCCTCGCTGGCCATCGCGCAGCGCTGGCCGGTGGAGATCATCAGCGTCGACTCGGCCCTGGTTTACCGCGGCATGGACATCGGCACCGCCAAACCCTCGGCGGCCGAGCTCGCGCAGGTGCCGCACCACCTGATCAACATCCTCGACCCGCTGCAAAGCTGGAGCGCTGCCGACTTTGTACGCGACGCCACGCGCTTGGTGGACGACATCAACAGCCGCGGACGTGTCGCGCTGCTGGTGGGCGGCACCATGCTGTATTTCAAGGCGTTGCTGGTGGGCCTGGACGACATGCCGCAGGCCGACGCCGCCGTGAGAGGCGCGATCGATGCACGCGCCAGGGAACTCGGTTGGCCAGCCTTGCACACCGAGCTGGCGCGGGTGGACCCGGTGACGGCCGCACGCCTTCCACCTTTGGATTCACAGCGCATCCAGCGCGCCCTCGAGGTGTTCGAGCTGTCGGGCCAACCGCTCTCCAGCTTCCAGACCGGGCGCACAACCAACCCCGACAGCCCGCTCGCGCCCGGGCACCTCATCTCGCTCGAACCGCAAGACCGCGCCTGGCTGCACGCGCGCATCGCGCAGCGCTTCGACGCCATGCTCGCCGAGGGTTTCATCGACGAAGTGAAACGCCTGCGCGCGCGCGGCGATCTGACGACCGACCTGCCCTCCATGCGCTGTGTGGGCTACCGGCAAGCCTGGGAAATCCTGGACTCGTACGGCAACACACTCGGCCCCGCGCAGCTCGCCGAACTGCGCGAGCTCGGCCTGGCGGCCACACGCCAGCTCGCCAAACGCCAGCTCACCTGGCTGCGTTCCATGCCGCAACGCCGGGTCATTGCGTGCGACGCCCCCGATGCGCTGGCGCGCGTGCTCGAATCGGTGCAAGCCCTGCTGGGCGCACCCACCTGAACCGCATGTCCCTTATCGTTGAACAGCTCGGCAAACGCTACGGCCCCACCACCGTCTTCAGCGGCGTCAACCTCACGGTCGCGCCGGGCGAGTTCATCGCCATCGTGGGCGAATCGGGTGTGGGCAAATCGAGCCTGCTCAACTGCCTGGCCGCGCTGGACGACTGGAGCGAAGGCCGCATCACCCACGCCGGCGTGGACCTCGGCGGATTGAGCGACACACAGCGCGCGCACTGGCGCCGCGAACACCTGGGCTTCGTGTTCCAGGCCTTCCACGTGCTCCCGCACCTGGACGTGGCACAGAACGTGGGCCTGCCCTTGCTCTTGCTGGGCCGCCCCGACACCGCGCGCGTACAGCAGATGCTGGATGCCGTGGGTCTGGGCGAACTGGGTGCGCGCCTGCCGGCCGAGCTGTCGGGCGGTCAGTTGCAGCGCGTGGCCATTGCCCGCGCGCTGGTGCACCGCCCAGGCCTGCTGCTGGCCGACGAGCCCACCGGCAACCTCGACCCGACCACCGCAGCGCAGGTGATGGGTGTGCTGGAGCAACAGGCCAGGGAGAGTGGCGCAGCGCTGGTTCTGGTCACGCATTCAACGGCCGCCGCCGCGCGCGCGCAGCGCGTGCTGCACCTCACTGCGAACGGCCTGCAAGCCGCCTGAAGGCCTAGGGCTGGTTTCGTCCCCTTCGCTGGGCAGGGACTGTCGAGCCGGTTAAGGTGGAGGCAACGCCCCACGCCTCCAACGCCGGCGTCCGCATCCTGTTCCGGTCATGTAACTTAATTACATTACGATTCCACTTTTCAGTAACTTGATTCGAGCCATGGTCACCTCAAGTCCCACCGCCGCAGCATCCTCCACACCCACAGGCCCGCTGGACCTGGTGATCTTCGGCGGCGCGGGCGACCTGTCGGTGCGCAAGCTGCTGCCCGCGCTCTACATGGCACACCTGCACCACAACCTGCCCGAGGCCACGCGCATCCTGGCGCTCGGCCGCCAGCCCTGGGACCGAGACACCTTCAACACCTTCATCGACGACAAGGTGCGCGGTTTCATCGACCCTGAAGCGCTTGAAGACGCGGCCTGGACCGCCTTCAAGGACCGGCTCGCCTACGTGTGCCTGGACGCCACGCAGCCCGCCGACTTCGCGGCCTTGGGCGCGGCGCTGCAAAACGGCTCCGACCGCGTGTACTACCTGGCCACCGCGCCCACGCTGTTCACCGGCATCTGCGCCCACCTGGCCAGCGCCAACCTGATCGACGCCCGCTCGCGCGTGGTGCTCGAAAAGCCGCTCGGCCACGACCTCGCCTCGGCGCGCCAGATCAACGAAGAGGTCGGCCGTTATTTCAACGAAGCGCAGACCTTCCGAATCGACCACTACCTCGGCAAGGAAACGGTGCAGAACCTCATGGTGCTGCGCTTCGGCAACACCATCTTCGAGCCGCTGTGGCGCAGCCCGTACATCAAGAGCGTGCAGATCACGGTGGCCGAATCGGTGGGCGTGGGCAGCCGTGCCGGCTTTTACGACGGCACCGGCGCGCTGCGCGACATGCTGCAGAACCACCTGCTGCAACTGCTGTGCATCGTGGCCATGGAGCCGCCGGTCTCGCTCGATCCCGACGCCGTGCGCGACGAAAAGCTCAAGGTGCTGCGCTCGCTGCGACCGCTCACCGTGGCCGACGTGGCCCGCGACACCGTTCGCGGCCAGTACACCGCGGGCAGCGCCAACGGCGACAAGGCGGTGGGTTACCACCAGGAAGACAACGTGCCGCCCACCAGCGAGACCGAAACCTTCGTCTCGCTGCGCGCCCACATCAACAACTGGCGCTGGGCCAACGTGCCGATCTTTTTGCGCACCGGCAAGCGCATGGCCGAGCGTCGCTCGGAGATCGTGATCGAGTTCGCCGACCTGCCCTACACCATCTTCCCCGACGCGCCGCGCCAACCGGTCAACCGTTTGATGATCCGCTTGCAACCCGAAGAACACGTACAGTTGCAAATGATGGCCAAGGAGCCCGGCAGCGGCATGCGCCTGCGCCCGGTGAGCCTGAACCTGGACCTGGAGTC
>JBBQKZ010000110.1:0-12235 GCA_038327405.1 Burkholderiales bacterium | reverse complement strand
TCGGTCTCTCCTGGCGCTACCTGTGGTCGCGTCCGCTCGCCACCACGCTGAACCTGCTCCTGCTCGCGCTCGGTCTCGCTTCGATGGCCTTTGTGCTGATTGCGCGCGACCAGATTGACCGCGCCTTCGAGCGGGATCTCGCCGGCATCGACGTGGTGGTGGGCGCCAAGGGCAGCCCGATGCAGCTGATCCTCGCGGGCGTGTTCCACATCGACGTGCCGCCGGGCAACATCCCGCTGGCTGAAGTGCAGCGGCTCGCTCAGCACCCGCAAGTGGCCAAACTCATTCCGTTGAGCCTGGGCGACAACCTGCAGGGTTTCCGCATCGTGGGCACCACGCTGGACTACGCCGCGCACTACGGCGCGCAGCTCGCGCAGGGGGCGTTGTGGTCAACGCCGATGCAGGCCGTGCTCGGCGCCCAGGTGGCCAGCCGCACCGGCCTGCAACCGGGCCAGGCGTTCGAAGGCGCCCATGGTCTGGGCGCAGGGGGCGCCATGCACGGCGAAACGCCCTACACCGTGAGCGGCGTGCTCGCACCTTGCGGCTGCGTGCTCGACCGGCTGGTGCTCACCGCCACTGAATCGGTCTGGCAGGTGCACGACGACATGCACGCGGGTGACGGCATGGACGACGCGGAGCGTGCCGAGCTGGCCGAGGCACTGGCCGAAGACCGCGAGGTGACGCTGGCGCTGATCACCTACAACACGCCGATGGCCGCGGTGAGCTTTCCGCGCTTCATCAACAGCACCACCTCCATGCAGGCGGCGGCGCCGGCGCTGGAAATCACGCGTCTGCTGTCCATGGTGGGCGTGGGCACGCAGCTGCTCCAGGGTCTTGGTGTGGTGTTGCTGGGGGTGGCTGCGCTGTCTGTGTTCATTGCGCTGTGGAGCGCGGTGCGCGAGCGCCGGGGTGATCTCGCCATGCTGCGCATGCTCGGCGCGCCGCCCACGCGCGTGGCCTCGCTGCTGCTGTGCGAGGCCCTGTGGCTGGCGGTGCTGGCCTGTGTGCTGGGCCTGTTGGCGGCGCACGGCATGGCGGTGCTGCTCGGTTCCATGTTGATGGACAGCCTGTCGCTGGCAATCAACGGCTGGTCATGGGTGCCGGGCGAAGCCTGGGTTCCCGTGCTGGCCTTGGGTGTGGCGGTGGTGGCGGCGCTGGTGCCGGTCGCCAGCGCCTACCGTGTCGATGTTTCTCAACTTCTCATCTCCAGGTGATCCCATGAAAAAAATCTTTCTGTTCCTGTCCGCTGTGCTCCTGTCTGCCTCCGCCCTGGCGCAACACGCCGACAAGGAGGTGAAAGAAGACATCCAGCGCCACCGCGGCATGGCCGCCGCACACGAAGGTGCCGCGAAATGCCTGGAGGCCGGCAAGGGTGAAAAAGTCTGCATGGCGGAACTCCAGGCGGCCTGCAAAGGTCTGGCTCTGGGTAAGTACTGTGGCATGCGCCACGCCCATTGAGTTCCACTGAAATTCCCATGAAACCGACGCCAATGCGAACCCTTCTCTGCGGACTCTGGTTGACCTGTGCGATGGTGTCAGGCGTGTCTGCGCAGACCCTGAGCTCGCCGCTGCCCGCGGGCGCTGCGCCACACACCGGTGCGGCCGATGGTGCTGCGTTGCCTCAAGGGCAAGGCGCCGGCGTGCACAGCCCGCTCAGCCCGTTTGCTCCTCTGCCCAAGCGCAATGATGTGGTGGCCTGGTCCACGCTCACCGACGTCACCACCAAGGTCGAGAAGAAGCGCATCGTGCCGGTTTACCCCGCGCCCGTGGCAGCGCTCAACCAGAAAACGCTGCGACTGCAGGGCTTCATGATGCCGCTGGAGCCGGGCGAAAACCAGCGCCACTTCCTGCTGGCCTCGGTACCACTCACCTGCGGTTTCTGCACCCCCGGCGGGCCCGAGAGCATGGTCGAGGTGCGCACCAAAACGCCCGTGAAATACAAGCTTGAAGCCGTGGTGGTCGAGGGCACTTTTCATGTGCTGCAGAACGATCCGTACGGCCTGTACTACCGCATCACCAACGCTGTCGGCGTGCCCTAGCGCGGATACCATCGGTGGGTGAACCTTGCTGCCCACCCTGTCGTCGCATCGCTGACCCCCGTCTTTCTCTTGATTGCCATCGGCTTCCTCGCCGGGCGGCTGCTGTGGATCCGCGACGCAGCGGTCAAAGACCTCTCCAACCTTGTGTTCCTGGTGCTGATCCCGGCGCTGCTGTTCCGCACCATGAGCGCAGTGCGGTTCGAAGAGCTCGACCTGCGGCCTGTGCTGGCGTACTTCCCGGCGGCCCTGTTGCTGCTGGCGGTGTCCATTGCCTGGCGGGGATTCAACCGCGCCAGCGTGGTCATGGGGCTGGCTGGCGTGTTTTCCAACATGGTGATGATCGGCATCACGCTGGTGGAGCTCGCGTATGGCAAAGAGGGGCTGGTCACGCTGCTGACGCTGGTGTCTGTGCACGCGCTGATTCTGCTGACCACCGGCTCGGTGGTGCTTGAGCTGGCGGTAGCGCGCGAGGCGCGTGCAGGGGGCGGGCGCGCGCCGCACCTGCTGCAGTCCGCTGCTTCAGCCATCAAAGGGGCCCTGATCCACCCGATTCCCCTGCCCATCCTCTGCGGCCTTCTGTTTGCCCAGAGCGGCTGGGCCTTGCCCGCCGTGATCGACAAACCGCTTCTGTTGCTGGGCAGCGCATTCGGCCCGCTCTCGCTGGTGCTGGTGGGCGTGACGCTGGCCCGGACACCGCTGCGCGGGCATCTGGGGGATGCGTTGTGGATCACCGTGTCGAAAAACCTGCTGCTGCCCGTGATGGTGGGCCTGAGCGCGTGGGCGCTGGGCATCACCGGGTTGCCCCTGACCGTGATCGTGGTGGCCGGCGCCTTGCCCATCGGCGCCAACGTGTTCCTCTTTGCCCAGCGCTACGACGTGGCCCAGGAACTCACAACCGCCAGCATGGGCATGACGACCCTGGTGTCGCTGTTCACGCTGAGCTTTTTCATGCTGGCGATGTCCTGGTTGAACTGATCGGCCAGCGTCACTGACTGATTTTTCGCGCCTCTTCGATCTGGTATTCAAAGTAACGCTGGATGCCGAAGGCCAGACTGCCCATGAAAGCCACCGTGCCCATGAGCAGGGCCAGCACCAGCACCCCGATGGTGAACCAGTTCGTCGCGCCGGCGTTGGCATCCACCGGCAGCGTCGGGTTGAACCAGCGGTTCCACTTTTCGAGGTCGGTGAGTGCGTAGACGATGCCGGTGAGGCAACTTGCGGCAATCGTCATGCCCAGCAGCGGGATCAACACCCACGAAAGCTTGTCGTCCTGCCCGTAGGTGAGCACACGGTCCACGCCCCACCAGCCCAGGGCCGCAGGAATCGGGTGCAGCCAGCCGATCCAGTCGCCCAGCCCGCGCAAGTAAAAACGGTGCAGGCCGAGCGTGCCCCCGAGCACCGCGAGCACCGTGGCCAGCGTCTTGTTCTTGGCGCGGCCGATCACGCAGCGCTTTCGGGGGGGGTCGTGTCGCCGGCACCGAGTGTTTTCTGCATCAGCACGATGTCCAGCCAACGGTCGAACTTCCAGCCGCACGACTGCACCACGCCCACCGTCTCGAACCCCAGTGCCTCGTGCACCCCGATGGAGCCCGCGTTGGCAGAGTCGCCGATCACGGCCATCACCTTGCGCACACCACCGCGTTCCAGGGCGGCCATCAGCTCGGTCAACAGGGCGCGGCCCAGGCCTTTGCCGTGTGCGGCCGGGTCCATGTAGATCGAGTCTTCGACCGAAAAGCGGTAAGCCGGCCGGGGCTTGAACCAGTTGCCGTAGGCAAAGCCCAGCACCTCGCCATCGTCTTCGACCACCAGCCAGGGCAGGCCTTTGGACAACACGTCGGCGCGGCGTGTGGTCATGTCGGCCAGGCTGGGCGGGGTGGTTTCAAAGGTGCCTGTTCCGTGAAGCACATGGTGGCCATAAATGCGGGTGATGGCGTCGAGATCGGTTTCCTGACTGGGGCGGATGGTGGGCATGGGGCGTTTCAAAACGAACAGGGATGGTTGATGACCTGGCAGGCCATCGGACGGGCTATAATCGCGGGTTTCGTGGCGTTTCGCTGACCGGGTGGTCAGTCGTGTGTCTCAAGCGCTGCAACCAAGCGGATCGCAAGATCCAGTGATGTGCCAATCTCGGCACCTCTCCACCCGAAGGATAAATCATGGTCGTCATTCGACTCTCCCGCGGCGGCTCCAAGTCCCGTCCGTTCTACAACATCGTTGTGGCCGACAAACGCAACCGCCGTGATGGTCGCTTCATCGAGCGCATCGGTTTTTACAACCCCCTGGCACGTGGTGGTGAAGAGCCCCTGCGCATCGCCCTGGATCGCCTGACCTACTGGACCGGCGTGGGTGCCACCCCGTCCGACACGGTGGAGCGTCTGGTCAAACAGAACGAGAACGCCGCCAAGGTCGCGGTCGCGGCCTGATCCTGCTGACCGCACGGTGAGCAGCCCCGCGTCCGGCGCCTTCACGGCGTCGTCCCTTCCGGCCGATGCCGTCGAATTGGGGCGCATCCAGGACGCGTGGGGCATCAAGGGCTGGGTCCGCATCCTGCCTTACAGCGCCGACACTTCGGCACTGATTGCTTCCCCTCAATGGTTCCTGGAGCCGCCCGAAGCCCGCTTCGCGCGCGGCTTTTCTGCGTTTTCGGGCTGCGTGAGCATCGGGCTGGTCGAGGTCAAGCCCCACACCGATGGTCTGGTCGCCCAGATTGAAGGTGTGAATGACCGCAACTCGGCCGAAGCGCTCAAGGGCGTGCGCATTTACCTGCCGCGCAGTGCTTTCCCTGCCACGCCCGAAGGCGAGTATTACTGGGTCGACCTGATCGGCCTGGATGTGGTCAACCGCGAAGGCGAGCATCTGGGGGTGGTGCGCGACCTCATGGCCACTGGCCCCAACTCGGTGCTGGTGCTCGAATACACCGACACGGTCGATGGTGTCGAGCAGGTGGCCGAACGCATGATCCCGTTTGTCGCGGCCTACATCGACAACGTGGACAAGACCGAGCGACGCATCACCGCCGATTGGCAAAAAGACTATTGAATCGCTCCGATGCGCTTTGATGTCATCACCCTGTTTCCTGAACTGTTTGCGCCGTTTTTTCAGCATGGGATCAACCGCCGCGCTTTTGAATCACGGCTGGTCGATGTTCACTTGTGGAATCCGCGCGACTTTGCCGAGGGCAGCTACCGTCGCGTGGACGACCGACCGTTCGGCGGCGGCCCGGGCATGGTCATGATGGCCGAGCCGCTGTGGCAGTGCCTGCGAGCCGTGCGTGCCGCGCGTGCCGAGCCCGATGGCGCAGGTGCGCCGGTCGTCTTGTTTTCTCCCATTGGTCAGACCCTCGACCACACCAGCGTTGAACGCTGGTCCGCCAGCCAGGGCGCCGTGCTGCTGTGCGGTCGCTACGAGGGCATCGACCAGCGCTTCATCGACGCCTGTGTGGACCAGCAGATCAGCCTGGGCGATTTCGTGCTGTCCGGCGGCGAGATCGCCGCGCTGGCGCTGCTCGATGCGGTGGCGCGCCTGCAGCCCGGTGTGCTGAGCGACGAGGGCAGCCACCAGCAGGACAGCTTCAACCCCGCGCTCGACGGCCTGCTCGACAGCCCCCACCACACGCGCCCCGAGGTCTGGCAGGGGCCGAAGGGCCCGATGCCGGTGCCCGAGGTGCTGCTGGGCGGCCACCACGAGCGCATTGCCCGCCACCGGCGCGAGCAGAGTTTGCTGGTCACAGCCCGTCAGCGCCCCGACCTGCTGACCCGCGCCCGTGAGCAGGGTTTGCTTGATGCGGTGGACCAAAGTTTCCTGCGTTCGCAGGGCTTGCTATAATCCAAGGCTTTTCGATCCTCTACCGGCCGCCGCGACCGGGTCAGCCCGCAACTCCAGAAGATCTTCTGCGCCAGGTTGGACAGGGCCCCTGCCGGATTCGTGGCCTTTAGTGCAGCGCGGGAATGATCGACGAACAGGAAACCATGAACCTTATCCAGACCCTAGAGCAAGAAGAAATTGCTCGCCTCGGCAAAGTCATCCCGCCGTTCGCCCCCGGCGACACCGTGATCATCAGCGTGAACGTGATCGAAGGCACCCGCAAGCGTTTGCAGGCCTACGAAGGTGTGGTGGTCGCCCGCCGCAACCGTGGCCTGAACTCCAGCTTCATCGTGCGCAAGATCTCCAACGGTGAAGGCGTCGAGCGCACCTTCCCGCTGTACAGCCCGCTGATCGCCAAGATCGAAGTCAAGCGTCGCGGTGACGTGCGCCGTGCCAAGCTGTACTACCTGCGCGAGCGCAGCGGCAAGTCGGCACGTATCAAGGAAAAGCTGGGCGCCAAGGCTGCATGAGTCTTTGTTCGCTCTGCCAGCAAGAAAAAGCCGCTCCCAAGAGCGGCTTTTTTTCGTCTGGCCTATGCTCACCGCCACATGACCCAATTGCTGCCCGCGTTTGACCCCCGTCTCGTTCCCATCGTCAATGTTGACGACGCAGCGCACCCTGCCCATCCGGAGCGCCTCACCGCCCGCGGTCTGCGCCAGCTGTTTGCCAACCCGCCGGTCTGGACGCCCGAGCTGGTGCGCGAGATCAAGTTTGCCAACCGGGCACCCGCTCATGCGGCCGTGATGCTGCCACTGGTGATGCGCGAAGAGCTCACCTTGCTGCTCACCCAGCGCACAGCCCATCTCTCCACCCATTCGGGCCAGATCGCCTTGCCCGGCGGCAAGATCGACCCCACCGACGCTGACCCCACTGCCGCAGCGCTGCGCGAGACGTTTGAAGAGATCGGCATTGCGCCCGAGCACATCGAGGTGCTGGGCACGTTGCCGGTGTACGTCACGGGCACCTCGTTCATCGTCACGCCGGTGGTGGGGCTGGTGGAGCCGGGGTTCAAGCTCGCGCCCAACCCATACGAGGTGGACGATGTGTTCGAGGTGCCGCTGTCCTTCCTCATGAATCCAGTGCACCACCGCCGACACGCGTTCGACTTTGACGGTGTGGTGCGCGAGTGGTATTCCATGCCCTACCAGGACGGTGACCAGGAGCGCTTCATCTGGGGCGCCACTGCCGGTATGCTGCGCAACTTCTACCGGCTGCTCAGCGCCTGATCGCCTGCACGTGCGGCCAGCGCTGTGCAGGCCACTATGATCGACCCATGGGTTTCTTTGCCATCCTGATCGCCTTGCTGCTGGAGCAGGCGCGACCGCTCGCTTACGACAACGTGGTGCACGGTGCGCTGCGTGGTTGGTCGCGCACGGTTCGTCGCAACCTCGACGCAGGCGAGTCTTCACATGGATGGGTCGCCTGGGGGCTCGCGGTGGGTGTGCCTGCGCTGGTGGTGGCGTTGGTTCATTGGGGGTTGTGGTGGTTCAGCTCGGTGCTGGCCTTCGTGTGGATGGTCGCCGTGTTGTATGTGACGCTGGGTTTCCGGCAGTTCAGTCACCACTTCAGCGAAATCCGCAACGCGCTTGAAGAGGGCAACGACGCGCTGGCGCGCGAGAAGCTCGCCGCCTGGCTGCGGGTGGACGCATCCAGCCTGCCACGCAGCGAACTGCTGCGACAAGTCATTGAACATTCAGTGCTCTCGGCACACCGCCATGTGTTCGGTGTGCTGGTGTGTTTTGTGGTGTTCTGGGCCCTGGGGTTGGGGCCGGCCGGCGCGGTGTTCTACCGCTCGGCCGAGTACCTCTCGCGCAACTGGCGCGCTCGCCCGGATGGCACACCGAGCGTCGCCCTGCAGCAGGCCGCCGCGAAGGCCTGGGCTTTCGTTGACCACGTGCCCGCGCGCGTGACGGCGTTGGGCTTTGCGGTGGTGGGCAATTTCGAGGAGGCCGTGGCGAGTTGGCGCGGTGATGCCGAGCGTTTTGCGCCTGGCAGCAACGGTGTGGTGCTCGCCGCCACATCGGGGGCGCTCAACGTGCGCCTCACACCGCAGCCCGATCCCTTGGTCGTGCCTGAGGATGGCGACCCCGGCAGCCGGCCCGAGCCGCAGCTGGCGCACCTGGGCAGCGTGGTGGGGCTGGTGTGGCGCGCCGTGGTGCTGTGGATGCTGCTGCTCGCGCTCGTTACCCTCGCGCGGTTCTGAGCTCTTTCAGTACTTGCGCTTGTCTGAGAGCTCGGCGAACAGTTCGCGGTACAGGCGGTAGCGGTTCTCGCTGATCGCCAGCGGATCACCCCCGGTCACTTCCGCATCACCCGTCTGCACATGGGCCAACACCGCACACCCCGGTTCGTGCAGGTGGGTGCAGTTGTAAAAGCGGCAACTGCCCAGCGTGGCGTTCAGATCGGGCATGAGGTGCGCGAGCTGCATGGGTTCGATGTGGTTCAGGCCGAATTCCTGGAAGCCGGGTGAGTCGATCAGCGCGGTGGTGCGGGCTTCGTCGACCCAGTACCAACTGGTGCTGGTGGTCGTGTGTTTGCCCGAATTCAGGGCGCGCGAAATTTCGCCGGTGAGCGCCTTGGCCGTGGGCACCAGGCGGTTGACCAGGGTGCTTTTGCCAACGCCCGAAGGACCGAGCACCAGCGTGCGTTTGCCTGCGAGGCGCTGTTGCAATGCGTCCAGTCCATCATCGCCATCGGCGTCCTGCCCCTCGGCTTTGAGGCGCAGCGGCATGACCGTGCAGCCCATGCGCCGATAGGGGTCGAGCCGCGCCCAGGCCCGGTCAAATGCGGGTTGCAGGTCGCTCTTGTTGAGCACGATCAGCACTTCGATGCGCTCTGCCTGCGCGGCGATCAGGGCGCGCGTCAGCTGGCTCTCGGAAAATTCGGGGTCGGCCGCCACCAGCACCAGCACCTGGTCGAGGTTGGCGGCAAACGACTTGGTGCGCATTTCGTCCTGGCGGTAAAACAGGTTGCGCCGCTCGTTCACGCGTTCGATGCTGCCTTCGTCGCCGGTGATCTGCCACTGCACCTGATCGCCCACAACCACCGGGTTCTTCTTGCCACGGGGGTGGCAGATGCGGCGCTCGCCGTCGGCACTCTCCACCATGCAGTGGCGGCCATGGGCGGCCACCACCAGACCGGTCTGGAGATCGGCCATCAGGCCTTCTGCAGTGCGTCCACCGCACCCGCGCAGTGGAAGTCGCTCACCGAGATGCCGCCCACGTCGTGCGTGTTGAAGCGCACCGTGCAGCGGCTGTAGCCCACTGCCAGGTCGGGGTGGTGGTCTTCGCGGTGGGCGATCCAGGCCACGGCGTTCACGAAGGCCATGGTCTCGTGGTAGTTGGCGAAGGTGAAGGCCTTTTCCAGCGCACCGTCGATGAGTTTCCAGCCTTGGGCGGACTCACCGTTGAGCTGGGTGAGCTGGCTCACGATTTCGGTGGCCGACAGGGCGCGGCGGTTCTGGTGGATGGAGTTCATGGAAGTCTTCAAACAGCGGCTTGCAAACGCGTGAGGCGCTCGCTGGCCGGCGGGTGGGAATAGTAGAAACGCGCGTACACCGGGTCGGGCGTGAGCGTGCTGGCGTTGTCCTTGTAGAGCTTGAGCAGGGCGCTGGCGAGGTCATGTCCGTTGGTGTGCTCCACGGCGTAGGCGTCGGCTTCAAACTCGTGTTTGCGAGAGAGCTGCGCCATCAGCGGCGACAGGAAGAAGGTGAACAGCGGCACCACCATCAAAAACAGGATGAGTGCCAGTGCGTCGTTGGGCGTGTCCAGCGAGGGCATGACGCCCAGGCCGCTGTAGAACCAGGCCCGGCTCGACACCCAGCCCAGCAGCGCAAACCCGGCCAGGCTGAGCGAGAACATCAGCACGATGCGTTTGATGATGTGGCGGCGCTTGTAGTGGCCGAGCTCATGGGCCAGCACGGCGTCGATCTCCTCGGGGCTGAGTTGTTTGAGCAAGGTGTCGAAGAACACCACACGCTTGGCCGCGCCGAAGCCGGTGAAGTAGGCGTTGGCGTGCGCGCTACGCTTGCTGCCGTCCATCACGAACAGGCCCTTGGCGGCGAAACCACAGCGCTGCATCAGCGCATTCACGCGGGCCTTCAGGGTCTCGTCCGCCAGAGGCTCGAATTTGTTGAACAGGGGTGCGATCACCGTTGGGTAGAGCACCAGCGCCAGCAGGTTGAAAACCATCCACGCACCCCAGGCCCAAAGCCACCAGGTCGGGCCGGCCGCGCCCATGAGCCAGAGCACCAGCGCCGCAATCGGCAGGCCGATCAGGGCGCCGACCAGCGTGCCCTTGAGCAAGTCACCCAGCCAGAGCGAGATGGTCATCTTGTTGAAGCCGAAGCGTTCTTCGATGCGGAAGGTGGCGTACCAGCTCAGCGGCAGCGTGATCAGGCCTCCGAGCACGGCGAAAGAGCCGAGCAAGGCCAACTGCTGCACCATGCCGCCGCCCAGCGCTGCCAGCAGTGTCTGGTTGAGCCAGTCGAGGCCGCCCAGCAACGTCCAACCCAGCAGCAGCGCGGCGTCGATGGCGATTTCAAGCAGGCCGAATCGCGTTTTGGTGATCGTGTAATCCGCAGCCTTCTGGTGGGCCGCTACCGAAATGGTGTCGCTGAACGCCGCCGGCACGGTGCCGCGGTGGCGGGCTACATGGCGGATCTGCCGGCTGGCCAGCACGGTCCGGATGACCAGGCCGAGCACCAGCAAGGCGCAGAAGAGGGCGGTGAAGGCAAACGAGGCGATGTCCATGGGTGGGAGTCTATCGAAGAGCGCCTGGGCCAGACGCCTCTGGGGCCATGGCCAGCCGGGTGCCTGGCCGGGCCATGTCGCCGATCGGTGAAAATCGCGGGATGACTTCTGCCCCCACCCCGGCCGACACGGCCACGGCGCCTGCCGCCACCGACACCCCCGCCCTTGCCAAAAGTGATCAGAACCTGGTCTGGATCGACTGCGAGATGAGCGGTCTGGACCCTGAGAAAGAGCGTCTGCTGGAGATCGCGGTGATCATCACCGGCCCGCATCTCACGCCGCGCATCGAAGGCCCGGTGCTGGTGATCCACCAGAGCGACGCGGTGCTGGGCGCCATGGACAACTGGAACAAGGGCACCCACGGCAAGAGCGGCCTGATCGACAAGGTCAAGGCCAGCACGGTCACAGAAGAACAGGCGCAGGCCGAGCTGCTGGCATTCATCGGCAAGTACGTGCCGCGCAGCGGTTCGCCCATGTGCGGCAACACCATCAGCCAGGACCGTCGCTTCCTTGTGAAGTACATGCCCAAGCTGGAGGCGTATTTCCACTACCGCTGCCTGGACGTGAGCACGCTCAAGGAGCTGGCCAAACGCTGGCGGCCCGATGTGTACAACGCCTTCAAGAAGCACCAGAAGCACACCGCGCTGGCCGATGTGCACGAGTCCATCGACGAGCTGGAGCACTACCGCACGCACTTGCTGCGCTGAGTGCCCAGGCCCGGCACCGGGGTCTGCTGACTTGAAAATGCGCATTTCCCACATGACAAAATCGTGACATTCACGCGAGATTCACATGCCCAAAAAAGCCCGTAGCCGCTTCATTTCCAAGCACCAGGAGGCCCTGCAGCTGGGTGCTGCGGTGCTGTTCCTGATCGTGGTGGGCGTCTACGCATCGCTCACCGGCGCCTCCACCATCGGCCTCGCATCCTCGGCGGTGTGGCTGCTGATCGTGGCCGCCAGCGTGGGTGCCTACATGGCCATGAACATCGGGGCGAACGATGTGGCCAACAACATGGGCCCGGCCGTGGGCTCCGGCGCCGTGACCATGGGCTGGGCCATCGTGGTGGCCGCCGTGTTCGAGGCGCTGGGCGCCATCGTGGCCGGGGGTGAGGTGGTGGGCACCATCAAGGGCGGCATCATCGACCCCGCCCAGATCAACGATGCGGCCGTGTTTGCCTGGGTGATGTTTGCGGCCTTGCTGGCTGGCGCGCTCTGGCTCAATCTCGCCACCGCCGTGGGCGCACCCGTGTCCACCACCCACTCCATCATCGGCGCCGTCATGGGCGCAGGCATCGCAGCGGGTGGATGGGGGTTGGTGAACTGGGACACCATCGGCGCCATCGTCATCAGCTGGGTGATCTCGCCACTGATGGGTGGCGCCATGGCCGCCGCCTTCCTCTACCTCATCAAACGCAGCGTGACCTACCGCAGCGACAAGACCGAAGCTGCCAGCCGTGTGGTGCCGGTGCTCATCGCGCTCATGGTCTGGGCCTACACCAGTTACATGCTGCTCAAGGGCGTGAGCCAGTTGGTCAAGATCGGCTTCGTGTTGGCGCTGGCCATCGGGTTGGTGGTGGCCGTG
>JBBQKZ010000109.1:0-12276 GCA_038327405.1 Burkholderiales bacterium | reverse complement strand
CACGCCCGTGGGGGGTGGTGGACCGAACTCCGCGGGAATGTAAGAACGTGTCCCGATCCATCCGTTCGGGCTGAGCCTGTCGAAGCCCCACAGCCAAAAACGTATTGATGCTTCGACAAGCTCAGCCCGAACGGGGAGTTCGACACGCTACCAGCGACCAATTCAGTGAACTAGAATCAGGCGGGTCAGGAGAGCGCTCCCCTCGTGGGGGCCGCCGAAGGCGCAGGAGGTCACCCATGTGGCCCTGAACGCTCAGGCAAAAGGACTGACAAACACGGGCCGCAAGGCCGGTGTACCCCCCTGGAGAGAGGTCGCCCCTTGAGGCGATCCACCGAAGGAGCAAACGCGGCATCGTCCGCGCGAATCTCTCAGGTAAAGCGGACAGTGGGGCAGCGCACGGATGAACCGTGTTTCGCCCCCACCGGGGCCTGCCCCTTTTGCCTGCGAGCCTGCCGTGTCCGACACCGAACTCCTCAAGACCCCGCTGCACGCCCTGCACACCGAACTCGGCGCCCGCATGGTGCCGTTCGCCGGCTACAGCATGCCGGTGCAATACCCCGCCGGCCTGATGGCCGAACACCACCACACCCGCGCCGCCGCCGGCCTGTTCGACGTCTCGCACATGGGCCAGCTGCGGCTGGTCGGCGCAGATGCGGCGGCGGCCTTCGAGTCGCTGATGCCGGTGGACGTGATCGATCTGGCCGTGGGCAAACAGCGCTACGGCCTGTTGCTCAACGACACAGGCGGCATCATCGACGACCTGATGTTTGTGAACCGTGGCGCCGATCTGTTCGTCATCGTGAACGGGGCGTGCAAACACGGCGACCTGGCCCACATCGTTGAACGCATCGGCAGCCGTTGCACCGTCGAGCCGCAATTCGAGCGCGGCCTGCTCGCCCTGCAGGGTCCGCAGGCTGTGACCGCCTTGCAGCGGCTTGTGCCCGGCGTGGAAAAGCTGGTGTTCATGACCGGCGGGGCCTTCACCTGGCAAGGTGCCGACCTGTTCATCACCCGCAGCGGCTACACCGGCGAAGACGGCTTTGAAATTTCGGTGCCAGCCAACAGCGCCGAGGCCCTCGCCCGCGCCCTGCTGGCGAAGCCCGAAGTGAAACCCGTTGGCCTGGGCGCGCGCAACTCCCTGCGCCTTGAAGCTGGCCTGTGCCTTTATGGCAACGACATCGACACCACCACCTCACCGGTGGAAGCCGCGCTCAACTGGGCCATGCAGAAAGTGCGCCGCACCGGCGGCGCACGCGCAGGAGGCTTTCCAGGCGCGGCACGCGTGCTTGCGCAACTCGACGGCGCCGAGCCGCTGGCGCGCAAGCGCGTCGGCATGATCGCGCTGGAGCGCGTTCCCGTGCGCGACCACACCGAACTGCAGACCCCCAACGGCGAGAACATCGGCGAAGTCACCAGCGGCCTGCTCGGCCCGAGCGCCGACAAACCCGTGGCCATGGGCTATGTGAGCCCCGCGCACGCGGCCCTGGGCACGCGCCTGCACGCCATGGTGCGTGGCAAGCCGGTGCCCATGGAAGTGAGTGCCATGCCGTTTGTGCCCAACCGCTACTACCGCGGCTGAACCCCTTTCCCCTTCTTTTTTCAGGAGCTTTCACATGACCACCAAGTACACCGAAGACCACGAATGGATCAGCGTTGACGGCGACATTGCCACCGTCGGCATCACCGTGCACGCGCAGGACGCGCTGGGCGACGTGGTGTTCGTCGACCTGCCCGAGGTGGGCAAAAGCTTTGCGCAGAAGGACGTGGCCGGTGTGGTTGAGTCCGTCAAGGCCGCGGCCGACGTGTACATGCCCGTGAGCGGCGAAGTGACCGAGGTCAACGAAGCCCTGCGCGCCGACCCTTCGCTGGCCAACAGCGACCCGCTCAAGAGCGGCTGGTTCTTCAAGGTCAAGCTGTCCGACCCGGCGCAGGTCGACGCCCTGCTCGACGAGACCGCCTACGCCGCACTCGCGGCGCAGTGACGAACACCCCCGCCGCGCTTCGCGCGACCCCCTCAAGGGGGCGGCACCTACGGCCCGGCAAAGCCGGTTCCGTGGCGCCCCTGGTTTTGACTCCCGCCCTTGACATTTGTTTTTTGAGGTAAGCCATGCTGATGCCGTCTGTCAAACCCCTGGATGAACTCGAGAACCCGTCCGAGTTCGTGGCCCGCCACATCGGCATCGGCGAAGCCGACGAAGCGCTGATGCTCTCGGTCATCGGCGAGGCCTCGCGCCGCGCGCTGATCGACGGTATCGTGCCGCACAGCATCGCACGCAGCCAGGGCATGCAGTTGCCCCCGGCCATCACCGAAGCCGCAGCACTGGCAGAACTCAAGGCGATTGCCGAGCAGAACCAGTTGCTCAAGAGCTTCATCGGGCAGGGCTACCACGGCACCCACACGCCGGGCGTGATCCTGCGCAACGTGCTGGAGAACCCCGCTTGGTACACCGCCTACACGCCCTACCAGGCCGAAATCTCGCAGGGCCGCATGGAAGCGCTGATCAATTTCCAGACCATGGTGTGCGACCTCACGGGCATGGCGATTGCCAACGCGTCCATGCTCGATGAAGCCACCGCCGCCGCCGAGGCCATGACGCTGGCCAAGCGCTCGGTCAAAAGCAAGGGCCACACCTTCGTGGTGGCTGGCGACTGCCACCCGCAGACCATCGAGGTGGTGCAGACGCGCGCAAAGCCGCTGGGCATCACCGTTCTGGTGGCGAACTCCGCCGCCGAGTGGGACGCCGCACTCGCGGGAGACCAGTACTTCGCCGTGCTCGCGCAGTACCCGAGCACCAGCGGCCGCATTGAAGACCTGGCCGGCGATGTGAAAACGGTGCAGGCCAAAGGCGCGGCTTTCATCGCCGCCGCCGACTTGCTGGCGCTCACCCTCATCACGCCCCCCGGCGAGTGGGGCGCCGACATCGTGGTCGGCACCACACAGCGCTTCGGCATGCCCATGGGCGCGGGTGGCCCGCACGCCGCCTTCATGGCCTGCCGCGACGAGTTCAAACGCTCGTTGCCCGGCCGCCTGGTGGGTGTGAGCGTGGACGCGCACGGCAACCCCACCTACCGCCTCGCGCTGCAGACGCGCGAGCAACACATCCGCCGCGAAAAGGCCACGTCCAACATCTGCACCGCGCAGGTGTTGCCGGCGGTGGTGGCGAGCATGTACGCCGTGTACCACGGGCCTGCGGGCTTGAAGCGCATTGCGCAGCGCGTGGCGGCCTACACCGCCGTGCTGGCGCAAGGCCTGGAGCAACTGGGCTGGAGGCCCACCAGCGAGACCGCCTTCGACACACTCACCTTCAAGGCCGGTGACCGCGCCGCCACGCTGCTGCAGCGCGCGGTGGACGCCGGCATGAACCTGCGCCTCTCCTGGGGCGAGTACGTGAGCATCACGCTGGACGAGACCACGACGCGCGAGGACATCGAAAAGCTGTGGGCAGTGTTTTCCTCTGCGGGGCCTGAGCCCACCTCCGTTCGCCCTGAGCCTGTCGAAGGGCTCACCAGCACCTCGGCCAGGGCTTCGACAAGCTCAGCCCGAACGGAGTGGTGGGCGCGCTTCGAAAAAGGCATCGAGCCGCGTATCCCCACCGAACTGCGCCGCACCAGCGCCTACCTCATGCACCCGGTGTTCCACAGCCACCACTCCGAGACCGGCATGCTGCGCTACATCCGCGCGCTGTCCGACAAGGACCTCGCGCTGGACCGCAGCATGATCCCGCTGGGCTCGTGCACCATGAAGCTCAACGCCACCAGCGAGATGATCCCCATCACATGGCCTGGCTTTGCCAACGTGCACCCGTTCGCGCCCGCCAGCCAGTTGCTCGGCTACAAAAAACTCGACGAACAGCTGCGCGCCTGGCTCTGCCAGGCCACGGGTTACGCTGGCATCAGCCTGCAGCCCAACGCGGGTTCCCAGGGCGAATACGCCGGCCTGCTGGTGATTCAGGCGTACCACGCCTCGCGCGGCGAGCACCACCGCAACATCTGCCTGATCCCCAGCAGCGCGCACGGCACCAACCCGGCCTCGGCCCAGATGGTGGGCATGACGGTGGTGGTGACCAAATGCGATGAAAACGGCAACGTGGACATGGCCGACCTGCAGGCCAAGTGCGAGCAGCACAGCGCCAACCTGGCGGCGGTGATGATCACCTACCCCAGCACGCACGGCGTGTTCGAGACCACGGTCAAGGAACTCTGCGCGCTGGTGCACCGGCACGGTGGGCGTGTGTACGTGGACGGCGCCAACATGAATGCGCTGGTCGGCGTGGCCGCGCCGGGCGAGTTCGGCGGCGACGTGAGCCACCTCAACCTGCACAAGACCTTCTGCATTCCGCACGGTGGTGGCGGCCCCGGCGTGGGCCCGGTGTGTGTGGTCGAAGACCTGGTGCCCTTCCTGCCCGGGCACGCCACGGGCGGCCTGCCGGTGAACGGCGTGGGCGCCATCTCGGCGGCGCCGCTGGGCAATGCAGCCGTGCTGCCGATCAGCTGGATGTACATCCGCATGATGGGCGCCGACGGCCTCAAGCACGCCACCGAAGCCGCCATCCTCGCGGCCAACTACATCAGCAAGCGCCTGGCACCTCACTACCCCACGCTCTACGCGAGCGGCAACGGACATGTGGCGCACGAATGCATCCTGGACCTGCGCCACTTCAAGGACACCAGCGGCGTGATGGCCGAGGACGTGGCCAAGCGCCTGATGGACTACGGCTTTCACGCGCCCACGCTCTCCTTCCCGGTGGCCAACACGCTGATGGTGGAACCCACCGAGAGCGAGACGTTGGCGGAGCTGGACCGCTTCATCGACGCGATGATCGCGATCCGCGAAGAGATCCGCCTCGTGGAAGCCGGCACCTGGCCGCAGGACGACAACCCGCTGAAGAACGCGCCGCACACGGCTGCGAGCCTCATGACGGCTGACTGGTCGCACCCCTACGCGCGCGACGTGGGTGCTGCGAGCACTTCGACGCGGGCGCATGCCAAGTACTGGCCTCCCGTTGGGCGGGTGGACAACGTGTACGGGGATCGCAACCTTTTCTGCAGCTGCGTTCCTCTTTCTGAGTACTCGGCCTGAGTTCCCGGGTTTCTCGCCCACTTTTGGGGTGAGGTCGGGTGGTCCGGGCCATTCGGACGCTGGCTGCTCGCGGGTGTCTGCCTGCGCAGGCCCCCATTCGCGGTTGCCACAGAGGCCGCGCATCCACCACAGCGTTGACAAGAGGGTGCAGGCACACCCACACAGACACCCGCGAGCAGGGCTGGAGCAGGCGGGCACCGCCACCGGCCCGATGCGAGGTCTCTGAGCAAAACCGCAACAGACCAACCCCGTCGCCCAGCAGGGAAGACCTCAAGCCCCACAATCGAAGCACCCCAAAAAGCCGCACCATGACCACCCCAGCCCTGCGCGTGCTGAGCCTCATCCCCCCGATGACGCAGCTCAACACGCCCTACCCCTCCACCGCCTACATCACCGGCTTCCTGCGCTCGCGCGGGGTTGATGCGGTGCAGGCCGACCTCGCGCTGGCGCTGGTGCTCAAGCTGTTCTCACCAGCGGGGCTCGAATCTGTGCGCAGCCACGCGCTGGCGCAAGCTGAAGCCGATCGCTCGGCCAGCGTGCACGCTTTCCTGGACCAGTTCGCCCGCTACCGCGCCACCATCGGCCTCGTGATCGCCTTCCTGCAAGGGCGCGACTCGACCCTGGCACACCGCATCGCCGCGCGCGAGTTGCTGCCCGAAGGCCCGCGCTTTGCCGCGCTCGAGGTGTACGTAGACGCCGCGCTGAGCGAAGAAGGCGGCGACCCATTGGCCTGGGCCTTCGGTGCGCTGGGCGTGCAGGACAAGGCGCGCCATATCGCCACCCTTTACCTCAACGATCTGGCCGACGTGCTGCGAGACGCCGTCGACGAGCGCTTCGCCTTCGTGCGCTACGCCGAGTCGCTCGCCAGCAGCCAGCCCACCTTCGAGCCCATGGCCGCCGCGCTCGCCGCGCCTTTCACGCTGGTCGACGAGATCCTGCACACGCTCACGCTGGCCACGCTCTCGCAACACAAGCCCGACCTGGTGCTGCTCTCGGTGCCCTTCCCCGGCGCGCTGTATGCCGCGCTGCGCATTGCGCAGACCATCAAGGCGCAGAACCCGCACATCACCATTGCGCTGGGCGGCGGCTTTGTGAACACCGAGCTGCGCGAACTCGCCGAGCCACGAGTGTTCGACTTCGTCGATTTCGTGACGCTCGATTCGGGTGAACGCCCGTTGCTGGCGCTTCTCGACTACCTGCAGCGCAAGCGCTCCAAGCAGCGCCTGGTGCGCACCTTCGTGCGCGAAGACGACACCGTGCGCTACATCAACTTTGTCGAGCCCGAGGTGCCGTTCGAAGAAGTCGGCACGCCCACCTGGGACGGTCTGCCGCTGGACCGGTACCTCAGCCTGCTCGACATGCTCAACCCCATGCACCGCCTGTGGAGTGATGGGCGCTGGAACAAGCTCACCGTGGCGCACGGCTGCTACTGGAAGAAGTGCAGTTTCTGCGATGTGAGCCTGGACTACATCAGCCGCTACGAGACCGCTTCAGCCGCCACGCTGGCCGACCGCATCGAGACCATCGTGAATGAAACCGGCCAGACAGGCTTTCACTTTGTGGACGAAGCTGCGCCACCGAAAGCCTTGAAGGCCCTGGCCGACGAACTCATCAGCCGCCAGTTGCCCATCTCCTGGTGGGGCAACATCCGGTTTGAAAAAACCTTCACGCCCGAGCTTTGCCAGTTGCTCGCAGACAGCGGCTGCATCGCCATGAGCGGCGGGCTCGAAGTGGCCTCCGACCGGCTGCTCACGCTGATGAAAAAAGGCGTGACGGTGGAGCAAGTGGCGCGCGTGACCAAGGGCTTCTCTGACGCCGGCATCCTGGTGCACGCTTACCTCATGTACGGCTTTCCCACCCAGACGGTGCAGGACACGGTGGACGCCCTCGAATACGTGCGCCAGTTGTTCGAGAACGGGTGCATCCAGAGCGGCTTTTTCCACCGCTTCACCTGCACCGTGCACTCACCCGTTGGCCTGGACCCGGCCGCCTACGGCATCGAGCTGATCCCGTTGCCGCCGGTGACGTTCGCCAAGAACGACATCGGCTTCATCGATCCCAGCGGCGTGGACCACGACGCGCTGGGCGTGGGCCTGCGCAAGGCGATCTACAACTACATGCACGGCATCGGCCTGGACGAAGACGTGCGTGCGTGGTTCAGCCATTTGCCGGGCAAGGTGCCCAAACCGACGGTGGGCAGGAACCGCATCGCGAAGGCACTCACCCAGCCGGCGTGAGTGCCTTGCTCCCTCTCCCTCTGGGAAAGGGCGGGGGTGAGGGCACGCGCACAGATCAAGCAGCTTCAGCAGCAATCTGCCTCAGTGCCTGCTCGAACACCGCCGCGGGTTGACCACCCGAAATCAGGTGCTGGTCGTTGATGATCACCGCCGGCACCGAATGGATGCCGACGCTGGTGTAGAACGTTTCGCGCTCGCGCACCGCCTGGGCGAATTCATCGCTGGCCAGAATGGCTTGCGCCCGTGCCTCGTCCAGTCCCACCTCACGCACGCAAGCCAGCAGCACCGCGTGGTCGCCCATGGCTTCAGAACGTGTGTGGCAGGCCGCCAGCAGCGCCTTCTTCAAGGCGTGTTGCTGACCCTGCGCGCCTTCATGCTCGGCCCAGTGCAGCAGGCGGTGCGCATCAAACGTGTTCCAGATGCGGCCCCGGCCTTCCGGGTTGAAAACAAAGCCGACCTCCGCGCCACGCGCGCGGATGGTCTCGCGGATCTGCACCTGTTGCGCAGCGGTGGAGCCGTACTTCTGCGTCAGGTGCTCGCCGATGTCCTGGCCTTCAGCGCCCATCTTCGGGTTGAGCTCAAACGGCTGGAAGTGCAGCTCGGCCGACACCTCGCCCTGCAACTTGCCCAGCGCTTCTTCGAGCGCGCCCAGCCCGACCGCGCACCAGGGGCACGAAACGTCGGACACAAAATCGATCTTGAGTGATGTGGTCATGGGCGCAATGGTAGGCCGTGGCCCTTGCCCGCAAACCCGACAGGGCCTTGCGCGACAATCGCTGCACCCCCATTGCATGCACCCCCATGACCGACCGTTACGCCGTCATCGGCCACCCCATCGGCCACAGCAAGTCGCCCCTGATCCACAGCCTGTTTGCGCAGGCAACCGGGCAGGACATCGGTTACACCGCCATCGAGTCGCCGCTGGACGGCTTCACCGAGACCGTGCTGGGCTTTCGCGACCAGGGCGGTCGCGGTGTCAACGTGACCTTGCCGTTCAAGCTGCAGGCTTTCGAAGTTGCCACCGAGCTGAGCGAGCGAGCCCGGCTGGCCGGTGCAGCCAACTGCCTGAAGTTCGAGGGCGCGAGCATCCTGGCCGACAACTTTGACGGCGTGGGTCTGGTCAAGGACCTGCAACACAACCTGGGCTGCCCGCTGGCCGGCAAACGCGTGCTGCTGCTGGGCGCGGGCGGCGCCACCCGGGGCGCGCTGTTGCCCATCGCGGCCGAGCACCCCACCCTGCTCGCGGTTGCCAACCGCACGGCCGACAAGGCGCACGCGCTCCGGCACGACTTTGCTGGACACACCCCGTTGCAGACCGGCGGCTACGAGACGCTCGCAGGCCAGTCCTTCGACGTGGTGATCAATGCCACCTCGACCGGTCTCACGCAGGAAGCCTTGCCGCTGCCGGCGGGCCTGTTCGCCCCGGGCGCCATCGCCTACGACATGGTGTACGGCAAAGGCTTCACGCCCTTCCTGAAACAGGCCCGGGCCGCTGGCGTGAACACCGTGGCCGACGGCGTGGGCATGCTGGTGGAACAAGCGGCCGAGGCCTTCGCCTGGTGGCGCGGCGTGCGGCCCGATACCCGACCCGTGATCGAACAGCTCACCGTGCCACTGGTTTAAGCTGGCGCCTGACCCCATCACTCGAGCCACCGCCATGTCCACCATCCTCCTGCTCAACGGTCCCAACCTCAACCTGCTGGGCACGCGCGAACCCGCGTTGTACGGCGCAACCACGCTGGCCGATCTGGAGAAGGAATGCGTGGCCCATGGCCAGCGACTGGGGTTTGCGGTGGAGTGTTTTCAGAGCAACCACGAAGGCGCGTTGATCGACAAGATCCAGGACGCGGGGCGCCGTTTCAAAACCGGCGAGCTCGCCGGCGTGGTGTTCAACGCGGGCGCATTCACCCACACCTCGGTGGCCTTGTTCGACGCCATCAGCGGCGTCAAGCCCCTGCCGGTGATCGAGGTGCACATCTCCAATGTGCACGCGCGCGAAGCCTTCCGCCACAACTCCTACATCTCGCCTGCGGCGGCGGGCATCGTGGTGGGCTTCGGCACCGACGGCTACCGGCTGGCCATCGAAGGTCTGGCGCGCAAAGCCCAGGCCGCCTGACCCCGCGCCGAGTCCTGCCCGCGACAGCGGCGGTGCAGGCACGGGCCAGACCGCACCGCACAATCGTCAGGTGAAAACCCGCCACTTCGCCCAGCTCGTGGGCCTGTCCGCGCTTTGGGGCGCGTCCTTCCTGTTCATCCGCATCGCCAGCCCGGTCATCGGTCCCATGGTGCTGGCGGGTTGCCGCGTCGCGCTGGCCGGCCTCACGCTGGCTTTCATCATGCGCGGCCTCAAGCAAGGCTGGCCGTGGGAACACTGGCGCGAGCTCTTGCTGCTCGGCGCGCTCTCGGTGGCCGCGCCCTTCCTGTTGTACGCCTGGGCCGCGCTGCGGTTGCCGGCCGGTTACAGCGCCCTGCTCAACACCACAGCGGTGCTGTTCGGCACGCTGGCGTCTGCGTGGTTCAAGGAAGACACGCTGACCGTGCGCAAGCTGCTGGGCTGCCTGTGCGGCTTCATCGGTGTGGGCCTGATCGTGCGGCTGGGCCCGGTGCAGCCCGACGCGGGCACCATCGCTGCGGCACTGGCCTGCATCCTGGCGGCGGCCTGCTACGGCTGCTCCACCCCGCTCATGAAACGCGCCACCACCCGCATGCAGCCGCTCGCCATTGCCGCGGGCATCCATCTCGCGGCGATGTTTCTGGTGTTCCCGGGTGCTGTCTGGGCCTGGCCAGACGCGAAGTTCACACCAGCGGCACTCGGTGCCCTGTTCGTCATGGGTGTGGTCACCTCGGGCCTGGCCTACTGGGCGCACCTGCGCATCATTCGCCATGTGACGCCGGTGGCGGCCATGAGCCCGGCTTTTCTCATCCCGGTGTTCGGCGTGACCTGGGGCCACCTGTTCCTGGGCGAGGCGCTGTCGCCCGGCATCTTTGCCGGTGGTGCGCTGGTGTTGCTGGCCACCGCGCTGGTGACGGGCTTCAATCCGCTCAGGCGCTGGTTCGCTGCAACGCCCACGCCCTGAGCGCGCACGCGCAGGCGACCGCCGCACAGGCCGACGACAGCCAGAACACGCTCGCCAGACCCAATGCCGAGCTGAGAAATCCACCCGCCACACCCCCCACCACGCCCGGCAGGCCATAGCCCACCACGGTGTAGAGCGCCTGCCCGCGCCCGCGAAGACGCCCCGGGAAATGGTGCGAGATCAGGGCGATGCACACCGTGTGGTGGGCGGCAAAGGTGATGGCGTGCAGCGCCTGAGCCAGCAGCAGCAGCGGCCACACGAGCGGGAGGCCAGCGGTCAGCCCCATGCGCAGCGCCATGGTGGCGGCGCACAGCACGAGCCAGGCGGTGAGCGACAGGCGCGGCAGCCAGCGCCCCTGGGTGAAGAACCAGCCGATCTCGATCACCACCGACAGCGCCCACAAGAGACCGATCACCGTCTTGCTGTAGCCCAACGAGTCGAGGTAGAGGGAGAAAAAGACGTAGATGAAGATGTGCGCGAGGATATGGAAAAAGACGGCCGCAAAAAACCAGCGCACCGGCGGCTGGCGCAGCACCGGCCACACGGCGGGCTGCACCTCGTCGGCATGGCCAGGTTCGCGAAAATCGGGCAGCAGCCACACGCTCAGCGTCACGGCCGCCAGCGTGGCCAGCGTCCAGCCCGGAAAGTGCACCAGCCCGAAGCGCTCGAACCAGAACCCCGCAGCCACCACCGTCGCCAGAAAGCCCAGCGAGCCCCACAGGCGGATGCGGCCATAACGCTTGGCATCGAACGCGCCGCCTTGACTCACCAGATGGGCCAGCGCTGCTTCGCTCATGGGCATCATGCCGCTGGTGTGTGTGAACATGAGCAGCAGCAGCACGAACAGGCCCACGCCACCGAGGTCGAACCACAGACCCAGCGACAGCAGCAGCGCCACACTGGCCCCATAGCGCAGCAGCCGAACGCGCTCACCGGTGCGGTCGCTCAGCCACCCCCAGAGGTAGGGCGCAAACAGGCGCGAGGCCGACTGCACCGAAGTCAGCACGCTGATGGCCAGCAGGCTGAAGCCAAGCTCCTTGAGCCAGAGCGGCAGGTAGGGGTTGAAGAAGCCGATGTGCGCGAAGTAGCTCGCGCTGAGCATGGCGAATGGAAACAGTTTCCTTTTCTGGCTCACCTAGATCTCCGTCTGCCCTGAGCCTGTCGAAGGGCTTGTGTTCCGATCAAACTGAGCTTGTGGAAGGGCAGGCTCAGGACGATCAGAAAAACTTCCGTTCGCGTTGAGCCTGTCGAAACGCTCTGGCGGTGTTGGCGAGGGCTTCGACAAGCTCAGCCCGAACGGAGGATGGTTCGGCTCACACGTGTTGAGGGTCAACCGCGCGATTTGGCCGCGATGTCGGGCGTGGGCAGTTGCACGTCGCCGCACTGCGCGCGGTGGCGCAGCGCGTGGTCCATCACCACCAGCGCCAGCAGCGCCTCGGCGATCGGCGTGGCGCGGATGCCCACACAGGGGTCGTGGCGGCCCTTCGTGATGATCTCGGTGGAAGCACCCGCCACGTCGATGGTCTCGCGCGGAATCAGGATCGAACTGGTGGGCTTGATCGCAATCGATACCTCAAGGTCTTGCCCGGTGCTGATGCCGCCCAACACACCGCCAGCCTTGTTGGCCGCGAAGCCTTCAGGCGTGAGGCTGTCGCCGTGGGTGCTGCCCTTGTCGGCCACACTGGCAAAACCGGCGCCGATCTCAACGCCCTTGACCGCATTGATACCCATCATGGCAAAAGCAATGTCGGCATCAAGCTTGTCATACAGCGGCGCGCCCAGGCCTATAGGCACGCCAGAGGCGATGATGCGGATGCGCGCACCGCACGAGTCTTGTGCACGGCGCAACGCGTCCATGTAGCTGTCAAGGCCAGCGGTATCA
>JBBQKZ010000108.1:0-12412 GCA_038327405.1 Burkholderiales bacterium | reverse complement strand
CCGCCACAGCCCACGCACCCTGGCCCAGATCCGCCAGGACGCCGCCGACGCCCTGCGCGCGCGGCTGGAGTCGGTGCTGGGCGAACCGCTGGACGACGAGGGCCAGGACTTGAGCGCCGAGCAGCTGTTGCGCGCCGGCATGGCCCGCCTGCGCCGGGCGCAGGAGGAAGCGCAAGACAAGAAGCGCGAGACGGCGCAGGCCAAACGCGAGCGCAAGAAACCCGGCGCCGCGCTGCGCCAGACCGAACAACACGATGCCGACACCCTGTTGCGCCGCCTGTTCCGCCAGCTTGCCAGTGCCCTGCACCCCGACCGCGAAACCGATCCGCAGGCCCGCCTGAAGAAGACCGCGCTCATGAGCGAGGCCAACGCGGCGTATGAGAAGCGCGACTTGGTGACGCTGCTGCAAATCCAGAGCCGCGCCGAGCTGGCCGACCCCGAGGCGGTGCACAAGCTGTCGGACGAGCGCCTGGCCTCGCTCACCCTGCTGCTCAAGGCCCAGGTGGCTGAGCTGGAGCGCGAGCGTGCCGGGCGGCAGAACGCGCTGGCTGACGAGTTTGATCTGCCCGAGGGGCTCTCGCCCAACGCCAACACGCTGCTGCAAAACCGGATCGATCAGGCGCAGGGGCTGGAGGCGGCGATTGCCGAGATCGAGCACGACCTGGCGCAGGTGAGCAATGGCGTTCGTGTGAAGCGCTGGCTCAACGCGCAGCGCGACGCCGTCATGCGCGAGCGCTGAAGCCTTCGATCAGCGAGCGTGTGATCTCGGCCGCTGGCAGATCGCGGCAACCGCTGGCGTTCTGTCCCGACCACAGCGGTGAAAAGTCACCACTGCCCTTGGTTTCCCAGTGCGCCCGCAGCGGCGCCATGGCCGCGCCGGCCAGCGGGAAGGCCGGCGCCACCGGGTTCATGGAGCCGAGTTCGCGCATCACGCGGTTGACGATGCCGCGCGCTGGCCGGCCGGTGAAGAGGTGCGTCAGCGCCGTGTGATGCGCCGCTTCGCTTTGCAGCGCGGCGCGGTGCAGGGCGCTGGTGGTGGCCTCGTTGCTGCACAGGTAGGCCGTGCCCACCTGAACGCCTGACGCGCCCAGCGCCATCGCCGCTGCCACGCCAGCCGCATCGGCAATGCCGCCGGCCGCGACCACCGGCAGGCTCACGGCCGCCACGATCTGCGGCAGCAGCGCAAAGGTGCCCACCTGCGTGGTGAGGTCGTCGGTGAGGAACATGCCGCGGTGGCCGCCGGCCTCCACGCCCTGGGCAATGATCACGTCGGCACCAAAGGCTTCCAGCCAGTGCGCCTCTTCCACCGTGGTGGCCGAGGCCAGCACCACGCTGCCCCGGCTTTTCACGCGGTCCAGCAGGTCCAGGTCGGGCAGGCCGAAATGGAAACTCACCACCTTGGGTTTGAAGCGCTCCAGCAAGTCGGCCGATGCGCTGTTGAACGGCACGCGGCCCGGTCCAGCCGGCACGGCGTCGATGTCCAGCCCCGCTTCGCGGTAGTAGGTGGCCAGCCAGGCGCGCCAGGCGGCTTCGCGCGCCTCGTCGGGCACCGGCGGCGTGTGGCAGAAGAAGTTGACGTTGCAGGGCCGCGTGGTGCCGGCGGCCAGTGCAACCAGCTCACGCTCCAGCGCGTCGGGCGCGAGCATGGCGCAGGGCAGCGAGCCCAGCGCGCCAGCGTTGCTCACCGCCACCGCGAGCGCGGCGCCCTGCACGCCGGCCATGGGCGCCTGGATCAGGGGGAAGTCGGTACCGAGCAGCGAGGAGAGTGCGTTCATGCGCGCATTCTCCGCGCGGCCACTGGCCGGGTAAACCCTCAAACGTGTAACAGATCATTCATTTAACATGTTAACTAAATGAGTGAAGCCACCCCCTTCGTCCATCGCAACCTGCCGCGCCTGCTGCTCGAAGCCCGAGAGGCCGTGATGCTGCACACCCGGCCCAGCTTGCGCGAGCACGGCCTGAGCGACCAGCAGTGGCGCGTGTTGCGCGTGCTCGGAGAACACGCGCGCCTGCCCGGCGGTGTGGAAACCGGCCGCGTGGCGCGTGAAGCTTTTCTGCTCGGCCCCAGCCTCACCGGCGTGCTCACCCGCATGGAGCGCGATGGGCTGATTGCGCGCGGCCGCTGCCCGCAAGACGCCCGCCGCACCGTGGTGCGTGCCACACCCGCTGGCCTCAAGCTGGTCAAGCGCCTGTCCAGCACCATCGAAGCGCACTACGCGTGGATGGAAGAGCGGCTGGGCAAGGCGCGGCTGGCGCAGCTGTACGTGTTGCTCGACGAGGTGATTGCGCTGGAGCAGCCTGCTGATGTCGTTGAAGAGGACGCCGAATGAACATCCACTGGATGCCCGAGGGTACGGTTTACGGCACGCTGCTGAACTTTCGGCGCGAACACGCGCTGTGGGCGCAGCGCATGACCGAAGCCCCGTACAAGGCGCCACCGCAAGCGCCGGTGCTCACCATCAAGACGGCCAACACCTTCACCGCCGCCGGCCACAGCATCGTGCTGCCCGCTGGCCACAGCATCGTGCTGCCCGCTGGCCAGCCGGTGGCGGTGGCGGCAACGCTCGGTCTGGTGATGGGCGCCACCGGTGCTGTGGGCGCGGTGCTG
This sequence comes from Burkholderiales bacterium, assembly GCA_038327405.1. Lineage (GTDB taxonomy): Bacteria > Pseudomonadota > Gammaproteobacteria > Burkholderiales > Burkholderiaceae_C > Hydrogenophaga. Next base: position 9,804 of record JBBQKZ010000108.1, on the reverse strand, counting down.
TTCAACGACGTGGCCATCGTGCATGAGAGTTACTACCGTCCGCCCGTGAAGTTCCAGTGTGTGGACGGTTTCCTGGGTGTGGGCCCCGAGTGCGTACCGCTGCAGCGCCTGGGCGGGCTGGATGGTCTGACCGGCTTGCAGCTGGAGCTGCGCATCAACGGCGTGCACCGCCAGACCACGGCGCTGGCCGAGCTGGTGCGCGACGCGGCCACGCTGCTGGCCGACGTCAACGAATTCATGACGCTGCGCTCCGGCGACGTGCTGATGATAGGCAGCGATTGTTTGCCTGACGGCTCGCGCCCGCTGGTGCACGCGGGCGACACGGTGGAGATCAGCGCCACCGGTTTCAAGCCGGCCGTGCACAGCTTCCTGGCGGAGGAGAAACCATGAAGCACGCCCGCATCGCCTGGGCTGGCGCGGTCCACGACGCCGTGGAAGCCGATGGGCAGCTGGAGTTGCTGACCCCTGCGTTCAAGGGCCGCCGCGTCGCCTTCGACGAAGTGGTGTGGCTGCCGCCGCTCGCCCCCAACCCACCCGGTCGCCCGCGCACCATCCTCGCCCTCGGCCTGAACTACGCCGACCACGCGAAAGAACTCGCCTTCAAGGCACCCGACGAGCCGCTGGCTTTTCTGAAAGGTGAGGCCAGCCTCAACGGTCACAACGGCTTCACCGTGCGCCCGGCGGGCGTGCAGCACATGCACTACGAATGTGAACTCGCCGTGGTGATCGGGCGCACGGCCCGGCACGTGAAGAAAGCAGACGCGCTGGACTTCGTGGCGGGTTACGCCGTGGCCAACGACTATGCGATCCGCGACTACCTCGAAAACTGGTACCGGCCCAACCTGCGCGTGAAGAACCGCGACACCTGCACACCCATCGGGCCCTGGCTGGTGGACGCGGCGGATGTTCCCGACCCCATGAACCTCGCGCTGCAGACCACCGTCAATGGAAAAGTCACACAGCAGGGCAACACCCGCGAAATGATCTTCGACGTGCCCACGCTGATCGAATACTTCAGCGCTTTCATGACCCTGCAACCCGGCGACCTCATCCTCACCGGCACGCCCGACGGCGTGGTCGATTGCCATCCCGGCGATGTGGTCGTGACGTCCATCGAAGGCATCGGCGACTTGGTCAACACGATCACGGGGCCCGCCCTCACCCCAACCCTCTCCCAGCGGGAGATGGAGAAAGACAAGACATGACCATCCAGCACCTCATCAACGGCCGCTCCGTGGCCAGTGCCACCAGCTTCGAGACCGTCAACCCCGCCACTCAGGACGTGCTGGCCGAGGTGAGCGCGGGTGGCGCAGACGAGATCAACGCAGCAGTTCAGGCAGCGAAGGACGCGTTCCCGAAGTGGGCCGGCCTGCCCGCCACCGAGCGCGCCAAGCTCATGCGAAAGCTCGGTGAGCTGATTGCAGCCCACGTGCCCGAGATCGCGCAGACCGAGACCAACGACAGTGGCCAGGTGATTTCACAAACCGGCAAACAGCTCATTCCGCGCGCAGCCGACAACTTTCACTACTTCGCCGAGATGTGCACCCGCGTGGACGGCCACACCTACCCCACGCCCACCCACCTGAACTACACGCTGTTCCACCCGGTGGGCGTGTGCGCGCTCATCAGCCCGTGGAACGTGCCGTTCATGACGGCCACCTGGAAGGTCGCGCCGTGCCTCGCGTTCGGCAACACGGCGGTGTTGAAGATGAGCGAACTCAGCCCGCTCACCGCCGCGCGCCTGGGCGAGCTGGCGCTGGAAGCGGGCATTCCCGCAGGTGTGCTCAACGTCGTGCACGGCATGGGCAAAGAAGCGGGCGAGCCGTTGTGCGCCCATCCCGATGTGCGTGCCATCTCGTTCACCGGATCGACGGCCACCGGCAACCGCATCGTGCATAGCGCAGGCCTGAAGAAGTTCAGCATGGAGCTGGGTGGCAAGAGCCCGTTCGTGATCTTCGACGACGCCGATCTGGACCGCGCCCTGGACGCCGCGGTCTTCATGATCTTCAGCAACAACGGCGAACGCTGCACGGCGGGCAGCCGCATCCTGGTGCAGCAGAGCATCTACGCCAACTTCGCGCAGAAGTTCGCCGAGCGCGCCAGGCGCATCACGGTGGGTGACCCGCTGGATGAAAAAACCATCGTCGGCCCGATGATCAGCCGAGTGCATCTGGCGAAGGTGCGCAGCTACATCGAGCTCGGCCCGAAGGAGGGTGCGACGCTGTTGTGTGGCGGGCTGGACCGTCCCTCGTACGCGGCCGAATTGCCGCAGCGCGTCGCCGAAGGCAACTACGTCTGGCCCACGGTGTTCGCCGATGTGGACAACCGCATGCGCATCGCGCAAGAAGAAATCTTTGGCCCGGTGGCCTGTCTCATCCCGTTTCGCGACGAGGCGCATGCGATCGAGTTGGCGAACGACATCCAGTACGGACTCTCCAGCTATGTGTGGACGGAGAACCTGGGCCGCGCACATCGGGTGGCGGCTGCGGTGGAAGCGGGCATGTGTTTCGTGAACTCGCAAAACGTGCGGGATCTGCGCCAGCCGTTTGGCGGCACCAAGGCCAGTGGCACGGGGCGAGAAGGTGGCACCTGGAGTTATGAGGTGTTTCTGGAGCCGAAGAACGTGGCTGTTTCGCTTGGGTCGCATCACATTCCGCATTGGGGGATTTGAAATGCCTTCGTTCTGCTGGGTTGGCGGGATCGAGCGAGCATGGCGCTCTGCTCCGCGGGTGTCCCCCGACGGCTGGTGCCGTCTCCTCCTTGACCCCGCTGCGCAGAACGCCATGCCCGCTCGATCTGAAGGGGTCTGGGCGGCACATGCCGTGACTTGCGAGGTCCGCAGTGGGTTGGCCGTGGCGGGTGTCTGGCGCAGCGGGGTCAAGGAGGAGACCAGGGCGAAGCACTGGGCGGGGGACACCCGCGGAGCCGGGCGCCCGCCGCGGACGGCCCACGGAGCAACAGCAGCCACCCAGCAACCAAGGAGCACAAGGTGGGAAAACTAGCACTCGTCGCCAAAATCACCCACGTTCCCTCGATGTATCTCAGCGAACTAGACGGACCGCGCAAGGGCACAAGACAGGACGCCATCGACGGCCACCAGGAAATCAGCCGGCGCTGCCGCGAACTCGGCGTGGACACCATCGTTGTCTTCGACACCCACTGGCTCGTCAACGCCAGCTACCACCTCAACTGCGCACCGCATTTTGAAGGCCGCTACACCAGCAACGAACTGCCGCACTTCATCAGCAACCTGCCGTTCGAGATCCCCGGCAACCCCGCGCTCGGCCAACTGCTCGCCCGAGTCTGCAACAAACACGGCGTGGAAACCCTGGCCCACCAGGCCACCACCCTCGGCCCCGAGTACGGCACCCTCGTGCCCATGCGTTACATGAACGCCGACCAGCACTTCAAGGCCATCTCGGTCTCCGCGCTGTGCCAGGCCCACTACCTCAACGACAGCGCTCGCCTGGGCTGGGCCATGCGCGTGGCTGTGGAAGACCACTACGACGGCACCGTCGCTTTCCTCGCCAGCGGTTCGCTCAGCCACCGCTTCGCACAGAACGGCCTCGCACCCGACTACGCGTTCAAGCTCTGGAGCCCGTTCTTGGAGACGCTCGACCGCCGCGTGGTGCAGATGTGGGAACAGGGCGATTGGAAGGCCTTCTGCGACATGCTGCCCGAGTACGCCGCCAAAGGCCACGGCGAAGGCTTCATGCACGACACCGCCATGATGCTGGGTGCGCTCGGCTGGAGCGACTACGACGGCAAGGCCGAGATCATCACACCCTACTTCGGCGCTTCCGGCACTGGTCAGATCAACGCCGTGTTTCCCGTCACGCCACAGACCGGCGCCGCCATTCCCGCCGCGCAGGCCTCGGCCGCGCAAGGCTACCAAGCCGTGACCCGACTCTGACCACCATGCCCCACCTCGTCATCCTCTACACCCCCAACCTCGACAAGCCCGAATCGGAGGGCGGCATCGACATGAGCCGTCTGTGCCGCGCCCTGTGTGACGCCATGCTGGCGGTGCGTGACGAGGCCGACCAACAGGTCTTTCCCACCGGTGGCACACGCGTGCTCGCCTACCCGGCCGCGCACAGCGCTGTGGCTGACGGCGGCGCAGCGGGCGAGGCCGCCGGCCTGGGCGGCGACTACGCGTTTGTCTACATGAACCTGCGCATGGCCAAGGGCCGCAGCGCACTCACGCACCAGCGCGTGGGCGATGCGCTGCAAGCCTGTGTGCAAACGAACTTTGCCGCGCGGCTGGCTGCACGCCCCATCGGCATCACGGTGCAGGTGGACGAGGGCCACGAGGTGTTCGATGCCAAGAACAGCTCCATCCACCCGCTCTTCCACCGGCCATGAACACCCACCCGACCACCCAGCCCGTTCGGGCTGAGCCTGTCGAAGTCCTCGCACAAAACCATGTTTGACGACACCCTCATCCAGCAACTCGCCTCCGAGCTCGACCTCGCCGAGAAAACCCGCACGCCACTGGAGCACTTCTCCAAACGCTTCCCCGGCATGACCGTCGAAGACGGCTACCGCGTCGGCCGTGCCTGGGTCGCACTGCAAGTGGCCGGCGGCAACAAGGTCATCGGGCACAAGATCGGTCTCACCAGCCGCGCCATGCAGATGGCCAGCCAGATCGACGAGCCCGATTTCGGCACCCTGCTGCAGAGCATGTTGTTCACCGCACCCGCCGGGCAGGTGCTGGAGATTCCCGCCAGCCGCTTCATCGCGCCGCGCGTGGAGGTCGAACTGGCCTTCGTGCTCAAGGCGCCGCTCAAAGGCACGGGCGTGACGGTGGCCGACGTGATCAACGCCACCGACTTTGTCACGCCCGCCATCGAGATCATCGACGCGCGCATCGAACAGTTCGACCGCCACACCAAAGCCATGCGCAAGGTGTTCGACACCATCAGCGACAACGCGGCCAACGCCGGCATCGTGCTGGGCTCGGGGGACGAGCGTTATCACGCCGACCCGCTCACCACCGACCTGCCCTGGTGCGGCGCGGTGCTCACGCAAAACGGCGTGGTGGAAGAAACGGGTCTCGCCGCCGGCGTGCAGGGTCACCCGGCGATCGGCATTGCCTGGCTGGCGCACAAGCTCGCGCCCTGGGGCGAGTCGCTGCGCGCGGGCCAGATCGTGCTGGCCGGTTCGTTCACGCGGCCGGTGGCCGCCAAGGCGGGTGACCTGTTCGAGGCCGACTACGGCCCGCTCGGTTGCCTGAAGTTCAAGTTCGTATGAGATCCGACATGCAGACACCCATCAACACCTTCAAACAGGCGCTCGCCGCCGGCACACCGCAAATCGGCCTGTGGGCCGCGCTGGCCAGCGCCTACAGCACCGAGCTGCTCGCCGGCATCGGGTACGACTGGCTCCTGATCGACGGCGAACACGCGCCCAACGACGTGCGTTGCACGTTGTCGCAGCTGCAGGCCGTGGCCAGCGCGCAGCACGCGTTTGGTGACTCCCGCTCGCACGCCATCGTGCGTGTGCCGGTGGGCACGGGCGACGTGGGCGTGGCGTTGATCAAGCAGTACCTCGACATCGGCGCGCAGACCTTGCTGGTGCCCATGATCGACACCGCCGAGCAAGCCGCGCTCGTCGTCAAGGCAACGCGCTACGCACCCGCCGGCATCCGCGGCATGGGCAGCGCGCTCGCGCGGGCCTCGCGCTGGCAGGCGCACGCGCGTTACGTGCATGAGGCCAACGACCAGGTGTGTGTGCTGGTTCAGGCGGAAACGGTGGAGGCGATGAAAAACCTCGACGCCATCGCCGCGACGCCTGGGGTGGACGGTGTTTTCATCGGCCCAGCCGACCTGAGCGCTTCCATGGGTCACCCGGGCAATGCGGCGCACCCGGAGGTTCAGGCGGTCATTGCCGAGGGCGTGAAACGCATCCGCGCTGCCGGCAAAGCGCCCGGCATCCTGGCCACCACCGAGGCGGGCGCGAAACAGTGGCTGGCCGCCGGTGCGCTGTTCGTGGCGGTGGGCGCCGACACCATGCTGCTGGCGTCGGGTGCTTCGCAGCTGCTCGCCCAGTTCAAGGGCCCGGACGCCACCGGCCCCAACACCTACTGAAGGAGATCTCCATGAATGCCACGCTCAGAGCCACCACTGTGCTGCCGGCCGGCATGCACCCCGATGAGTGGGCCGCGCGCCTGGAGCTCGCCGCTTGTTATCGCGTCTTCGCCATGCTCGGGTGGACGGAGATGATCTACAACCACATCACCCTTCGCCTGCCCGATTCGGTCACCGGCAGGGACAAGCAGTTCCTGATCAATCCATTCGGTTTGCACTACAGCGAAGTGACCGCGAGCAACCTCGTGAAGATCAACCTCAAAGGTGAGGTGCTGGACGGATCGACCCACCGCGTCAACCCGGCCGGCTTCACCGTGCACGCCGCCATCCACGACGGCCTGCCCGGCGCCCACTGCGTGATGCACACCCACACCACCGCCGGCGTGGCCGTGGCCTGCCTGAAAGACGGTCTGCAGCAGACCAACTTCTACACCGCGCAGCTGCACGGCATGCTGGCCTACCACGACTTCGAGGGCATCACCATCCACGCTGAAGAAGCGCCGCGCTTGCTCCAGAGCATCGGCGGCAAGCCCGCCGTGATCCTGCGCAACCACGGCCTGCTGGCCTGGGGCGCCACGCTGCCGCAGACCTTCGCCATCCTGTGGACGCTGCAGCGCGCCTGTGAAATCCAGCTGGCCACGTTCAGCATGGGCGGGGTTGCTGCCGCGATTCCTGTGCACGAAGAGATTGCAGCGAAATGCACGCGCGACGCGCTACAGTTCAGCCCCAACCACGGCGCGGGCCGTGACGTGTTCGACGCGCTGGTCCGGCAGGTGAACCGCCTGGACAGCAGCTACCTGGAGTGAACGCCTGATGCAACCGGATTTCCAGCGTGTGGCCATCGTCGGTGCCGGCGCCATCGGCGGCTGGCTGGGTGTGCTGCTCTCGCACACCGGCTGTATCGTGAGCGCGCTGGCCCGTGGCGACACGCTCGCAGCGCTCCAGCGCGATGGCTTGCAGTTGCACGAGAACGGCCGCCTCATCGGCGCGCCGGTGGAAGCGTCCAGCAGCGCCGTGGCCCTGGGCGTGCAAGACCTGGTGATCGTGGCGGTGAAGGCGCCCGCGCTGGCCGAGGTGGCGCGCGGCATTGCCCCCCTGATTGGGCGCCACACGCTGGTGCTCACCGCCATGAACGGCGTGCCCTGGTGGTTCTTCAACGGCTTCGGTGGCGAGCGCGCCGGCACCCGGCTGCAGTCGGTCGACCCCACCGGCGCGATCGACCGCGCCATCCCCGCGCGCAATGTCATCGGCGGTGTGGTGCACGCCAGCTGTTCGGTCGATGCACCCGGCGTCATCCGCCACCATTTCGGCAACGGTCTGATCATCGGCGAGCCCTCGGGCGAAGCCACTGAGCGCGTGGCCGCACTGGCCGCGCTGCTGCAGCGCGCCGGGCTCAACGCCACGGTATCGCCGCAAATCCAGAAAGACGTCTGGTACAAGCTCTGGGGCAACATGACGGTGAACCCGGTGAGCGCGCTCACCGGGGCCACCACCGACCACATCCTGGGCGACGAGCTGGTGCGCGGTTTCATCAGCAGCGTGATGCTCGAAGCCAAAGCCATCGGCGCAAAGATCGGCATTCCGATCGACCAGCAACCCGAAGACCGCCACGCCGTCACGCTCAAACTCGGTGCCTTCAAGACATCGATGTTGCAGGACGTGCAGGCGAAGAAGCCGGTGGAGCTCGACGCGCTGGTGACCGTGGTGCGTGAACTCGGCCAGCTCACCGGCGTGGCCACCCCGTTCACCGACGCGCTGCTGGGCCTGTCTCGCCTGCAGGCGCAGACCCTCGGCCTTTACCCGCCGCTGGCGCTGGAACAGGGTTAATCCGGTAGGAGGGCGAACCCGCCGGCTGAAGAATGGTCCGCATGCCCACCACCTGGTCTCTCGACACCCCACCGCAAGGCCACGCGCTCAGCGGCGCGGCTGTTGCTGCCTTGCTTGAGGTGGCCGCCGGCCCCGCCAGCGCGCAACGCCTGCTGTCCGCCATCAAGCAGGTGGTGCCGGTGGAATACGTCTCGCTGGTGGAGTTTCGCCGTCAGCGCCATGCCGTGTCGCCCGAGTTGGTGCAGGGCTGCTCGGACCACACGCACGACCGCGATGTGGTGGCCGAGTGTTTTGCCATCTACCGCCGCAGCTACTACCAGAGCGACGCGGTGATGCACCTGGCCGAACAGGTGGGCCGGCGCCCCGCGAGCGAGGTGGCAGCCCTCCATTGCCGGGCCGACGAACTGCCAGTGGCCGGCTGGCGCAACGACATCTATGTGCGCGAACGCCTGACAGAACGCTTCAGCCTGTTGCACGCGCCCGCGCCCGGTGTGGTGCACGCAATCCACCTGTACCGCGACGAGCGCCAGGGCCTGTTCCACGCGGGCGAGATCGGGCAGTTGCTCGCACTCGCACCCCTGCTGCGCCAGGCCCACCACGCTTCCTTGCATGCCGCCGTTGGCGCCGCCGACCTGCCCGCGCGCGTGGCCAACGCCACCGACCGGCTCCACCACGGCGCACCCCGCCTCTCCCCGCGAGAGCGCGCCGTGTGCGCCCGCATCGCTTGCGGCATCAGCGCCGACGGCATCGCGGCCGAACTCGACATCGCACCCTCCACCGTCATCACCCTGCGCAAGCGCGCCTACCTGAAGCTGGCCGAGCAGGGTTTGCCCGCACACCGCATGGGCCTGGCGCGCTGGGTCAACTGAAGTCGAATCCGATCGGTCGATACCCGCGTCCATCCCCCTCGAAGGGGACAAGGCGTAGACCGGGCGCCCCTAGCATCTCCGCTGAGTCCACCCGACAAGGAACTGCCCATGTGGCTGCGCAACTGCTGGTACGTGATCGCCTGGGGTCACGAAATTCCCGCCGCCGGTTCGGCCGAGCTGTTCACCCGCACGGTGCTGGGCGAGCCGGTGCTGGTCTACCGGCTGGAGACCGGTGCGCTGGTGGCGCTGGAAGACCGCTGCTGCCACCGGCAGGCGCCGCTGTCCAAAGGCCGGCGCGAGGGCGACTGTGTGCGCTGCGGTTACCACGGCCTGAAGTTCGACCCGCAGGGTGCCTGCGTGGAGGCGCCGGGCATCCCCGTGGTGCCCGCCAGGGCGCGGGTGCGCAGCTACCCTGTGGTGCAGCAGAACAACTGGGTGTTCGTCTGGATGGGGGAGCCGGCGCTGGCCGACCCGGCGCTGTTGCCCGACAACTTTTCGTGTGAACACCCCGACTGGCAGCACAAGCCGGGCTACCTGCACTACGACACGCCCTACCTGCTGATCTGCGACAACCTGCTGGATTTTTCTCATCTGAGCTATGTGCACGAGAAGACGCTGGGCGGCACTCTGGCGATCGCCCAGGCCATCCCGCGTATCGAACGAATCGATGGCCCCGGCCAGCAGGGCATCAAGGTAACGCGCGAAGTGCCCAACGTCCCGGCACCTCCGTACTACCGCAAGATGCGCAACTTCGACTCGGCGGTCGACCGCTGGTTCATCTACGAGTTCCAGCTGCCCGGCACGCTCCTGATGCACTCCGGGGGTCGGCCGGTGAGTGATGAGCCCGGCGACATGCGCAATGCGGTTCGGTTGCACAGCTGCCAGACGCTGACGCCCGAGACCGAGAGCAGCACCCACTATTTTTTCCAGCAGTCGCATCCCACCGGGCAGGGCGACGCCTCGCTGACCGAGGGCATCTACGCGAGCCTCGTCGCCGCCTTCAACGAGGACCGCGACAT
>JBBQKZ010000107.1:0-12685 GCA_038327405.1 Burkholderiales bacterium | reverse complement strand
ACGGCCTGCGCCGGGCCGCTGCGTTCCAGCCGCTGCATGGGCTGCAGCAAACGGGTTTGCCGCGCGATGGCGGGCGAGGCGGTGAGGTGCAGCGTCTGACCTTTGGTGCAGAGCTTGCCGAAGTTGGCGGGGTGGTCCGGGTCGCCGCGCACGCCGGTGATCTGGCTGCCCTCGGTTTCGATGACCACGCCGCAGCCGACGCCGCAGTAAGGGCAGGTCGATCGCGTGAAGTGACTGGCTCCCTCTCCCTCTGGGAGAGGGTGGGGGTGAGGGCCGGCTCCGGAGCGCAAGGGCACGGGGAATGCCCTCACCCTAGCCCTCTCCCAGAGGGGGAGGGGACAAGACAGCCAGGGGGTGAGGGGACAAGAAACGCCGCACCGGACCGGCGAGCGGGCGTGTGAGGTCGGTGGCGTGTGTGGAGAGTTCCTGTGCATCCAGGTGCACTACGCCGTCTTCCACCTTCACGACAAACCGCGGCGTGCAGCCTTCGTCGGGTGCCTTGGCGCAGCCGCTGTCCAGGCCGATGGTCCAGTTGTGCAGCGGGCAGGCCACGCTGGTGCCGAAGACGATGCCCTGGCTCAGCGGGCCGCCCTTGTGCGGGCAGCGGTCGAGCAGGGCGAAGACCTCGTCCTGCGCGTTGCGGAACACCGCCACGTCCAGGCCGTGTTCGCGTTGCACGCAGCGCGAACCGAGCACGGGGATGTCGTCCACGCGGGCGATGGTAATCCAGGAAGTCATACAGCGGTTCCTTCCATCGCCACCGCCTTGATCGGAATGAACTGGCGCGTGTCCACGGCCGCCTTCTGGTGCTCGAACCACGGATCGGGTTCACCGTCGAGCGCAAACTGCAGTTCGGCCCACAGCGCCTGGCGGCCTTCGTGGTCGTCCAGGATCTTTTTCTTCACGTAGTCCAGACCCACACGGTTCACGTAGTGCACCGTCCGCTCCAGGTACCAGCCTTCCAGGCGGTAGAGCTGCATGAAAGCGCCGGTGTACTCCAGCACCTCTTCGGCGGTTTTGAGCTTGGTGAAGAAGTGCGCCACCTCGGTCTTGATGCCGCCGTTGCCGGCCACGTACATCTCCCAGCCCGAGTCCACGCCGATGATGCCCACGTCCTTGATGCCGGCCTCGGCGCAGTTGCGCGGGCAGCCGCTCACCGCGAACTTCACTTTGTGCGGTGCGTACATGCGCCACATGGCGCGCTCCAGGTCCTTGCCCATCTGCGTGCTGTCCTGCGTGCCCATGCGGCACCACTCGCTGCCCACGCAGGTCTTCACCGTGCGCAAGGCCTTGGCGTAGGCGTGGCCGCTGGGCATGCCGATGTCGTTCCACACCGCCTGCAGGTCTTCCTTTTTTACGCCCAGCAGGTCGATGCGCTGGCCGCCAGTGACCTTCACCGTGGGGATCTTGTACTTGTCCACCGCGTCGGCGATGCGGCGCAGTTCGTCGGCCGTGGTCTCGCCGCCCCACATGCGCGGGATCACGCTGTAGGTGCCGTCCTTCTGGATGTTGGCGTGCATGCGCTCGTTGATGAAGCGGCTCTGCGGATCGTCCTTCGCTTCTTTCGGCCAGGTGCTGATGAGGTAGTAGTTCACAGCCGGGCGGCAACTCGCGCAGCCGTTGGGTGTGCGCCATCCCATGCCGGCAAACACCGCGCCGGTATTGGTGTATTTGCTCTGCCGAATGGCGTCGCGTACCGCCTGGTGGCCGTGGTCGGTGCAGGCGCACATGGCCTTGAGCTTGGGTGTTGCCGAGTAGTCGCCACCGGCAGTGAACATCAGGATCTGCTCCACCAGACCGGTGCACGAGCCGCAGCTCGCGCTGGCCTTGGTCTGCTTGCGTACCTCTTCGAGTGTGAACAGCCCCTTGTCCTTGATGGCCTTGCAGATGGTGCCCTTGGTCACGCCGTTGCAGCCGCAGACCTCGTCGGTGTCCGCCATGGCCGAGGCCTTGCTCTGGCCCTGATGGCCCACGTCGCCGATGTTGGATTCACCGAACATCAGCTTGTCGCGGATGTCGGCCACGCTGCGGCCGTCGCGCAGCAGCTTGAAATACCACGAGCCGTCCACCGTGTCGCCGTAGAGGCAGGCGCCCACCAGCTTGTCGTCCTGGATCACCAGCTTCTTGTAGACGCCGCCCGAGGGGTCGCTCATCACGATCTCTTCGGTGTTGGCGCCACCGGTGAAGTTGCCGGCGCTGAACAGGTCGATGCCGGTGACCTTGAGCTTGGTCGAGGTGAGCGAGCCCACGTAGCGGCCTATGCCGAATTCGGCCAGGTGCGTGGCCAGCACCTTGCCCTGCTCGAAAAGCGGCGCCACCAGGCCATAAGCGATACCGCGGTGCGCCGCGCACTCGCCCACCGCATAGATGCGCGGGTCGGTCACGGTCTGCAGCGTGTCGCTCACCACGATGCCCTTGTTCACGTGCAGGTTCATGGACTCGGCCAGCGCCGTGTTGGGGCGGATGCCCACGGCCATCACCACCAGGTCGGCCGGCACTTCGCTGCCGTCCTTGAAGCGGACTGCTTTCACACGCCCATCGTCACCACCGACCAGCTCCTGCGTCTGCGCGCCCATGAGAAAGTGCATGCCGCGCTCCTCCAGCGAGGCCTGCAGAAGCTTGCCCGCCACCTCGTCGAGTTGCCGCTCCATGAGCCATGGGCCCACGTGCACCACGCTCACCGTCATACCGCGCTTCATCAGGCCGTTGGCCGCTTCCAGGCCCAGCAGGCCGCCGCCGATGACCACTGCATGGGAGTAGCGCGTGGCCGCGTCGATCATGGCCTGCGTGTCAGCGATGTCGCGGTAGGCAAGCACGCCGGCCAGGTCCTTGCCCGCAATGGGCAGCATGAAGGGGTTGGATCCTGTGGCCATGATCAGCCGGTCGTATGGCGCTTCGATCACGCTGCCGTCGGCATCGGTGGCGCGCACCACGCGCTTGACGCGGTCCACCTGCGTCACGGTCTTGCCCGCGTGCAGGGTGATGCCGTTGTCGCTGTACCAGGCCCAGTCGTTGAGCACGATCTCGTCCAGCGTCTGCTCACCGGCGAGCACCGGCGAAAGCAGGATGCGGTTGTAGTTGGGGTGGGGCTCGGCGCCGAAGACGGTGATGTCGTAAAGATCGGGCGTGAGTTTGAGCAGTTCCTCGATCGTGCGCACACCGGCCATGCCGTTGCCGACCATGACCAGTTTCAGTTTCGTCTTGGTGTTGACGCGCATGTCCATGTCAGGCCACCTTCTCAACGTGCGCTTGCCGGGTGTAGAGGAAGTCGATCACCGCCTTGCGGCATTGCTGGTACTTGGGCTCGTCGGCCAGGGCCACACGATTGCGCGGGCGTGGCAGGTCCACGGTCAAAACCTCGCCGATGGTGGCGGCGGGGCCGTTGGTCAGCATCACGATGCGGTCACTCAGCAACACGGCTTCGTCCACGTCGTGCGTGACCATGACCACCGTGCTGTGCGTGCGCGCCACGATGTCGAGCAGCTCGTCCTGCAGCTTGGCGCGGGTCAGGGCGTCGAGTGCGCCGAAGGGTTCGTCCATGAGCAGCACCTTGGGTTCCATCGAGAGAGCGCGGGCAATGCCCACGCGCTGTTTCATGCCGCCGGAGATTTCGCCGGGGCGTTTCTGTGCGGCGGGTGTGAGGCCCACCATGGCCAGCGCGGCGTCGGTGCGCTTCTTGAGTTGCGCCTTGGTTTCGGTGGCTGAGAACACGCGCTCGACCGCGAGGTACACGTTCTCGAAACAGGTCAGCCAGGGCAGCAATGAGTGGTTCTGGAAAACCACCGCGCGCTCGGGGCCGGGGCCGGCGATTTCCCGGTCGGCGCAGAGCAGCACACCGTTGGTGGGCAGGGTCAGGCCGGCGATCAGGTTGAGCAAGGTGGACTTGCCACAACCCGAGTGACCGATGAGGGTGACGAACTCGCCCTTTGCCACAGTCAGGTTGATGTCGCGCAGCGCTGGGAATTCACCCTTCCTGGTTTTGAAGGTCTGCTCGACGCCCTGGATCTCGATGTATTTGAGGCTCATGATTTGACTTCCTCAAACGTGAACAGCGTGGCCAGCTTGATGAGGCCGAATTCGAGCACCAGGCCCACGATGCCGATCACGAAGATGGCGATGATGATGCTGGCCACGTTGAGGTTGTTCCACTCGTCCCAGATCCAGAAGCCGATGCCCACACCGCCGGTCAGCATCTCGGCGGCCACGATCACCAGCCAGGCCGTGCCCACCGCCAGGCGCACGCCGGTGAGCAGGTAGGGCAGCACGGCTGGGAACAGGATCTTGGTGAAGATCTTCCACTCGCTCAGGTTGAGCACACGCGCCACGTTCATGTAGTCCTGCGGCACGCGCTGCACGCCCACCGCGGTGTTGATGATCATGGGCCAGATGGAGCAGATGAAGATGGTCCAGATGGCGGCCGGGTTGGCGCCTTTGAAGACCAGCAGGCCGATCGGTAGCCAGGCCAGGGGTGAAACCGGGCGCAGCAGGCTGATCAGCGGGTTGAACATGCGGCTCAGGAACTCAAAACGGCCGATGGCAAAGCCCGCTGGAATGCCCACCGCTGCGGCCAGGCCGAAGCCGATCGCCACGCGCTGCAGCGACATGAGCACGTTCCAGCCCACGCCCTGGTCGTTCGGGCCCACACGGTAGAACGGATCGGCGAACACCTTGAGGGCCTGTTTCCAGGTCTCCAGCGGCGTGGGAATGCCGCTGGAGCCGTTGCCTGCCACCACGGCCCACACGGTGACGAGGAACACCAGGCCCAGCACCGGCGGCAACACGCTGGTCCACAGAAAGCGCAGATCCCAGCCGCGCTTGGCCTGCAAGACCGGCGCGGGCGCCGGCCGGGGCACCGCGGCCACTGCTGTTGCGGAGTGCAGCTCGGCCTTGGTGGTGGGCGTCACCTCCAGTGGCGAATGAAAAACGGCGCTGACCATGGTGTTTCTCCCTAGAGACGGCCTGTTCAGGCCGCGTTGATCTTGAAGCTGTCGGCGTACTTGGCGGGGTCCTTGCCGTCCCACACCACCCCGTCCATGAGCCTGGCGCTGCGCATGTCGGACTTGGGCAGTGATGTCTTGGTCGCGGTGGCTGCTTCCTTGTAGATGTCGATGCGGTTGACCTGTTTGGCCACCGCCAGGTAGTCGGGGTGCGACTTCAGCAAACCCCAGCGCTTGTGCTGCGTGAGGAACCACATGCCGTCGCTGAGGTAGGGATAGTTCACCAGCCCGTCGTTGAAGAACTTCATGTGGTTGGGGTCGTCCCAGGTCTTGCCCATGCCGTTCTGGTAGCGGCCCAGGATGCGCTGGTTGATCACGTCCACGCTGGTGTTCACGTAAGAGCGCTGCGCAATCGTCTCGGCCATCTTGTTCTTGTTCTGCAGGCCGGCGTCGATCCACTTGCTGGCTTCCAGAATGGCGGCGGTCACGGCGCGTGCGGTGTTCGGGTTCTTCTGTACGAACTCGGCCGTGGTGCCCAGCACCTTCTCCGGATGGTCCTTCCAGATGTCCTGCGTGGTGTTGGCCGTGATCCCGATGCCGTCCATGATGGCGCGGTGGTTCCAGGGCTCGCCCACGCAGAACCCGTCCATGTTGCCCACACGCATGTTCGCCACCATCTGCGGGGGTGGCACCACGATGGCGCGCGCGTCCTTGAAGGGATCGATTCCGGCACTGGCCAGCCAGTAGTAGAGCCACATGGCGTGGGTGCCGGTGGGAAAGGTCTGGGCGAAGGTGTATTCCCGCTTCTCTTTGGCCATGACCTTGGCCAGGGAAGGGCCGTCCACCGCTCCCTGTTCAGAAAGTTTTTTCGACAGCGTGATTGCCTGCCCGTTGTTGTTCAGGCTCATCAGCACAGCCATGTCTTTCTTGGGGCCCGAGGTGCCCAGCTGCAGGCCATAGACCAGACCGTAGAGCACATGGGCGAAGTCCAGTTCGCCGTTGACGAGCTTGTCGCGCACACCGGCCCAGCTCGCTTCCTTGGTGGGAACGATCTTCACGCCGTACTTCTTGTCGATGCCGAGCTCGGCGGCCATGACCACGCTGGCGCAGTCGGTCAGCGGGATAAAGCCGATCTTCACTTCTGTTTTCTCGGGCGCATCGGAGCCGGCGGCCCACACACCGCTGTGGCCCAGCGTGGAGAAGAAGGTGGCAGCGCCGATGGCGGTGCTTTTCTTGATGAAGTCGCGCCGCGAAGCTGCGGCGGATTCGGCGGTCGTGCCGGCCAAAGCCTGGGGAACGGTGGCGCCGGTGGTGTCTGCGTTCATGTCCAACTCCTTGCTGATGAAAAAAGCGATGCCCAAAACAAAACGGCGCCCATTTCCTGGCCTGCGTGAGCAGACTGGAAATGGACGCCGTTGTCCGTGTCTGGGGAGACTGTGGAAAGCCTTGCCGCCATTGGCCCGGCTTTCAATGCTTTCAAACATGCAGGGACCGTGCCAGCCGTGGAGCGGTTTCAGGACATCCATGTCGTGCCGTTGATTTCAAAGGGAAAACCACTGTGCAGCGCTGAATGGGCGGTGGCCAAACCCACGCGGCCAGGGTCGCGGGTGAGCGTCAATCTGGTGCAGCGGGTCGCAGAAGCACAAGTTTTGTGCGCTGCAGCACGCAGGCGTGCTTCAGCGTGTGCGCTCGGGCAGCACATCGGCCATGGCCAGCACGGCCTCGGCCACTTCGATCAGGCGGCGGTTCTGGTTCATGGCCATCTGGCGCATGGTCTTGTGGGCCTCTTCTTCGCTCAGGTTGCGGTGCGCCATCAGCAGGCCCTTGGCTCGCTCGATCAGCTTGCGCTCGTTGAGGCTGGCGCGCACGGTGTCGAGCTCTTCGCTCATGGTCTGCAGGCGCCGCGCTTGTTCCTGCACCAGCTCCAGGATCGAGCGTTCGAGGTGCAGGCCGTAGCTCTGCGTTGACGTGCTGAAGCCGGCCGCCTCGCGTGTGCCCGGCGACTGGAAGAACGACAAGGTGTCTGTCTCGCTGGGTGGCGCCACGTCCAGCGCGTGAAAACGGGCCAGCTCGGCATGGGCCGCCGCGATCTTCTGCTCGCAGGTTTGCAGCAGGTCCAGCGCCAGGCGTTCCTCCACCGCCTTCATGCGGTCGATGCGCCGGCTGCAGCAGTCAAACCACGCCTGGCTCACCTGGGCATTGAGCGGCGAGCCGTGGGCCGCCGTGCACAAAACGCGGCGCAGCCGTTCCAGCTCTGCGAGCGTGGCGCTGGCCTGGGTGGCGTTCCACAGGTCCACCACCTGGGCCGTCGAAAATTCGGCAAATACCTCCAGACAGCGTTCCTGCGACTCGATCAGGTGCAGAAGGCGCTGCTGTTCTCCCGCTTCGGCGCGCCCGCTCACAAAGAGCGCTGCACCGGCCGCGCGCTCCTGGCCCGCGAATTCCTTGCCCTGCATGAAGTTGAACAAGGCCACCAGCAAGCGCGAGATCTCGGGATCGCTGGCGCTGTCCGCCGCTTCGAACACCACCGCCAGCAAGCCCGCGATCAGCCGAACATAGGCTTCAGTCGCCTGTCGGGGTGTCCATTCCAGCGCCTGCACGCGCGAGCGCAGCCCGTCCAGCGCATCCAGTCCATGCAGCACGTAGGCAATGCGGCTGAACAAGCGCGCACCGTTACCCACCAGGGCCGACTCCGTGTCCAGTTCGTCAAAACAGGTGCGCAGCTCGGTCTCGATCTGCCGGCACTCACCCATCTGGCTCGCGCGCATCTCGCCAAACTGTTGCCCTTGCGAGCCCAGAAACAGGTTGGACAGGCCGCGCTCGCGTTGCAGGCCGTGCACCAGGCGCCCGGTCACATTCACCAGAGCGCTGGTGAGTGCGAGCTGCTGCAACGCGGCGATTTCACAGCGCTTGGCCGCCACCAGAAAGGTCAGGCCGGATTTCATGTGCGTGTGGTCGTTGCAAGCATCCTGCAATCACGAGCAACAAATATGCCGCCCGTACACTTGAACCATGCTGATTTTGGGAATCGAGTCGTCTTGCGACGAAACCGGCGTTGCTCTGGTTGACGCCAGTGGCGGCCACACGCCACGGCTGCTGGGCGACGCACTGCACAGCCAGATCGAGATGCACCGCGCCTATGGTGGCGTGGTGCCCGAGCTCGCCAGCCGCGACCACATCCGCCGCGTGCTGCCGCTCGCCGACGCAGCGCTGGCCCAGGCCGGACTGCCGCTCAGTGCGGTGGACGCGGTGGCCTACACGCGTGGGCCTGGTCTGGCCGGAGCCTTGCTGGTGGGTTCGGGCGTGGCGTGTGCGCTGGGCTTTGCGCTCGGCAAGCCCGTGATTGGCGTGCACCACCTCGAAGGCCACCTGTTGTCGCCTTTCTTGAGCGCCGACCCGCCCGAGTTTCCGTTCGTGGCCTTGCTCGTGTCGGGGGGGCACAGCCAGCTGATGCGGGTGGACGGGGTGGGGCGTTACACCTTGCTGGGCGAAACCATCGACGACGCTGCAGGCGAGGCTTTCGACAAGTCGGCCAAACTGCTCGGTCTGGGTTACCCGGGCGGCCCCGCGCTGGCTCGGCTGGCGTTGCAGGGCGATCCTTTGGCGTACAGATTCCCGCGTCCGCTGCTGCACAGCGGCGATCTCAACTTTTCCTTTGCCGGCCTCAAAACCGCCGTGTTGACCCAGGTGAAACGGCTGGCCCACGCCAGCCTGGACGGCCCGGCCACGCTGCACCTGGCCGACCCGCTCACGCCTCAGCAAAAGGCCGATGTGGCCGCCAGCGTGCAGGCCGCCATCGTCGAGGTGCTGGTGAAGAAGTCCATGGCGGCGGTTCGCCAGAGCGGCCTTCGCCGCCTGGTGGTCGCCGGCGGGGTGGGGGCCAACACGTTGCTGCGCGAGCAGCTGGGTGCCGCCTGCGCCATGGCCAGTGTGCGTGTGCACTACCCCGAGCTGCACCTGTGCACCGACAACGGCGCCATGATCGCGCTGGCCGGTGGCATGCGGGTGCAGGCCGGCCTGGCACGTATCGACGACGCTGGAGGCAATGGCTACAGCTTTGACGTGAAGCCGCGCTGGCCACTGGCCGATCAGGCGCTGCCCTGCGCGGGCGTGTGAGTACCCCGGCGGGTTGTCTGGTGTAATTATGAATTAGACTCCGCGACCGCTGTCGCACAGGCGACTCTGATCCGCAGAGCGCCGGCGTCCCGGCAGCGTCACCTTGGAGCGAACCCATGAAAAATTTTCTCGATTTCCTGCCGTCCTTGCGTCGTCGTGCGCTGGTTGCCACCGTGGTGGCGGTTGTCGCCGCACCGGCCGCGTTGGCCCAGGCGCCGGCACCGATCCGCATCGGCATGATTGAAGGCCTGTCCGGCCCGATCGCCAACACCGGCGAAGCCGTCTACCGCAATCTGGTCTGGGCCACGGAGCGAGTGAACGCGCGAGGCGGCGTGAAACTGCCCGGCGGCAATCGCCCGCTGCTCATCGAACGTTTCGACAGCAAGGGCCAGACCGAAGAGGCGCTATCGGCGCTGCGGTCGGCGGTGGACCGCGATATCACCATCGTCACGCAGGGCAATTCGTCGGCTGCAGCCAGTGCGTTGATTGAAGCCATCAACAAACACAACGAGCGCGAGCCGTCGCGCCAGATGCTGTTCCTCAACTACTCGGCGGTGGACCCGGCGCTGACCAACGAGAAGTGCAGTTTCTGGCACTTTCGTTTTGACGCCCACGCCGACATGCGCATGAGCGCGCTCATGAGCGTGCTGCGCGAAGACAAACAACTCAAGAACATCTACCTGATCGGCCAGGACTACAGCTTTGGCCAGGCCGTGCTGCGCGAAGGTCGTAACCAGCTGGTAGCGCTGCGGCCCGACATCAAGATCGTCGGCGAAGAGCTGCACCCCATGGCGCGCGTGAAGGACTTTTTGCCCTATGCCGCCAAGATCAAGGCCAGCGGCGCGCAGGCCGTGCTCACCGGCAACTGGGGCAACGACCTCACGCTGCTGGTGAAAGCCGCTCGCGAGGTCGGCTTCGAGGGCACCTTCTACACGTTCTACGGCAACGCACTCGGCGCGCCGGCCGCCATGGGCGAGGCCGGCATCGGCAAGGTGATCGCTGTGGCCGACTGGTTCCCCAACGTGCCCACGCGCGAGTCCGAAGCCTTCTACCAATCGTTCCGCCAGCGCTTCCCCAACCCCGCCGACGACTACGTGCACATGCGCATGCAGCTCATGATCGAATCGCTGGCGCAGGCCATCGAGCGCGCGGGCGCAGTGGGTCCGGTCAACGCCGCGACGATCGCTGCCCAGCTGGAAAAAGCCGAAGTCACCCTCGCGGGCCAGACCGCCCGCATGCGCGCCGCCGACCACCAGTTCCAGCAGCCGCTGGCGGTGGCCGTGATGGACCGCCAGGGCGCGCCCGGCGTTAAATTCGACGTCGAAGGCTCGGGCTACGGCTTTCGCGTCATCCGCAACCTGGCCCCCCAACAAGCCGAACAGCCTCACCGCTGCAACATGACCCGACCCTGATGACCCCACACCCACCCTTCATGCGCCCCGTTGTCGACAACCTCGAAGCTTCCCGCATCCGCGAGGTGGCCAACGAAGGTCTGTGCCGCGACAACGTGCTCAAGTTCTGGTTCGGCGAGAGCGACGAGGTCACGCCCGGCTTCATCCGCGAAGCCGCCATGGCCTCGCTGCAGTCGGGCGAAACCTTCTACGCCCACAACCTCGGCCTGCCCGAGCTGCGCGAAGCGCTTGCGGCTTACACGGATGGTCTTCACCCCGGCCGCGGTTCAGCCCATTGGATGGACCGCCTGGCCGTCACCTCGGGTGGTGTGAACGGCTTGATGCTGGCTTCGCAAGCGCTGGTGGAGGCGGGTGACGAGGTGGTGGTGGTCACGCCGGCCTGGCCCAACCTCGTGGCGCAGCCGCAGATCATGGGCGCCAACGTCAAAAGCGTGCCGCTGCACGTGCTCACCGAAGGACCGCGCGCCGGTGCATGGGCGCTGGACATGGACGCGCTGCTGGCCGCCATCACCCCGGCCACGCGGTTGCTCATCGTCAACGCGCCCAACAACCCCACCGGCTGGACCCTGACCCGCGATGAGCAGGTCACCATCCTCGCGCACTGCCGGCGCACCGGCACCTGGATCCTGGCCGACGAGGTCTACGAGCGGCTGTACTACGCGGGCGACACGGCCAACGGTGCGGCCAGCAGTTTTCTCGACGTGGCCGAGCCGGACGACCGGGTCATCGTCGCCCACATTTTCTCCAATAGTTTCCTCATGACCGGCTGGCGCCTGTGCTGGCTGGTGCTGCCCGCCGCGCTCACCCCGGCCGTGGGCAAGCTGATCGAGTTCAATACATCGTGCGCGCCGGTCTTCGTGCAGCGTGGCGCCACGGTAGCGCTGCAGCGTGGCGCGGAGGTGACGCCCGCCCTGGTGGCTCACCTGAAAACCTGCCGCGACGCCTTGGTGCCTCTGCTGCGCGCCGTGCCCGGTGTAACCGTGGCGGAGCCGCTGGGCGGCATGTACGCCTTTTTCACGCTTCAAGGTCACGGCGACTGCCTGGACGTGGCCAAACGGCTGGTGCGCGATGCCGGCATTGGCCTGGCGCCGGGCAGCGCCTTCAGCCCGGAAGCCACCGGCTGGCTGCGCTGGTGCTTTGCCAGCCGCGACACGCACCGGCTGGAAGAGGGCGTTGAGCGCCTGCACCGCTGGCTCGCCGTCCACCCCGGCGGCCGTTGACGCCTTCTGCCTTATACTCGGCGGTTGCTGTTTGAAAGGACAGCATACCCACGCCCGATGCGGCGGCCGGCCTTGGAGCAACTCCTTGAGCCGACTGGCTGCGCCGGGACGCATGTAACCCCCAAGGAAATTCCATGATTCCCCAAGCCATCAAAGCCGAAGTCGTCGCGGCCAACGCCCGTGCCGCCAATGACACCGGCAGCCCAGAAGTGCAGGTCGCCATCCTGACCGCACGCATCAACGAACTGACCCCCCACTTCAAGACGCACGCCAAAGACCACCACGGTCGTCGCGGCCTGCTGCGTATGGTGAGCCGCCGCCGCAAGTTGCTGGACTACCTGAAGTCCAAAGACGCCCAGCGTTACATCGCGCTGATCGCGAAGCTGGGCTTGCGCAAGTAATTGAGCACGGGTTGATGCATAAAACGCCTGAGTTGGTTCGCTGGCTCGGGCGTTTTTTGCTTTTTCGAGCCTTTTTTTGATTCCGGAGCATTGATCACAGAGCGAAGCTGTGTCATTCCAAGCGGGTTGAGCGTCATCGGCGGACCACTCAATCCATCTGGAATGGCATCGTGTTCTGGGTTGTGTTTCCGGGTTTTGTGCGGGTTTGCCGCACGCTGTGATTTCCGCCGGGTGGCGGAAAAAATTCCAGGAGATAAACCATGAGCATGTTCAACAAAGTCACCAAGACCTTCCAGTGGGGCCCGCACACGGTCACCATGGAAACCGGCGAAATTGCGCGCCAGGCCACCGGTGCCGTGCTGGTCAATATCGACGACACCGTGGTGCTCGCCACCGTGGTCGCCAAGACCGACGCAAAGGCTGGTCAGGACTTCTTCCCGCTGACCGTGGACTACACCGAGAAGTCGTACGCCGCCGGCAAGATCCCCGGCAGCTTCTTCAAGCGCGAAGGCCGTCCGAGCGAACTCGAGACGCTGACTTGCCGCCTGATCGATCGCCCGATCCGCCCCCTGTTTCCCGAAGGCTTCTACAACGAAGTC
>JBBQKZ010000106.1:0-12830 GCA_038327405.1 Burkholderiales bacterium | reverse complement strand
CATGACCAGCTTCACGTCGTGTTCGATCAGCAGGATCGTGCGGTTGTCGTTGCGGATCTGGTCGATCAGTTCGCGCAGCTGCACCTTTTCGGTTGCGTTCATGCCTGCGGCGGGTTCGTCCAGCGCGATCAGCTGGGGGTCGGTGGCCAGCGCGCGCGCGATCTCCAGGCGGCGCTGGTCGCCGTAACTCAGCGTGCGTGACTTGTAGTCGGCAAAACGCTCGATGCCCACGTAGGCCAGCAGCTCGCGGGCACGCGCCGTGATTTCGGCTTCTTCGCGCTTGAACCCGGGCGTGCGCAGCACGGCGCCAATCAGGCCCGAATGGGTGCGCACGTGGCGCCCAACCATCACGTTTTCCAGCGCCGTCATCTCGGCAAACAAGCGGATGTTCTGAAAGGTGCGCGCAATGCCGGCCTTGGCGACCTCGTGCACCGCGCTGGGTGTGTAGGGTTTGCCGGCGAGTTCAAAGGTGCCGCTGTCGGGCGTGTACAGCCCGGTCAGCACGTTGAAGAAGGTCGTCTTGCCTGCACCGTTGGGGCCGATCAGGCCATACACCTGGCCGCGCTTGATTTCCATGCCCACATCGCTGAGGGCCTGGAGGCCACCGAAGCGCTTGGAGACATTGGCAACTTTGAGGATCGTTTCGGTCATTGAAGTTGCTCCGCTCACTTGGACAAGGACTTGCCGTGCTCGGGGGCGGGCCACAAGCCTTTGGGACGGATCAGCATCACCACCACCATGGCCAGTGCAATCAGCAGCTGGCGCAGGATTTCTGGGGCCAGGCGGCCATCGGTCAGCTCCGTCAGTGGGTGGGCCACATGGCGCAGCAGCTCGGGCAGACCCGCCAGCAGCAAGGCACCGAGCACCACGCCCGGGATGTGCCCGATACCGCCCAGCACCACCATGGCCACCACCATCACCGACTCCATGAGCGAGAAAGATTCGGGTGACACAAAACGCTGGAACGAGGCGAACAGCACACCCGACACACCGCCGAAGGAAGCACCCATGCCGAAGGCCAGCAGCTTGAGGTTGCGCGTGTTCAGGCCCATGGCCTTGGCTGCAATCTCGTCTTCGCGAATCGCCATCCAGGCGCGGCCAATGCGCGAATCCTGCAGGCGGTATGAAATGATGATGGCCATCACCACAAAGAAGAGGAACAGGTAGTAGTAGAGCGTGACCGGCTGGAAGGTGTAGTCACCAATCGTCAGGCGTTTGCCCAGGTCCAGGCCGAAGACCGAGATGGTGTCGATCTGACTGATGCCCTTGGGTCCGTTGGTGATGTTCACCGGGCGGTCCATGTTGAGCAGGAAGATGCGGATGATCTCGCCAAATCCCAGGGTGATGATGGCCAGGTAGTCGCCGCGCAGCTTGAGCGTGGGCGCACCCAGGATCATGCCGACCACGCCGGCGACCACCGCCGCCACGATCATCACCCACCAGATGCTGTAATGAATGCCATCGGGGAACATGGCTTTGATGGCGGGGAAGGTGTCGGTGAGATGGGGCGAACCCAGCAGCGCGAACACGTAGGCACCGACCGCGAAGAACGCGATGTAACCCAGGTCGAGCAGGCCGGCGTAGCCCACCACAATGTTCAGGCCCAGGGCCAGCAGCACGTAGAGCAGCGCAATGTCAAGAATGCGCACCCAGGAGTTGCTGCCGGTGGACTGCAACAGGATGGGCAGCAGCAGCAAGGCGGCGCCCGCGATCAGGAAGACGATCAGCTTGCCGGTTTTGGTGTTCATCATGTGATGTCTCCTGGCGGTCAAGCGCGGTCGGCCACACGTTCACCCAGCAGACCCGAGGGTCGCAGCGTGAGCACCACGGCCAGCACGATGAAAGCAAAGATGTCGGTGTACTGGCTGCCCAGCACACCCCCGGTGAGCTTGCCGAGGTAACCGGCGCCCAGCGATTCGATCAGGCCCAGGGCAATGCCCCCGACCACAGCACCCGCGAGGTTGCCAATGCCGCCCATGACCGCAGCCACAAAGGCCTTGAGACCGGGCATGAAGCCCATGGCGTGTTGCACCGTGCCGTAGTTGGAAGCCCACATCACGCCAGCAATGGCCGCGAGCATGGCGCCGATGATGAAGGTGGCGGAGATGACCACGTCGGGCTTGATGCCCATGAGAGCCGCCACGCGAGGGTTCTCGGCGGTGGCGCGCATGGCGCGACCCAGATTGGTGCGGTTGACCAGCCACATCAGGAAGGCCAGCGTGATGGCCGTGGTGGCCAGGATGGTGATCTGCGTGATGGAGATGACCGCGCCGCCGAAGTGCACCGGCTCGGTGGGGAGCATGTTCGGGTACGACTTGGGGTTGGGCTTCCAGATGATCATGGCGAATGTCTGCAAGAGCAGCGACATGCCGATGGCTGTGATCAGCGGCGCCAATCGGGACGAATTGCGCAGCGGCCGGTAGGCCAGCTTCTCGATCGTGTAATTCAAGGTGGCGCACACCACCATGGCAATGATCACCGCCAGCAACAGCACGAGCCAGCCGGGCATGCCGGGTGTGGCGTCCTGCATCACGCCGATGATGGTCCAGCTGGTGAGGGCTCCAACCATGAGCACGTCGCCGTGGGCGAAATTGATCAGCCCGATGATGCCGTAGACCATGGTGTAACCCAGAGCCACCAGCGCATACATGCTGCCCAGCACCAGACCGTTGATGATCTGCTGTAGCAAAACTTCCATGAGGGTTCTCCGTGTGTGACAGGCCCAAAGGCGCTTGTGGCGCTGGCCAGTTTCAACCTAGCAAAAAACCCGCCAGACGTAACCTGAAACCAGGGCAGACTGCGGGTTGGTGCGCGATTGTAGCGATGGGGTACCGGGCTCCCCATGCGTGTAAGCCCTTAACGGACACGGGTTTACCCTGAAATTCGAATTCCGCCACGGCTTGCATCAGCGCGATTGGGAATCTATTAGTTATTTTGATCGTTGCGTTTTTTGAGTTCGCGCAGCTTATCGGCGATGCGCAACTCCAGCCCCCGGTCCACGGGCCGGTAAAAACCGGGATCGACCATGCCCTCGGGCAGGTAACTCTCGCCTGCGGCAAATCCACCCTCTTCATCGTGTGCATAGCGGTAGCCCTTGCCGTAGTCGAGCTCCTTCATGAGCTTCGTGGGCGCGTTGCGCAGGTGCATGGGCACCGGGCGCGTGCCGTCTTTTTTCACGAACGCCTTGGCCGCGTTGAACGCCTTGTAGACCGCGTTGCTCTTGGGCGCCACGGCCAGGTAGATCACGCACTCGGCCAAAGCGAGTTCGCCTTCGGGGCTGCCCAGGCGTTCGTACACCTCGGCTGCGTCCAGCGCCAGGCGCAGCGCGCGCGGGTCGGCCAGACCGATGTCCTCGCTCGCCATGCGGATGAAGCGCCGTGCCATGTAGCGCGGGTCGGCGCCGCCATCGAGCATGCGCACGAACCAGTACAGCGCGGCGTCCGGGTCGGAGCCACGCACGCTTTTGTGCAGCGCACTGATGGTGTCGTAGAACTGCTCACCGCCCTTGTCGTAGCGGCGCATGCGCTCACCCAGCACCTTGAGGAGCCAGGCGTCGGTGATCTCGGTAAGCTTTTCACGCCCGGCAGCAACGGCCAGCGTTTCCAGGGTGTTGAGCAGACGGCGGGCATCGCCGTCGGCGTAGGCGATCAGGCGGTCGATGGCGGCGGATTCGATGGCGGGCACGGCGTCGATACCTTGCGCCTTGGTCACGATCAGCTTCAGGTCGTCTTCCGACAGCGGCTGGAGCACATACACAGCCGCTCGCGAGAGCAGGGCCGAGTTGACCTCGAACGAGGGGTTTTCGGTGGTGGCGCCGATGAAGGTGAACAGCCCGCTCTCCACATGCGGCAAAAAGGCGTCCTGCTGGCTCTTGTTGAAACGGTGCACCTCATCCACGAACAGGATGGTGCGCTGGGCTGTGAGCCCGTCCCGCGCCGCTTGCGCAAGCTCGACCGCCTCGCGAATGTCCTTCACGCCTCCGAGCACCGCACTGATGGTGAGGAACTGCGCATCAAACGCGTCGGCCATGAGCCGGGCGATCGTGGTCTTTCCCACGCCCGGCGGCCCCCAAAGGATGCAGCTGTGCGGTTGGCCCGACTCAAACGCCAGGCGCAAAGCCATGCCCTCGCCCAGCATGTGCTGCTGACCGATGACCTCGCCCAGGGTGCGTGGGCGAAGTCGCTCGGCCAGAGGCGCGTGGGGACTGGGGGCTGGCACGAAGGTCAGGGTCGCATGACCGAGGCGCCTGCGGGCGGCTCGAACTTGAAGTCGGCAGCCTTCAGCGGCGCGTTGGACTGCCAGCCGTTGAAGGTGAGCACCGAGCGCTGGCCCAGGCTGTCTTCAATGTCGAGCACCGACAGCTGCCCTTGCTTGAAGCCCACACGCACCATCTGCAGCTGGCCGTTGCGGTCCTTGGGCTTGGCTTCCAGCCACTCCAGACCGTCTTTGGCGGCGCCGGGTTTGAGTTCGAACGCGTCCGACAAACCCTTGAGGTCGGTGCCCGCCGCGATCAAGGCCGCGGGCGTGCTGCCGAGCACCTCCTTCTGACCGCGCGCTGTGACCTGGTTCAGGTCAACGTCGTACAGCCACAGCGTTTGACCATCGGCCACGATGGTCTGCTCAAACGGCTTGGTGTATTCAAACCGGAAGCGGTTGGGCCGCAGGAATTCGAAGGTGCCGGTGGACGTCTTGCTGCGCGCCACGGTCTCGGTGGAGCGCTTGGGAGAGGTCACCACCTGGGTAAAGCCGGCCTTGCCGCTGCTCACCTCACGCAAAAACTTCTCCAAGTCCTGGAGGCCATCGGCCCAGGCGCCCACGGCGCCAAAGCTCAAGGCACTGGCAATCAACAATTTTTTCATCATGAGGGTCTGATCCGGTTGGGCCGGCTGGGTTCAAGCCGGCGTCATTCGCCGCGTGCAGGCACCAGGATGTCCCGCTGCCCGCTCGATGTGAGGGCGCTCACCAGACCGGCGTTCTCCATGTCTTCGAGCAAGCGGGCGGCCCGGTTGTAGCCGATCTTGAGCTTGCGCTGCACATAGGAAATGCTGGCCTTGCGGTCCTTGATGACGATTTCCACTGCCTGGTCGTACAGAGCATCTTTTTCACCATTGCTCTCTCCGCCGCCTTCGCCGAACATGTCGCCGCCCTCGCCATCGGCCACGCCGCCTTCCAGCACGCCTTCGATGTAGTTGGGCTCGCCACCCTGTTGCTTGAGGTAGGCCACCACGCGGTGAACTTCGTCATCGCTCACAAACGCACCATGCACCCGGATCGGGAATCCCGTACCCGACGGCATGTAAAGCATGTCACCCATGCCCAGCAGACTCTCGGCCCCCATCTGGTCGAGGATGGTGCGGCTGTCGATCTTGCTGCTGACCTGGAACGACAGGCGCGTTGGAATGTTGGCCTTGATCAGGCCGGTGATCACGTCCACGCTGGGGCGCTGCGTGGCCAGGATCAAATGGATGCCGGCGGCACGCGCCTTCTGCGCCAGGCGGGCAATGAGTTCTTCGATTTTCTTGCCCACCACCATCATCAGGTCGGCCAACTCGTCGATCACCACCACGATGTAAGGCAGACGTTCCAGCGGTTCGGGCTGCTCGGGCGTGAGGCTGAACGGGTTGCCGATGAACTCGCCGCGCGCGGCCGCTTCATCGATCTTCACGTTGTAGCCCGCGAGGTTGCGCACGCCCATCTTGCTCATGAGCTTGTAGCGCTTCTCCATCTCCGCCACGCACCAGTTCAGGCCGTTCGCGGCGTGTTTCATGTCGGTGACCACGGGCGCCAGCAAGTGCGGAATGCCTTCGTAAACGCTCATCTCGAGCATCTTGGGATCGATCAGCAGCAGGCGCACGTCGCGCGCATCGGCCTTGTACAAGAGCGACAGGATCATTGCGTTGATGCCGACCGACTTGCCCGAACCGGTGGTACCGGCAACCAGACAGTGCGGCATCTTGGCCAGGTCGGCCACGATGGGCTGGCCACCGATGTCCTTGCCCAGACCCATGGTCAGCATGGACTTGGCGTCGTTGTAAACCTGCGAACCGAGGATCTCGCTGAGCTTGATCATCTGGCGCTTGGCGTTGGGCAACTCCAGCGCCATGAGGTTCTTGCCGGGGATGGTCTCGATCACGCGGATGGACACCAGCGAGAGCGACCTCGCCAGATCGCGCCCGAGGTTGACGATCTGCGAGCCTTTGACGCCGGTGGCAGGCTCGATTTCGTAACGCGTGATCACCGGGCCGGGGGCCGCCGCGACCACCCGGACTTCCACGCCAAAATCCTTGAGCTTCTTCTCGATCAAACGGCTGGTCATCTCCAGCGTCTGACTGTCCACACCCGCTTGGTGAACCGGCGCACTGTCCAGCAGATCCACCTGCGGCAGTTTGCTGTCGGGCAGTTCCGTGAACAGCGGCTTCTGGCGCTCTTTCGCCACGCGCTCGCTCTTGGGAACGTCGACCAGCGTCTGTTCGATCACCACCGGCGTGGGGTGGTGCTCTTCGATTTCCACTCGCTCGACCTTCACCACCTCTTCGCGTTCGCGCGCCGCCTTCTCGCCGATGCGCTGGTCTTCCACCGCCTCGCGCTTCTCGCGGCGCGACTCGAACCAGCCATCCAGCGTGTGCCCCACCTCTTCGGCCCAGTGTCCCCATGAAAAGCGGAACACGCGCGGCAGGCACACCAGCAGCAGGGCCAGCATGGTCAGCGCCGAGCCGGTGAACCCGAGCCAACGCATGGAGAACGCGCCCAGGCCATGGCCCAGCACACCGCCCGCATGGCCTGGCAGCAGCGCCTCCAGCCGATACAGGCGGCTCCACTCCAGCACCGAGCTGGCGGCCATGAGAATGACAAGTGCCAACCAGAAGAGACTGCGGCGCACCCAGGGACGGTGCCAGAAGCGTGCGCCCTTTCCATCGGCGCCTTCGGCCCGGGTACCGCGAATCCACCCGGCCAGCGCGGAGAGCCAGGCCCTCACGCCGACCAGGAAACACCACCAGACTGAAAAACCGAACAGGTAGTAGCTCCCGTCGGACAACAGTGCACCCAGGCGCCCGCCCCAGTTGCCCACCTCGGTGGCGGTGCCGGTGGTGCTCCAGGCCGGGTCGGCCAGCGAGTGGCTCATCAAGGCGAGCAGCCAGAAGGCCAGCACGGCCGCACCCAGCACCAGGCCGATCTCCTGGGCAAAACGGGAAACGCCGACCTGCGGTTGGTCCGCACGGTCGGCGTTGAGGGTGTTCAGTGAGTAGGTCATGGGCTGTTCAAATGTCCAGCAGCTAGCTTACCCCAAGCCCGCTCCTGTCGGACCCTGCCGCACCGAGGCGGCGGCTGCGCTCAACCCAGGGAATTCAGCCGTTCCTTGATGATGGTGCTGCCATCTTCGGCCATCTCGATGAAGCCCCGGTCTTCCAGGTCTTTCATGACGCGGCTGACCATCTCGCGCGAGGCTCCGATCATCTTGGCCACATCCTGGCGCGAGACCCGGTCCTTGATGGTGAGCTGGCCGTCCTTGTCGGGCTGGGCGAATTCAAGCAGGGCGCGCGCCACGCGGCCGTACACGTCCATCAGCGCGAGCGATTCGATCTTGCGGTCGGCGTGGCGCAGGCGCTGCACCAGGCCCTTCATGACCGCGTAAGCCATGGAACTGTTCTCGGGCAGGCAACGGGCGAATTCGGCGCGGCCCAGGATCAACACGTCGGTCTGCACCTCGGCCTTCACCGTGGCCGAGTGCGGCTGGTTGTCGATCAGGCTCATCTCGCCCACGTAGTCCCCCGGATTCATGGTGGCCAGGATCACCTCGCGCCCGCGCGAGTCGGTGGTCACCACGCGCGCACGTCCCGTGAGCACGATCGCCAGGCAGTTCGACTTTTTTCCCTGCTCCACGATGCACTCGCCGCGCTTGAAACGGCGCTTGATGACCGCATCTGCAACGCCTTCGGCCTGCGCCTGCGTCAGGGTTGAAAACAGCGGCACCCGGCGGATCAGATCGAGATTGGACAGTATCGACATGCGTTTATTCCTTGTTCTGGGAAGCGCCTGCAGCGCCGTTTCATACAATGACCTGAAGTCAAGGCCCCTGCTCCGCAGGCTTCAGACCTGACGCACCAATATACCCTTCGACTCTAAACCACCTGCCCCAGTCCGCGATGGGGACTTGCACCATGAAACACGCCAAAGTTCTGATCCTGGGTTCCGGCCCTGCCGGCTATTCCGCTGCCGTCTACGCGGCCCGCGCCAACCTCAACCCGGTGCTCATCACCGGCATCGCACAAGGTGGGCAGCTGATGACCACCACCGATGTGGACAACTGGCCCGCCGACGCCGAGGGCGTGCAAGGCCCGGACCTCATGCAGCGCTTTCAGGCCCATGCCGAACGCTTCAAGACCGAAATCATCTTCGACCACATCAACGCAGTTGACTTCAGCAAGCGCCCCTTCGTGCTCAAGGGCGACAGCGGCGAATACAGCTGCGACGCACTCATCATCGCCACCGGCGCGTCGGCCAAATACCTCGGCCTGCCGTCCGAAGAAGCTTTCATGGGCAAAGGCGTGTCGGGCTGTGCCACCTGCGACGGTTTTTTCTACCGCGACCAGGAAGTCAGCGTGGTCGGTGGTGGCAACACCGCCGTGGAAGAAGCGCTGTACCTGTCCAACATCGCCAGCAAGGTCACGCTGGTGCACCGCCGCGACACCTTCAAGGCCGAAGCCATCCTGATCGACAAGCTGATGGACAAGGTGGCCGCCGGCAAGATCGAGCTCAAGCTGCACAGCACACTGGACGAGGTACTGGGCGATCAAACCGGTGTAACCGGCGTTCGCCTGAAAAGCGTGAAGACCGGCGAAACCGAAGACCTCACGCTGAAGGGCTGCTTCATCGCCATCGGCCACCAGCCCAACACCGACATCTTCAAGGGCCAGCTCGACATGAAGGACGGCTACATCACCACCCGCTCGGGCCTGCAGGGCATGGCCACCATGACCAGTGTGCCCGGTGTGTTCGCCGCCGGCGACGTGCAGGACCACGTGTACCGCCAGGCCATCACCAGCGCCGGCACCGGCTGCATGGCCGCACTGGACGCCCAGCGCTTCCTGGAACAGAACGCCTCCTGAAGGCGCTTCGGCCCTCCACAGCCCCGATTGGCTATAATCGCGGGCTTTGCTGAATATGACCGGACTGTCCGGGAACCCAGCAGATTCGGGTTACCGCCACCCTTTCCTGGCGAGGTGAGGCTGTACTGGCCAGACTTGGAATGCCTTCCGGTCGAGCTCAGCAGCTGTTTGAATGATCGGAGTGTCCACATGGCACGCGTCTGCGAAGTCACGGGCAAGAAGCCCATGGTCGGGAACAATGTTTCCCACGCCAACAACAAAACCAAGCGCCGGTTCCTGCCGAACCTGCAATACCGCCGTTTCTGGGTCGAGAGCGAAAACCGTTGGGTGCGTCTGCGCGTCTCCGGTGCAGCCCTTCGCCTGATCGACAAAAACGGCATTGACGCCGTGCTCGCCGACCTGCGCGCACGCGGTCAAGCTTAAGGAGAACCGAACATGGCAACCAAAGGCTCACGCGAGAAGATCAAGCTGGAATCCACTGCTGGAACCGGCCACTTCTACACCACCACCAAAAACAAGAAGACCACGCCTGAGAAGATGCTGATCAAAAAGTTTGATCCAAAAGCTCGCAAGCATGTGGACTACAAGGAAATCAAGCTGAAATAAGCTGGATCTCTTCCAACAAGAAGCCGCTGTCTCCCAGCGGCTTTTTTGTGCGCGATTGAAAACCCGCCGCCCATGAAAAAACCACCCCGCAGGGTGGTTTCTCTGGCAGCTCGAGTTCAGGCGTGGGCTGAACGCAGGCGGATGGAGAAGTCGCGCAAGGCAGCGATGCCGCTCTCTTCAGCCCGGCGGCACCACGCTTGCAGGTCGGTGGCGAGTTGCTCGCGGGTGGCGGTGGTGCTTGACCACAGGGCACGCAGCTCTTCGCGCATGGTCACCATCTTGTCGAGTACCGGGTGCTCGGCGCGCACCTGAGCCAGCTGGGGCTTGATGCTGGCGGGCACCTTGTCGTCATCGCGGTGCAGCCACTGGCGGGCCGATTGCAGGACGGTGGCATCGCCCCGGCGCTGCTGCAGGCCATCAAGCTCACGCTTGCAAGCCGCGCGCATTTCACGAGCGTAACCAGCCATCACTTCGTACCGGTTGGCGATGATCGCCTCCAGGGTTTTCTCATCCGCCACCGGCTTGACAGCGCCAAAAGCCATCTTGGGCGGCACCTTCTTGACCGAAGCAAGACCCACCGAGCTCAGCATCGTGATGTACATCCAGCCGATGTCGAATTCGTAAGGCTTGACCGACAGCTTGGCCGACGTGGGGTAGGTGTGGTGGTTGTTGTGCAGCTCCTCGCCGCCGATGATGATGCCCCAGGGAGACACATTGGTGCTGGCGTCGGTCGCCTCAAAGTTGCGGTAGCCCCACCAGTGGCCGATGCCGTTGATGATGCCGGCGGCCGTGATCGGGATCCAGATCATCTGGATCGCCCAGACAGTCACACCCAACACGCCGAACAGCGCCACGTTCAGGATGAGCATGAGGCTCACACCCAGGCGCGAACGACCGGTGTAGACAACGCGCTCGATCCAGTCGTTGGGTGTGTTGTGGCCGTAGCGGTCCAAGGTTTCCTGGTTCTTGGCCTCGGCACGGTACAGCTCGCTACCTTCAAAGAAAACTTTCTTGATGCCGAACACCACCGGGCTGTGCGGGTCGCCTTCGTGCTCGCACTTGGCGTGGTGTTTGCGATGGATGGCGGTCCATTCCTTGGTGACCATGCCGGTGGTCATCCACAGCCAGAACCGGAAG
This sequence comes from Burkholderiales bacterium, assembly GCA_038327405.1. GTDB lineage: Bacteria > Pseudomonadota > Gammaproteobacteria > Burkholderiales > Burkholderiaceae_C > Hydrogenophaga. The sequence goes on along the minus strand of JBBQKZ010000106.1, from coordinate 1,980 downwards.
AAGTGCGATGCGATCGGGTGCAGGTCCAGCGAGCGGTGGGCCTGGTGGCGGTGCAGGTAAATGGTGACGCTGGCGATGGTGATGTGGGTGAACACCAGGGCGACGATCATGGTTTGCCACCAGGTCGCGCCGATCAAGCCGTGCGCGAGGAACTGGATGAGGCCGTCCCAGATGGACGAAAAAATACCGAAGTCGGAAGAGGACATTGATTTCCCAATAGACCGCCCCTGGGGGCAGATGGATACCGAGCGGGCTCCAGGGCACCCGGAGCAGTAACGCCCACGATTTTAAGGGCGGGGGTCGGAATCACCAACCCAAATCCAGCCTTGAATGTGGGCACTACTGCCCTAGATCAAGTGAATTGACGACTTTTCAAGGCTTTTTCCGCCAAACGGCGGCAAAAAAGCCGTCCGTAGCATGCCGATGCGGCCACAGGCGAAGCCATCGCCCTTCGTCGCCATGACACAGGGAAGCCGGATTCTGGACGTTCGCGTTGTCCAGAAGAACCGAGACAGGTACCGCTTCGAATTCGGCATGCGCGGCCTCGAAAGCGGCGCAGACGTCTTCGTTTTCCTGCTTCAACAGACTGCAGGTGGCATACACCAGACGCCCGCCCGGCTTGAGCAGGCGAACCGCGCTGTTCAAAATGGCCAGCTGCAGTTCCGTCTGCGCTGCCACCGTTTGAGGGTTCTGGCGCCATTTCAGGTCGGGGCTGCGCCGCAGCGTGCCCAGGCCCGAGCATGGGGCGTCGACCAGCACCCGATCGATCTTTCCTGCCAGGCGCTTGATGCGGTCGTCGCGCTCGTGGGCGATCGCCACCGGGTGCACATTGGACAGCCCACTGCGCGCCAGGCGCGGTTTGAGTGCATCGAGCCGGTGGCCAGACGTGTCGAACGCGTACAGCCGGCCACTGTTGCGCATGGCTGCACCAATGGCAAGGGTCTTGCCGCCGGCGCCGGCGCAGAAATCCACCACCATCTCACCGCGCTTGGCGTCCAGGAGCAAAGCCAGCAGCTGTGAGCCTTCGTCCTGCACTTCGACCTCGCCCTCGGTGAAAGCGGGCAATTTGGCCAAAGAAGGCTTGCCCTGGAGGCGGATGCCCATGGGCGAATAAGGCGTGGCGGCGCCCGTCAGACCGGCATTTTGCAGCGAGGCCAGCACCGCTTCGCGCTTGGCTTTGAGCAGGTTCACCCGCAAGTCCAGCGGCGCGGGCTGATTCAGGCTGGCCACCAGGGCATCAAACTCGTTGCCCACCTGTTCACGCAAAGAGGTGGCGAGCCAGTCGGGCAGGTTGTGCCGGTGCTGCGCCATCAGGTCGGCATCCTTGACGGCGTCGCAGTGGTCGAGCCAGGTCTTTTCGGGTTCGGTGAGCGAGCTCTTGATGAAATCGCGGTCGCCGGGGAAGGCCAGGATCGCCAGCCGGCGCCATTTGGAGCCGCTGCCCGAGCGGGCCAGCCACTCAAGCTTGAGGCGTTCGCGCAGGATCGTGTAGACGGTGTCTGAGAGCGTGGCGCGTTCGCGGGAACCCAGCGAGCGGTTCTCGCGGAAATGACGGGCGACGACGGCGTCGGTGGGGTGTTCGAACTTGAAAACCTGTTCGATCAGGATGGCGCTTTCGTCCAGGAGGGCTTTTGGGTGCATGGCGGGTATTGTCACCCCCCCCTGCGCCGCTGACGCGGCTTCCCCCCGAGGGGGACGATGCCTGTGGCCCGGCAAAGCCGGTTCCACGGCATCTCTGGGTTGGGTCCCGTGCTCCGGAGCCGCTCTCTGCACAGGGATAATCAGGCGCTATGTCCGAACTTTCCCAACAGGTGCGCCGCCGCCGCACCTTCGCCATCATTTCCCACCCCGATGCGGGCAAGACCACGCTCACCGAGAAGCTGCTGCTGTTCTCCGGAGCGATCAATATTGCTGGCAGCGTGAAGGCGCGCAAGGCCGCGCGCCACGCCACCAGCGACTGGATGGAGATCGAGAAGCAGC